>JAOPXG010000289.1 GCA_025965275.1 Nocardioides sp.
AGCTCGAGGGCGAGACTCAGGGGCGACCCAGGGCCCGATAGGTCCAGCCCGCCGCGCGCCACTCGGCGGGCTCCAGGCAGTTGCGACCGTCGATGATGCGCGGCGTCGCGACCAGCGCCTTCGTCGCCGCCGGGTCGAGCGCGACGTACTCCGGCCACTCGGTCAGGAGCATCACGACCTCGACGCCCGCGACGGCGTCCTCAACCGTCGACGCGAAGACCAGATCGGGCCACTTCTTCTGTGCGTTGGCGATGGCACGAGGGTCGGTCACCACGACGTGCGCCCCCTGCAGTTGCATCTGCGCGGCCACACTCAGCGCGGGCGAGTCCCGCACGTCGTCGCTGTCCGGCTTGAAAGCAGCGCCAAGCACGGCAATCTTGCGGCCCGCGATCGACCCACCGCATTCCTCGCGAGCGAGATCGACCATGCGGGTCCGGCGCCGCATGTTGATGGAGTCGACCTCGCGGAGGAAGGTCAGCGCCTGGTCGACGCCCAGCTCGCCGGCTCGGGCCATGAAGGCACGGATGTCCTTGGGGAGACAGCCTCCTCCGAAGCCGACACCGGCGTTGAGGAACTTCCGGCCGATCCGGGCGTCGTGGCCGATCGCATCGGCGAGCAGCTTCACGTCCGCGCCGGTGGCCTCACAGAGCTCCGCCATCGCGTTGATGAAGGAGATCTTGGTGGCGAGGAACGAGTTGGCCGCGACCTTGACCAGCTGGGCGGTGGTGAGGTCGGCGACGATCCGCGGGGTTCCCTCAGCGATCGCGGAGCCGTACACCTCGTCGAGCACCTCGACGGCCCGCTTGCCGGCGTCGGTGTCGGGCACGCCGTAGACGAGACGGTCGGGGTGGAGCGTGTCCTTGACCGCGAAGCCCTCCCGGAGGAACTCCGGGTTCCAGACCAGCACCGCCTCGGGCTCGGCCTCGCGCACCCGCTCCGCGAGCTCTTCAGCGGTCCCGACCGGCACCGTCGACTTGCCGACCACGAGGTCGCCCGGCTTCAGCAGCGGGAGGATCGCGTCGATGCCCGCGTGGACGAAGCGCAGGTCGGCGGCGAACTCGCCCGACTTCTGCGGCGTGCCGACGCAGAGGAAATGCACCGTGGCGCCAGCACCTGCCGCCGGGTCGGTCGTGAACTCTAGGCGGCCCGTTCCGAGGCTCTCTGTCAGCAGCTCCGGCAGACCGGGCTCGTGGAACGGCGCCTCCCCGCGGGCCAGCGCGGCCACGTGCTCCGGGAGGACGTCGACACCGACGACGTCGTGGCCGAGCCGGGTCATGCAGGCCGCATGCACGGCACCGAGGTAGCCGCAGCCGAAGACGGAGATACGCATGGCGGCATCGTAGGTGGCGCGCTGCGCACATTTGCGACAGTTCACGGAACACTTGCGTGAACAGCTGCTCCCGTTTTCCGGACCCGGAGTGACCTGAAGCACTCGAATTTGTCCGGTTTGAGGGGAGAGGTCACGACACGGCTACGATGTGGGCTGCTGTCCCGACGAGAGGTCCCAGTCAGACATGACCGACACCCATGCCGACTACCAGCTGAGTCAGCTCGACCAGCTGGAGGCGGAGTCGATCCACATCTTCCGTGAGGTCGCCGCCGAGTTCGAGAAGCCTGTCCTGATGTTCTCGGGCGGCAAGGACTCGATCGTGATGCTGCGGCTCGCCGAGAAGGCGTTCTACCCGGCCAAGATCCCGTTCCCCGTGCTCCAGGTGGACACCGGCTACGACTTCCCCGAGGTCCTCGCCTGCCGCGACGCCTGGGTCAACCGCCTCGGGGTCCGCCTCGTGGTCGCCAGCGTCGAGGAAGCCATCGCCAACGGCGTGATCGTCGACGACGGCAAGACCAGCCGCAACCGCATGCAGATCGGCACCCTCCTCCACGCGCTCGAGGAGGAGGGCTTCACCGCCGCCTTCGGTGGCGGCCGTCGTGACGAGGAGAAGGCCCGCGCCAAGGAGCGCGTCTACTCCCACCGCGACGAGTTCGGACAGTGGGACCCGAAGATGCAGCGGCCCGAGCTGTGGAGCCTCTACAACGGCCGGATCCACCAGGGCGAGCACATGCGGATCTTCCCGCTGTCCAACTGGACCGAACTCGACATCTGGCACTACCTGGGCCAGGAGGGCGTCGAGATCCCCTCCATCTACTTCTCCCACCAGCGCCGGGTCTTCGAGCGCGACGGGATGCTGCTCTCCGAGAGCGACTTCAACCCCACCAAGGGCAACGAGACCGTCACCGAGCGCACCGTGCGCTTCCGCACCGTCGGCGACCTGACCCTCACCGGGTGCGTCGAGTCCGAGGCCGACACCATCGACAAGATCATCGACGAGGTCGCCATCGCGCGCGTCACCGAGCGTGGCGCGACCCGCGGCGACGACCGGTTCTCCGAGGCAGCCATGGAGGACCGGAAGAAGGAAGGCTACTTCTGATGAGCACCACCCCCGACTCAGGCCTCACCAAGACCCAGATCGCCGAGCAGACCCGCACCATGGACCTGCTCCGGTTCGCCACCGCCGGCTCCGTCGACGACGGCAAGTCGACCCTCATCGGTCGCCTCCTGCTCGACTCCAAGTCGATCTTCGAGGACCAGATGGAGGCCGTCGAGGCCACCAGCGCCTCCAAGGGCTACGACTACACCGACCTCGCGCTGCTCA
>JAOPXG010000300.1 GCA_025965275.1 Nocardioides sp.
GTGGTGGCTGCCATGGATCAAGCCAAGCACTCGCCACCGACACTCAGACCCCCAGAACCCACTTGTGCACAGGGTTCTGAGCAATCGGAAAGTAAAATCTCGGGGCGGTGACCACGACGGTCGACCCGCGCCGGCCCGCGAGCCGATTGGGGCTGGAATCGCCGCCTGAACCACGGCGGACGGTGACCACGTCATTCTCTGATTCCCTGCTCCGAGCGGCCCGCAGCCCGTGGTCAGGCAGACCGGGGCGGTTTCGAGGCTCGTCGCTGGCGCTCCTCGCACCTCAACCACCGTGGTGCGGGTGGTTTCGAGACAGGACTTCGCCCTTCCTCAACCACCGGGACGGCCGTGAGTCGGGCGCCGGCCGCAACCAGGGGCCCGCCGTACCCCGTTGTCGGCCCGTCGGTCGCAACCCCCCACGGCCCGCACGCCGAGGACAGGCAGGCCTCAATCACGGTGGTGCGGGTCAGCAGGGGTCGGGGGCGAAGGCGCACATGGCGTCGATGACGCCTGCTGACTTGTCGGTCAGGAGGTCGACGGTCTGCTGGACGACCTGGGGATCTCCGCCGCCCATCGCGTACGTCGTGTCAAGCAGCAGGGCGTTGCCGACGCGCTGGACGGTGCGCACGAACATGTCTCCCGCGTCGCTCATGTGGTCGACGTAGGAGAGCGAGTCCGCGTCGGTCGCGACGACCTCGGCGGAGCGGTCCTTGCCCGCGGAGGACGAGGCGCATGCCTCGACCTGCGTGGTCAGGGTGGTCAGCGCGGTCGAGGCGGCTCGGTCGTCACGGTAGAGCGCCAGTGCCCGGTCCTGCCCGCCCTCGCTCTCGCCGGTGTAGGTCGCCTGGCTGACGTCCGTCGCCTCCTCGGGCGACCAACCCTCGCCTTCGCACACGTCGACGGCCTGCGGCTCGTAGGTGTCCCGGGCCTCGACGGGCGACCCGTCGTGGCCGTTCTTCTCGGGCATGCCGTAGGTGAGCGGGAAGTCCGCGGGGATAGTCGTCACCCAGGCGGTCGCCTGCTGGGTCGAAGGCGGGATCGGCTGCGGGTTCGACGAGCTGTGACCGCCCGCGGCGACGGCGAGCGGCGCGGCGATCACCGCGATTGCCAGCACGCCGCCCGCGGTGGCGAGCGCGGTGTTGCGCCGGCGCAGACGGGTGCCGCGGCGGCGTACCTCGGAAGCAGGGATCGGGTCCATGGTCAGTCCTGGGGACGTGAAGTTCTCGAGCTCCTCGATCGGGTCACGCATGGCTGGCTCCTTCGGTGCCGATCCCTCGGGAGAGACCGGCGGGGACGTCGTCGGCGAGCAGCGCGGCCAGGGCGGCGCGGCCGCGGCTCAACCGGGCCTTGATGGTTCCTTCGGGGACGCCGACCTCGCGGGCGACGTCGTGGACCGGGAGGTCCGCGATGTGGTGCAGCACCAGCGCCTGCCGCTGCGCCTCGGGGAGCTGCTTGAGCGCGGCGACCAGCGCGACGTGGGCCTCGCTCGGCGCGGCCGCCTCGGTCGCCAGGCTCACGGCGCGGTCGGCGGGCCGACGAGCCCGCGTCGTACGACGCCAGCGGCTGACGGCCAGGCGGTACGCCGTGGTGCGTACCCAGGCCTCGGGGTGCTCGGCCCTGTCGAGCTTCTTGCGGTGTGCCCAGGCGCGGACGAACGCCTCCTGCACGCACTCCTGTGCCTCGTCGCGGTTGCCGATCATGGCGTACACCTGGCCCGTGATCCGCTGGAACGACGCGGCGTAGAAGTCGTCGAACTCGCGTTCGTCCATCGACCCTGGTCCCGTCTCGTGTGGCTCTCAGCTGGTTGCTGATTCACGGGGGATACGCCCCTCCACGGGAAACGGTTGCACGTGGCGGGCGGAAAGTTCGGGAGGATTCAGCCGGACTTCGGCGACGACAGCGCGTCGAGCCGGGCCAGCGCCCGCCCGACGAGCGCGTTGAACGCGTCGGAGCTCATCCCGACCCCCTTGTCGGGCACGAAGCCGACCTGGGCGATCGACGTGCCGTCGCGGACGATGCCCATCCAGAAGCTGACCGTGAGCTTGTCGGTGACCTCGGTGGTCAGGTGCCAGACGGAGACGTCCCGGTGCTTGCCGTCGACGTGGCGCACTCGCTCGACCTGGGTGCCCATCTGCTTCTGGGAGCATTTCGCGAGCTTGCCGCGGACGTCGGCGACGAACGCCGCGGCCTTCGCCTCCGGCAGGGACCCCAGCGTCTCGGTCAGGCCGAACTGGTCGGCCAGCTTCGCCTTCGGGATCAGGAAGGTGCGGGTCACGTTGTCGGTCATCGCGGAGAAGTCGGCCCGGTCGCACCCGGTGGCGGCGACGTTGTCCTTCGCCTGGCGGGGCTCGGTGCCGACCCAGGGCTGGTCGACGCCGGTGACCGGGGGGAGGTCGACCTCCGCGAGGATGGCGGGTACGTCGGCGACCGGCACCGGTGGGACCTGCGTCATCGAGGTCCGGCTGGTCGTGCAGTTCCCGGCCTCCGGAAGCGTGCAGAGGTCCGAGACCGCCGTGCCCAGCAGCTTCGCGGACGCCGCGAGCCCGGGGTCGTCCTTGCCGCGGATCCGGGTCATGGTCGTGGTCGTGAACTGCCCGGTCCGGGCCACGCCGACGACCACCGTCGACGTCGGCTCGTCCCAGAGCCGGAGGCTCAGCACCATCGCCTCGTCGCCGACGCCGCCGACCGAACGGGTCTGCAACAGCTGGGCCCGGTCGTCGGAGCACCCCGCGAACCAGTGGAGCATCGTGTCGAAGCTGCGGTCGGCGGCCCTGGTCGACTCCGAGGCCTGGCTGGTCTGCATCGTCGTGACGGTCGGCTTCGCCGCCTGGGGGTCGAACGTGCGGACCAGGGCGGCCGCGCCCTTCGGGTCGGCGTACCGCTCGTCCTGACAGGGCATCACCAGGCCGTCGCCGGCCGTGTTGTCGTCCGTCGAGGCGACCGTCCAGTCCTTGCCGGGCACGTGCTGCCCGACCTGCTCGGCGGTCAGCATCGCCTCCTCGGGCAGGTCGACCGGCTCCGGCGTGGGCTTGGCGGACGGTTCGGCGCTGTCCGCAGCCTCGACCCGCTCGCCCGAGAGCGTGGGACGCACGCCCGCGGCGTCGGTGACCAGCGTGCCGGTCAGGACCAGCGCCGCGACCGACGCGGCGACCCCGACCACGGTGTGGGTACGGCGGCGCGCGGCGCCGGCGCGGCGGATGATCGTGGCGCGCGACCAGGTGGAGTCCTCGACGTGGGCGCGGACCGGGTCGAACACCGTGCGGATGCTCGTGGTCGGGATCTCGCGGAGCAGGGCGAACTGCGCGGTCGCGGTCTGCAGGGCGCGCTCCGCCTCGGTGCGGGGGAGCCCGACCTCGCGAGACAGCTCGGCCAGGGACGCGGTGCTGAGCTCGCTCAGGAGCAGCACCTTGCGCTGGGTGACCGGCAGCTTGCCGAGCGCGTCGAGGGTCGTCTTGACCTCCGGGTCGAGCCCCTTCTCGCGGTGCCAGAGCTTGGCGGTGTGCCGGCGCTGCGCGTGGGAGCAGGCGCGGGCGCGGGTCCAGGCCTCGGGGTCCTCGAGGCGGGACACCTTGCGCCAGTGGTGCCAGGTGACCACGAACGCGTCGCGGACGGCGGCCCGGGAGGACGGGAGGTCGCCGGTCAGGCAGTACGTCAGCAGCAGCAGTCGCGTGCGTACGTCCTTGTAGAACTGGTCGAACTCATCCGGGTCCCTCATGGCGCCGTCCACGGTAGCCGCCCGCGACATCCGCGCCGAAACGGCGTGGGAGCCCGGATCGGGCCCGGGGGTCGGGTGATGATGGCCGGGCCATGACTTCGCTCCTCCCCGGCACGACCTCGGCCACCCGCGGGTCGACCGACCGCGCCGACGCCCGGCACCGTCGTCCGCTGGTGCTGATCGCGACCCTCGGCGGCGTCGCCGCGGCGTCCGCCACGCTCCTCGTCTGCCTGGCCCTCGGGGTGGTCGGCTGGTTCCTCGCCGACGCCGGCGCACACGGCGCTCCCCGCGACGGTCTCCGCGTGGGAGCGCTCGGCTGGCTGCTCGCGCACGGCTCCGGGATCCGGGTCGACGGCGTGCTCCTGACCGTCGTACCGCTCGGTCTCACGGTGCTCTGCGGATGGTCGATCTGGCGGCTCGGGCACCGGGTCGGCGACTCCATCTCCGGGCACGGCCCGGACGCCGACCGGATCGCCGACGGCGAGCGCGACTGGACGGTCCCGATCGCCGGCCTGGCCTTCACCGCGGGCTACCTCGTCGTGGCGATCATCACGTTCCAGATGGCCGCCACCGCCGAGACCGCGCCGTCCCAGGCCCGGGTCGTGCTGTGGTCGCTGGTGCTGTGCGGGACGCTCGGGGTGACCTCGATCGCGGTCGGGTCCGGCCGGGCCGCGATCTGGGCCGCGTTCCTCCCGCCGTCGGTGCGCGCCGCCGGCGCCACCGCCCTGCGCATCCTCGGCACCTACCTCGTGGTCGCCGCGCTGGTCTTCGTCGCCGCCCTGGTCGTCGACTTCGGTACCGCGGTCAACGTGATGTCGCGCCTCCACATGGGTGCCGGCGACGCCACGGTCTACACGGCCCTCACCACCACGGTCGCCCCGAACGCCGTCCTCTTCTCCGGCTCCTACCTGCTCGGCCCCGGCTTCGCGGTCGGCGCCCACACCCTCGTCTCGCCGACCATGGTGTCGATCGGCGCGCTGCCGATGTTCCCGCTGCTCGCCGCCCTGCCCGACAACGGGCCGACGGCGGCGTGGACGGCGTACCTCATGGCCGTGCCGCTGCTGGTAGCGGCGTTCGCCGCGGTCCGGTCGCAGCGCCGCAACCCCACGCTGCGATGGGACGAGGGCGCCCTGCGTGGCACGGCCGGTGGTGTGGTCGCCGGCGTGCTCCTCGGCTTCCTCGCATCGGTCTCGGGCGGCGCGGTCGGCCCCGGCCGGATGCGTGAGGTCGGCCCGCTCGGCTTCGACGTGCTGGTCCACGCGATCACGGCGTTCGGCATCGGCGGGCTGATCGGCGGTCTGCTGATGACCTGGTGGCAGCGTCGCGCCGCCCGGCACGCCGAGCTCTAGACAGCCCTAGACTGCGCGGCGTGACCCGCAGCCCCGCCCGCCTCGTCGTGCTCGTGTCGGGTTCCGGCACCAACCTCCAGGCGCTGCTCGACGCCTGTGCGGACCCGTCGTACGGCGCAGCGGTGGTCGCCGTCGGCGCCGACCGCGGCGAGATCGAGGGTCTGGCCCGGGCAGAGCGGGCCGGCATCGCGACGTTCGTGCACCGGGTCAAGGAGTTCGAGTCCCGGGAGGCGTGGGACGCCGCGCTCGCCGACACGGTGGCGTCGTACGAGCCCGACGTCGTGGTCCTGGCCGGCTTCATGAAGCTGGTCGGCGCGACCTTCCTGGAGCGGTTCGCCGGCCGGACGGTCAACACGCACCCGGCGCTGTCGCCGTCGTTCCCGGGGATGCACGGTCCCGCCGACGCCCTGGCGTACGGCGTGAAGGTCACCGGCTGCACGCTCTTCGTCGTCGACGCGGGCGTCGACACGGGCCCGATCGTCGCCCAGACCGCCGTCCCGGTCGAGGACGACGACACCACCGAGACGCTCCACGAGCGCATCAAGGTCGCGGAGCGGCAGATGCTCGTCGAGGCCGTCGGCCGGATGGCCCGCGAGGGCTTCACGATCGACGACCGCCGGGTGCGTTTCGGCTCCTGAACCCCACTATGCTGGCCCCACACGACTGGCGCAGGTGGGTCGACCACCAGGGAGTGACGTCGGGAGCATCGACCGCCTGGGTGCTCCTCCACGTGAGCAGGAGCTGCCCCTATGTCTGACCACCGGATCCCGATCAAGCGCGCGCTGGTCTCCGTCTACGACAAGTCCGGCCTCGAGGACCTCGTCCGCGGCCTCCACGGCGCCGGCGTCGCGCTGGTGTCGACCGGCGGCTCGGCCGCGCTGATCGAGCGGCTGGGCGTGCCGGTGACCAGGGTCGAGGACCTGACCGGCTTCCCCGAGTGCCTCGACGGCCGGGTGAAGACCCTGCACCCGAAGGTGCACGCCGGCATCCTCGCCGACCGCCGCCTCGAGACCCACGTCGCGCAGCTGGCCGAGCTCGGTGTCGAGCCGTTCGACCTCGTGGTCTCGAACCTCTACCCCTTCGTGCAGACCGTGCAGTCCGGCGCGACGCCCGACGAGTGTGTGGAGCAGATCGACATCGGCGGGCCGTCGATGGTGCGCGCGGCCGCGAAGAACCACCCTTCGGTCGCGATCGTCACCTCGCCCGCGTCGTACGACGACGTGCTCACCGCCGTCGCCGAGGGTGGGTTCACGCTGGCGCAGCGGCAGCGGCTGGCCGCCGAGGCGTTCCAGCACACGGCGTCGTACGACGTGGCCGTGGCGTCCTGGATGAGCTCGGTCCTGACCGACACCTCCGACGGCACCGGGTTCCCCTCGTGGACCGGCGCGACCTGGGACAGGGCCGCGGTGCTGCGCTACGGCGAGAACCCGCACCAGCCGGCCGCCCTCTACCGGCACTGGCGCGGCGGCCTGGCCGCCGCCGAGCAGCTGCACGGCAAGGAGATGTCCTACAACAACTACGTCGACACCGACGCCGCCCGCCGCGCCGCCAACGACTTCGGCGAGCCGGCCGTGGCGATCATCAAGCACGCCAACCCGTGCGGCATCGCGGTGGGCACTGATGTCGCCGACGCCTACGCCAAGGCCGCGGCCTGCGACCCGACGTCCGCGTTCGGCGGCGTCATCGCGGTCAACCGGCCGGTGTCGGTGGCCATGGCCGAGGCGATGCGGGAGACGTTCACCGAGGCGATCGTGGCGCCGGCGTACGAGGACGGCGCCGTCGAGGTCCTGCAGTCCCTGCCCCGGGGGGGCAAGAACATCCGGATCCTCGTCTGCCCACCGGACGAGTTCCCCGACCCCGTGGAGTTCCGCGGGATCAGCGGCGGTGTCCTGATGCAGCGGGTCGACCACGTCGACGCTCCCGGCGACGACCCGGTGACCTGGACGCTGGCCACCGGCAGCGCCGCCTCGCCCGAGGTGCTCGCCGACCTGGCCTTCGCCTGGCGGGCCTGCCGGGCGGTGAAGTCCAACGCGATCCTGCTGGCCAAGGACGCCGCCTCGGTCGGCATCGGCATGGGCCAGGTCAACCGGGTCGACTCCTGCCGGCTCGCCGTCTCCCGCGCCGGTGACCGGGCGGCCGGCTCGGTGGCGGCGTCCGACGCCTTCTTCCCGTTCGAGGACGGCCCGCAGATCCTGATCGACGCCGGCGTCGCGGCCATCGTCCAGCCCGGCGGCTCGATGCGCGACGAGCTCACGATCAAGGCGGCCGAGGCCGCCGGCGTCACGATGTACTTCACCGGCACCCGACACTTCTTCCACTGAGGACGTTGATGACAGCCCAGACCCTCGACGGCACCGCCACGCTGAAGGCCATCAAGGCCGAGCTGGCCGAGCGCGTCGCGAAGCTGAAGGAGCGGGGCGTCACGCCCGGGCTCGGGACCGTGCTGGTCGGTGACGACCCCGGCTCGCACTGGTACGTCAACGCCAAGCACAAGGACTCGGCGGAGATCGTCATCGACACGATCCGCCGCGACCTGCCGGCGACCGCCACCCAGGCCGAGGTCGAGGCGGTCATCGACGAGCTGAACGCCGACCCGACCTGCACCGGCTTCCTGGTGCAGCAGCCGACCGGCCTCGACGAGTTCGCGCTGCTCTCGCGGGTCGACCCCGCCAAGGACGTCGACGGGCTCCACCCGGTCAGCCTCGGCAAGCTGGTGCTCGGCGAGGACGGCTCGCTGCCGTGCACGCCGGTCGGCGTGATCGAGCTGCTCCGCCGGCACGGCGTCGAGATCGCCGGTGCCGAGGTCACGGTC
>JAOPXG010000307.1 GCA_025965275.1 Nocardioides sp.
CCCGCGGCCGGCATCGTCACCGGCATCGGCCGGGTCAGCGGCCGCGAGGTCGTCGTGGTGGCCAACGACGCGACCGTCAAGGGCGGCACCTACTACCCGATCACGGTCAAGAAGCACCTGCGCGCCCAGACCGTCGCGGCCGAGAACAGGCTGCCGTGCGTCTACCTCGTCGACTCCGGCGGCGCGTTCCTGCCGATGCAGGACGAGGTCTTCCCCGACCGCGAGCACTTCGGCCGGATCTTCTTCAACCAGGCCAACCTCTCGGCCCGGGGCATCCCGCAGATCGCCAGCGTGATGGGCTCCTGCACCGCCGGCGGCGCCTACGTCCCGGCGATGTCCGACGAGACCGTGATCGTGCGCAACCAGGGCACGATCTTCCTGGGTGGCCCGCCGCTGGTGAAGGCCGCGACCGGCGAGGTCGTGACCGCGGAGGAGCTCGGCGGCGGCGATGTGCACGCCCGCACCTCCGGCGTCGTCGACCACCTCGCCGAGGACGACGCCCACGCGCTGGCGATCGTGCGCAGCATCGTCGAGACCGTCGGCCCCCGGGCGCCCACCCCGTGGGAGGTGCGGCCCGTCGAGGAGCCCCACGAGGACCCGTCCACGCTGTACGACGTGGTGCCGACCGACACCCGCACGCCGTACGACGTGCGCGAGGTGATCCGTCGGGTCGTCGACGGCAGCCGCTTCCACGAGTTCAAGAAGCTGTACGCCGAGACGTTGGTCTGCGGCTTCGCGCACGTCTGGGGACACCCGGTCGGGATCGTCGCCAACAACGGCATCCTCTTCAGCGAGTCGGCGCTCAAGGGCGCGCACTTCATCGAGCTGTGCAACCAGCGCGGCATCCCGCTGGTCTTCCTGCAGAACATCTCCGGCTTCATGGTCGGCAGGGAGTACGAGAACAAGGGCATCGCCCGCGACGGCGCCAAGCTCGTCACCGCGGTCGCGTGCTCGGTGGTCCCGAAGTTCACCGTCGTCATCGGCGGGTCGTTCGGCGCCGGCAACTACGGCATGTGCGGCCGGGCCTACGACCCGCGCTTCCTGTGGATGTGGCCGAACGCCCGGATCTCCGTGATGGGCGGCGAGCAGGCGGCGTCGGTGCTGGCCACCGTCGCCGGCAAGCCCGACGACGAGGAGTTCAAGGCGCCGATCCGCGAGCAGTACGAGACCCAGGGCTCGCCGTACTACGCCACCGCCCGCCTCTGGGACGACGGTGTCATCGACCCCGCCGACACCCGACGCGTCCTCGGCATGGGCCTCGCTGCTGCGGCCAACGCCCCGATCCCGACGCCGTCGTACGGCGTCTTCCGGATGTGATGACGATGCCCGTCTCCCTCGCCGCCGTCCTCGAGTCCGTCCTCGTCGCCAATCGGGGCGAGATCGCGCTCCGCGTGATGCGCACCTGTCGCACGTACGGCGTCCGCACCATCGCCG
This sequence comes from Nocardioides sp., assembly GCA_025965275.1. Taxonomy (GTDB): domain Bacteria; phylum Actinomycetota; class Actinomycetes; order Propionibacteriales; family Nocardioidaceae; genus Nocardioides. The sequence continues at coordinate 1,435 of JAOPXG010000307.1, forward strand.
TCTTCACCGACCTCGACGCCGACGCCCCCCACGTCCGGGCCGCCGACGACGCGGTCCGGGTCGAGAGCTACCTCGACATCGACGCGGTCGTCGCGGCCGCGGTCACCTCGGGCGCCGCCGCGGTGCACCCCGGCTACGGCTTCCTGTCGGAGCGCGCGGAGTTCGTCCGGGCCGTCGAGGCCGCCGGCATCATCTTCGTCGGGCCGTCCGCCGACGTGATGGACCAGATGGGCCGCAAGGACGCGGCCCGCGAGATCGCGATCGCGGCCGGCGTGCCCGTCGTGCCCCGTGGCGAGGACGCCGGCTATCCCGTGCTGGTCAAGGCCGCGGCGGGTGGTGGCGGCAAGGGCATGCGCGTCGTCCGCTCGGCCGACGAGTACGACGACGCCGTCGCCGCAGCCAAGCGCGAGGCGCTGTCGGCGTTCGGCGACGACACGATGCTGGTCGAGAAGTACGTCGAGCACGGCCGCCACATCGAGGTCCAGGTCATGGCCGACACTCACGGCACGGTCGTGCACCTCCACGAACGCGACTGCTCGACCCAGCGTCGCCACCAGAAGGTCATCGAGGAGGCGCCGGCGCCGACGATCAGCCCGGAGGTCCGCGAGCTGGTCACCTCGTCGGCCGTGGCGCTCGCCCGGCAGGTCGGCTACGTCAACGCCGGGACCGTGGAGTTCCTCGTCGACGACGACACCGGGGAGGCCTACTTCCTGGAGATGAACACCCGGCTGCAGGTCGAGCACCCCGTCACCGAAGCGATCCACCACGACGTCGACCTGGTCTTCCTCCAGCTCCTGGTCGCGCTCGGGCACCCCCTGGGGTGGGAGCAGCCGGAGTTCAACGTCCGCGGCCACGCGATCGAGGCCCGGGTGTACGCCGAGGACTCGTTCGGCGGCTTCCTGCCCCAGGCCGGCACCACGTCGATCGTGCGGTGGCCGGAACGGGCGCGGGTCGACCACGCGCTGGAGCCCGGGCAGGTCGTCAGCACGTCGTACGACCCGATGCTCGGCAAGATCATCGTGCACGGACCCGACCGCGAGTCGGCCCGCCGGGCGCTGGTCGCTGCGCTCGACGACACCGCGATCCTCGGGCTGACGACGAACGTCGGCTTCCTGCGCGCACTTGCCGCGAGCGACGAGTTCCGCGACGCGACCATCGACACCGCCTGGCTCGACACCGCCACGGTCGAGAAGCCGGACGACGAGCTGCCCCGGATCTTCGTGGCCTGGGTCAGCGCGATGCTCACCGCGGTGCAGGACTCGGGTCATCCCTTCCAGTCCGACGGCTGGCGCTCGGCCGGCGACCCGGCGCCGACGATCGTCGAGCTCGACCGACCGGTCGTCGTGGACCGCGCCCGCGGCACCGTCGACGGCGTCGCCGTCCGCCAGCACTCCGCGGCCGACCACGTGCTCGTCCTCAGCGTCGACGGCCACCGCCACCAGGCCGTCGTCAACGTGCAGCCGCACGTCGCCGAGGTCTCCTTCCGCGGCCAGCGCTTCGTCTTCGAGCGCCCCGACGTCTTCGGCGACCACGCCGCCGAGGTCGGCGACGGCGCGATCGCCTCGCCGATGCCCGGCACCGTCCTCGACGTCCGCGTCGAGGCCGGCCAGGCGGTCGCCGCCGGCGACGTGCTCGGCGTCGTCGAGGCGATGAAGATGGAGCTGAGCCTCAAGGCCCCGTTCGCCGGCACCGTCACCGAGGTGCACGCCGTCGCCGGCAGCCAGGTGGCGCTCGGCGCCCGACTCTTCCTGGTGGAAGTAGAGGAGGACTGATGCGTACGCCGACCGTGGTGCGGCCCGAGGGCCTGCCGGAGCGGGTGACGATCTACGAGGTCGGCCCGCGCGACGGGCTGCAGAACGAGAAGGCGCTCGTGCCGACCAGGGTGAAGGCGGA
>JAOPXG010000314.1 GCA_025965275.1 Nocardioides sp.
ATGTACATCGAGGCGATCAACCGGGCGAGCACCAACATCTGGATGACCCAGGCCTACTTCCTGCCCGACCAGGACTTCGTCGACGCGATGAAGGACGCCGCGCAGCGCGGCGTCGACGTGCGCCTGCTGCTGCCGCTGAAGTCCAACCACATCGTCGCCGACTGGCTCTCGCGCGGCTACTTCAGCCAGCTCCTGGGCGCGGGCGTGCGGATCTTCCGCTTCAAGGACGCCATGGTGCACGCCAAGACGTCGACGATCGACGGCACCTGGTCGACGGTCGGGACCGCGAACATCGACCGGCTCAGCCTCACCGGCAACTACGAGATCAACGTCGAGGTGATCGACGAGGCCTTCGCGGCGACGCTCGAGGACATCTACCGGACCGACGAGACCAACTGCCTCGAGCTCACCCACGGCGAGTGGGAGGCGCGCGACCTGCACCGGAAGTTCACGGAGATGGTGCTCTTCCCGCTGCGACCGCTCCTGTAGCCGAGCTCAGCGTGCCTTCGGGATGTCGATGACCGAGCTGAGCTGGAGCGCCTTGGCGCGGTCGCCCTTCACCTTGAGCCGGCCCTTGAGGACGCCCGTCAGCGGGTTGAGGTGGCCGGTGGCCAGCCGGAGGTAGTCGGCCGCCTCGCAGGTGACGGTGGCGTCACGGCGCTCGCAGGATGCTGGTGCGCAGCACGACGTCGACGGTGTCGGGCGGGCCGGCCAGCAGCTCGATCGCGCCGCCGTCGACGCGCAGGGCGTGCTGCTGAAGCAGCCTGCCGCGGCGTTCGAGGTCGATGCGGACGACGCCGGTGAGCAGCGCCAGGCGGTCGGGTACGGCGTACTCGTGCAGCCGCGCGAGGATGCCTGCGATCGCCGCCGGCCGGATGTCGTCGCGGCCGATCAGCTCGAGCAGGTCGTCGTCGGGCGTCGCGGTCCGCAGCGTCGACAGGTCGCTCATCTGCGGGTCACCGTGGCGGGGAGGTGGGTGCGGGGTGCCATCCGGGCGCCGTGTCGCGGGCGGCGCTGGCTGGTGAGCAGCAGCGTCACGACCCGGCCGCGGTGCGGACGCCACGGCTCGAGGAACTCGGCCAGCTCGGTGTCGTCGAAGTCGCTCCCCCGCACGGCCCAGCCCACGTCGGCGGCGACGTGGTAGTCGCCGAACGACACCGCATCGGCGTCGCCGTGGGCACGCTGCCGCACCTCGGCCGCCGTCCAGACCCCGATCCCGGGCAGCGAGCACAGCCGCCGCTCGACCTCGGCGCCGGGCAGGCCCACCGTGCGCTCCAGCGAGCCGGCCACGCGAGCCGCCGTCACGAGGGCGCGCGACCGGGCCGGGTCGACGTGCATCTGCAGCCACTCCCACGACGGGACCTGCCGGATGGTGTCGGCCGACGGCTGCACCCAGAGCCGGTGGTCGGTGCCCGGACCGGGCGCGCGCTCGCCGTACCGGTGCACGAGCATCCGGAAGCCGGCGAACGCCTCCTGGCCGGTCACCTTCTGCTCGATGATCCCCGGGACCAGCGCCTCCATGACCAACCCGGTGCGGCCGATCCGCCGGTGGGCGTGCCGGCGCCACGCCTGCTCCAGCACCGGGAGCCGCGGCTCGAACCCCGTCGCGTCGTCCTCGGCCCCGAGCAGCGCCGGGACCGACTCGAGCGCCCAGTCGGCACCCGGTCCCCACGCCTGCGCCCGCACGACCCCGTCCGCCGAGCGACGGTCGATGGCCAGGGTGGCCGGCCCCTGCGGGGTCCGGATGCCGCGCCAGTGGGTGTCGCCGACCATGCGGTACGTCGGGTCTCCCGCACCGCGCCGCAGGCGACCGAGCGCCGCCCGGACCGAGCACGGCCAGCCGGGCCGCCACTCGCGCACACGCCCCGGGCCACTCATGGACGCGACGCTAACCGACGGCACCGACGCCCTCACATCTGGAACACGTTCTAGTCTGGGCGCATGTCGCTCCAGATCTCCGACGAGAAGCGGGTCCGCACCCTCACCCTCGACCGGCCCGACGCGCTCAACGCCTTCGACGAGGCTCTCTACGACGCCACGACCGAGGCGCTGCGCGAGGCGGCCGAAGACCCCGGCGTCGCGGTGGTCCTGCTGACCGGGAACGGCCGCGCCTTCAGCGCCGGCACCGACCTGCTCGAGATGCACGCCCGCGCGACCGACCCGGAGTTCGTGCCCGGCAAGCACGGCTTCATCGGGCTGGTCGACGCGCTGGTCGACTTCCCCAAGCCGCTGGTCTGCGCGGTCAACGGCGTCGGCCTGGGCATCGGCACGACGATCCTCGGCTTCGCCGACCTCGCGTTCATGTCGGCCACCGCGCGGCTCAAGTGCCCGTTCACCAGTCTCGGGGTCGCGCCGGAGGCGGCCTCGTCGTACCTCCTCCCCCTGCTGCTCGGCCGCCAGGACGCCGCCTGGGTGCTGCTGTCCGCCGAGTGGGTCTCGGCGGAGCAGGCGCAGGAGATCGGCCTCGTCTGGCGGGTCTGCGAGCCCGCCGACCTGCTGCCCGAGGCGCGCCGGCACGCCGAGCTGCTCGCGGCCCGGCCGATCTCGTCGCTGATCGCCGTGAAGCGGACCATGACCGAGCCGCTGCGCGCCGGCGTCGCCGCCGCGCGCGAGCGCGAGAACGCCGCCTTCGCCGAGCTGATGGGCGGCCCGGCCAACCTGGAGGCGCTGACCGCCTTCGCCGAGGGCCGGGAGCCGGACTTCACGCAGCTGCCTCCGGGCTGGTGACCGGCGTGTCGCGGGCATAGACGAGGGCACGCGGGAGTTGCGCTGACGACCGACGGCAGCAACGCTGCGGTCGCCCGCAACCTCCAAACCCACGAAGGAGCCCGTTGATGGCCGTGACCAGCCCCACCGAGACCAGCGCCGAACTCCTCTCGACCCGCCTGGCGTCGCTGCGCGCCGAGCGCGCCGAGCTCATCTCCGAGAACCTGCTCGAGGCGGCCGGGGACGCGGCCGACCGCGCGCCCAACGTCGAGGCCGCCATCCGGCTCGGGCTCCTCGACGAGCGGATCGCCGCGGTCGAGCTCGAGATCGAGGCCAGCCGCCACTACCAGCACACCGAGGGGGTCGTCTCGATCGGCGACCGGGTGGTGCTCGACCTGGGCGACGGTCCCGAGACCTACGCGGTCGGCTCGGTGGAGCAGGCCGTCGCCGGCGTGGACACCATCACGCCGAACAGCCCGCTCGGCCGCGCGATCGTGGGCGCCGCGGTGGGGACGACGGTGACCTACAGCCCGCGCCGGGGTGTGCGGCTCTCGGCGACGATCATCTCCGCCTGAGCGCTCTCGGGTCGTCGCCTACAGCAGCCCGAGGCCGGTCGCGTGACGTCGTACGGCGTCGGTGTCGGCGGCCAGCACGAACGGCACGTCGTGCGCCCACGAGTCCGACACCGCCTCGACCCGTCCGGCGCCCGGGTCGAGGCGCACCTCGCGGATGTAGACGGCGCGGACCCGGCCGGGGTGCGCGCGGACGATGTCGGCGTAGATCTGCGGGTCCTTCTCGCCGGAGTCGCCGATCAGCACGAACGACAGGGTCGGGTGCAGCTCGAGCACCTCCTCGATCCGCTCGTGCTTGCGAGCCCGGCCCTCGCGGGTGCCGAGCAGGTCGCGCAGCAGCAGCGGCCCGACCGGGAAGTCGCGGTGGCGGAGGAACGCGAGCAGGAAGGCGTGCAGGTTCCACGGGCTCGACGAGACGTAGAAGAACGGGTTCGCGCCGGCCTCGAGGTCGCGGTAGAGCTCGGCGGCGCCCGGGAACGGCGTGCGGGTCAGCGCCGAGCCGGTGAACGTCTGGCGGAGCATCAGGCCCACCCGCTGGACGCCGGTCTCGATGATCGTGTCGTCGACGTCGGAGATCACACCGAACCGGGCCTCCGGGCCGGGCACCAGGACCCGGAACGACGTCGGGTGGAGGTCGGTCAGGCCGCGGTACTCCCCCGCCAGCTCGACGACGCCCTCCTGCCAGGGACCGACCGGGCGGGTCGGTCGCAGCACGACCCGGAAGTACCCCTCCTCGTCGGTCGTGACCTCCGCCGACGCGTCGCCGACGGTGACCCGCAGCGGCACCCCGGGCAGCTCGTCGGTGACGAACAGCGCCAGGCTCCGGCGTACGGCGGCCCCGACGCCCTCACCCTCGACCGCATCGGTGGGCGGCGGGTTGTCGAGCACCCGTCCGCGCACGACGATCCCCTCCGCGCCGCCGTGCCCGCCGTACGTCTCGATCCGGAAGTGGGTCGGCGGGCGCCTCGACTTCCGCCGCAGCCGGGCGGCGTCCCACGCGTGCTCGGCGTCGAGCACCCAGCCGCGGAGGTCCATGGCTTCACCGTAGTGTCGGCCCGTTGTCGGCGCAGTCGTCTTGAATGGACCCGTGCTGCTCGCCGACATCGTCGCCACCTCCGGGGCCGTCGCCGCCACCCGCTCACGCAAGGCGAAGGTCGCGGCGATCGCGGCGCTGCTCTCGTCGGCGCAGCCCGCCGAGCTCGAGACGGTCACGGCCTACGTCGGCGGCGCGCTGCTCCAGCGCCGCACCGGCCTCGGCTGGCGCGGTCTCACGACGCTGCCCGACCCGGCCCCGGAGTCCTCGCTCACGGTGCTCGACGTGCACGAGGCCTTCGACCGGCTGGCCGCGCTGTCCGGGTCCGGGTCGCAGGCAGCCCGCGCCGCCGCGGTCGTCGAGCTCTTCGGCCGCGCGACCGCCGACGAGCAGGCGTGGCTGCGCGGCGTGGTCACGGGCGGGGTGCGCCAGGGTGCGCTCGACTCGCTGGTACAGGAGGCGCTCGCGGCGGCGGCCGACGTGCCGCTCAAGGCGGTGCGCCGGGCCGCGATGCTGGCCGGCTCGACCGTGGCGGTCGCTCGCGCGGCCTTCGAGGGCGGCGTCGACGCGCTCGGCGAGGTCGGGCTGCAGGTGGGCCGGCCGGTGCTCCCGATGCTGGCCTCCAGCGCGCCCGACATCGCCGCGGCGCTGGACAAGGCGGGCGGCGGTGAAGTCTCGGTGGACGTGAAGCTCGACGGCATCCGGATCCAGGTGCACCGCTCCGGCGACGACGTGCTGGTCGCGACCCGGTCGTTGGAGGACATCACCGCCCGGTTGCCCGAGGTCGTCGAGGTCGCGCGCTCGCTGCCGGCCACGACGTTCGTGCTCGACGGCGAGGCGCTGGCGCTCGACGAGACCGGACGGCCGCGGCCGTTCCAGGAGACCGCGTCACGCACGGCGATGGCGGCCGGCGTCGTGGTGACGCCGTACTTCTTCGACCTGCTCCACCTCGACGGCGACGACCTGCTCGACGTGCCGGGCGCCGATCGCACGGCCGCGCTCGACCGGCTGGTGCCGGAGACCTATCGGGTCCCACGCCTGGTCACGGACGATCCCGTGGCGGCGGCAGACTTCGCCGCCGAGGCGCTGAAGTCCGGCCACGAGGGCGTCGTGGTCAAGAACCTCGCCGCGTCGTACGACGCCGGCCGCCGCGGCTCGTCCTGGGTGAAGGTCAAGCCGGTCCACACCCTCGACCTGGTCGTGCTCGGCGTCGAGTGGGGCTCCGGTCGGCGCCAGGGCTGGCTCTCCAACATCCACCTCGGCGCGCGCGACCCCGCGACCGGTGGGTTCGTCATGCTCGGCAAGACCTTCAAGGGCATGACCGACGAGATGCTCGCCTGGCAGACCGAGCGCTTCCAGGAGCTCGAGACGTCGCGGTCGTCCCACGTCGTGCACGTGCGGCCCGAGCAGGTCGTCGAGATCGCCTTCGACGGTGTGCAGCGGTCGAGCCGCTACCCCGGTGGGGTCGCGCTCAGGTTCGCACGAGTCGTCCGCTACCGCGACGACAAGCGGCCCGACGAGGCCGACACGATCGAGACGGTGCAGGGATTCCTCGTTGCGGACGGGTCGTAATCTCGTCGCATGACCCGCGACAGGAAGAAGTGGGGCGACCTGAGCCCGCTGCAGCAGAAGGCTGTCGTCGCCGGCGCCGCGGCCGAGGTCGTGGTGACGGCGGCGGCGCTCCGCGACCTGGCCCGCCGGCCCGCGGGCGGGGTGCGCGGACCGAAGTGGCTGTGGGTGCTCTCGTTCGTGGTGCAGCCGTTCGGCCCGCTGGCCTACCTCGCCTGGGGACGGTCACCCACCAGCTAGTCCGAGGAGACCGAAACTCCGTCACAGTCGTGCAACTCGGTGTTGCAGTTCCCTACGATGGGCTCATGAGCAGCACGAGGCCGGAGCCCGACGGACGTCGCTCCGCGGCCGCCGTACGACGACGGGCCCGCGAGAAGGACATCATCGCGGCGACCCGCGCGCTCTTCGACCAGCGCGGCGTCCGCGACGCGCAGATCGAGGACATCGCCAAGGCCGTCGGGATCAACCGGGCCATCGTCTACCGGCACTTCACCGGCAAGGAGGAGCTCTTCGCGCTCACCCTGGTCGGCTACCTCGACGAGCTCCGGGTGGGGCTCGCCGAGGCCGCGGACTCCGCGACCGCCCCTCGCGACCGCCTGGCGGCGCTGGTGGGTGCGTTCGTCGACTACGGGCTCGCACACCCGGCGTTCGTCGACTGCGCGCAGACCCTGATGCGGCGCACCGGCCCCGAGCTGCTCGACGAGATGTCGGAGAGCGCGGTCTTCCGGCTCGGCCGCGGCATCTCGACCTGTCTCGCCACGCTCAGCCAGGTGCTGGAGGACGGCGTCGAGGCGG
>JAOPXG010000328.1 GCA_025965275.1 Nocardioides sp.
CCGAGGGACGGGTGCTAACGTTTCCCACCGCGTCCCTCGGGACGTGAATCTGGGGCTGTGGCGCAGTTGGTAGCGCGTCTCGTTCGCAATGAGAAGGTCAGGGGTTCGAATCCCCTCAGCTCCACCAAAGTGCTCGGAGGGCAACCCTGCCTCTGAGCAACACCAGCAGTGGACGCATCTCCTCCCGTCCGGGTTTCCGGGCGGGAGTTTTGTTCTTTGGCCCCCTTGCGGTTCACCAGGTCGCCCGCCGTGGCCACGCCTCGAGGCGCTTGACCCGACCAACGGGATGAAGCTGCAGGTCAGTTCGCGGCTCGTGTGGGTGTTGATGACCCAGGCCGGGATCTACGGCCTGCCCGGCCCGGCGCCGGGTTGGAAATGGTTGGGGCGGCGTCAGGACTCGACTGGCTGGCTCGCCGAGACACGAGAGACTCGGTCTGCCCAGGCTGATCAGCCCGGCGCGGGTCGGCTCAGCTGCGTTCCTTCTCGAGCTGCTCCCAGAATCCGAGCGCGGCGTACTCCATGGCCAGACCCAGACGCAGCGGGACCATGCGGTCGGCGATGTCTTCGCGGTCGCGGAACCTCTCCTGCATCGCCTCGTAGACGCTGATGCGCTCGCGGTGCTGCTCGATCTGCTCGCGGGCGAGGTTGAGGATGTCGTCGCCCCGCGCGAACTCCGCGAAGAACAACTTGAGCTCGGCGACGTCGCGCACCTGCAGTTGCTCCTCGGTCGGCTCCGTGAGCCAGGACTGCAGCGCCGCGAGCCCGGCCTCGGTCGCGGTATAGGTCTGCCGGCGCCGTCCGTCCTCCTCGCTCTGCACTGCGAGCAGCCCGAGCTCGACGAGGCGCTTGGGCTCGGAGTACAGCTGTGCGTGGGGAAAGGGCCAGAAGTAGCCGACCGAGTTCTGCACCGCGCGCTTGAGGTCGTACGACGTGGACGGCCCACGCATCGAGACCATCCCCAAGACGACGTACGAGGTGGGTGTCAGCCGCGCCGTTGACATGCTCCGGACCGTACCGTACCGTCCAATCATCTGAAACAGACGGTCGGAACCGTACGGTAGGGACGTGTGCATGGACCTGGCGACAGCGTTGCGGTGGACGACCGAGCGATACCCGCACCGACGCGCGGTCGGCGGCCCCGCGCCCCTGACGTACGCCGAGTGGGACGTCCGCACCGAGCGCTACGCGCACGCCCTCCACCAGCTGGGCGCCCACGAGGGCGGCCGAGTGATCTTCATGCTGCAGGGTGGCGAGCCGCTCGCCACCCTCCACCTCGCCGCCCAGAAGGCGCGCGTTGCGTCCCTGCCGCTGTCATCTCGGTTCGGTGTCGAGGAGCTCGCCTATTGCATCACCGACTGCGACGCCGCCCTCATCGCCGTCGACGAGCACACCCACGACCTCGTGCTGCGCGCGATGGAGTCGGTCGAGCAGCCACCACCCGTCGTCTGGGCCGGGCACCCCGACCATGCGCCGGCGGCCATGCCATCGGTGGCGCACGTCGCCGACCGCGCCCCCGGCACGGTCGTCCCGGTCACGCCCGCCGGCGAGGACATCAGCGTCATGCTCTACACCTCGGGTACGACGGGCAAGCCCAAGGGCGTTCCACGCACCCACACCGCCGAGCACCATGCCGCGGTGGCCCACCTCGTCCAGACCGGCCACGCACCCGGCGAGGCGACCCTCGGCGCCATGCCGCTGTTCCACACCATGGGGCTGCGCAGTCTGCTGGCCAGCGTGCTCTCCGCCGGAGTCTGGGTTCCGCAGCCGAAGTTCGACGCCGAGGAGGCCGTCGACCTCATCCGACGCGAGCAGGTCGGCGCGCTCTACCTCGTGCCGACGATCTACTGGTCGTTGCTGCAGACCGGTCGCTTGTCCGAGGCCACCTCGCTGAGGAACGTCGCCTACGCGGGCGCTGCGATGACGACGAGCCTCGCGCAACGACTCGACGACGCGGTCCACCCCGAGCGATTCGTCAACCACTACGGGAGCACCGAGATCTACACCTTCACGATCGGTCCCGACAACATCACCAAGCCTGGCTGCGCCGGACGGGCCGGCATCTTCTCCCGGATCCGGCTGGTCGACCCCGACCCCGACGCCACGCCCGACCAGGTCGTCGGCGACGGCGAGCGCGGCCAGGTGATCGCCTCGTTGGACAGCCCCGAGGCGTTCGCCGGCTACTGGAACCGTCCCGACGCCGACGCCAAGGCGATCCGCGACGGCTGGTACTACACCGGCGACCTCGCGGTCGCCGACGAGGACGGCGACCTGTGGGTCTCCGGTCGCGTCGACGACATGATCAACTCGGGCGGGGAGAACATCTACCCCGAGGAGATCGAGCGCGCCCTCGCGCTCTGCCCTGACCTCGACGAGGTCGTCGTCGCGAGCAGCCCGCACGAGCGCTGGGGCCAGGCAGTCACCGCGTTCGTCGTTGGCCGGCCGGGAGACTCTCCCGAGGACACCCTCGCCAAGGTCGAGCGTTACGCCCGCGACGCCGCGGGGCTGCCCTCCCTGAAGCGGCCCAAGCGGTACGTCGTCGTCGACCAGATCCCCAAGTCGGCCGTCGGCAAGGTCCTCCGGCGTCGGCTGACCGCCGGGGAGTTCGAGACACTGGCCGATTCTCAGGACGGTGCCATCCCGTGACCCGGCTCGCCCGCGTGGAGGACGCCGCGCTGCTCACCGGCCAGGGTCGTTTCCTTGACGACCTCGACCCCCTGCCCGGCACGTTGGTCGCGGCCGTCGTACGCAGCCCACATGCCCATGCCCGGATCCGCTCGGTCGACCTGGAGAAGGCCCGCCGCCTGCCCGGCGTAGCCGCCGTGATCGGCCCGGAGGAGGTGTTGGCGACGCTCAAGCCGTTCCCTCTGTCGGTGAAGACCCCGCACCCGTACTACCCGACCGCCACCGACAAGACTCGCTTCGTGGGCGAGCCCGTGGCCGTCGTGGTCGCCTCCGACCGCTACCTCGCCGAGGACGCCGCCGAACTGGTGGAGATCGACTACGAGCCGCTGCCGGCTGTCGTGCGCACCGACCTGGCGATGGAGCCCGACGCGCCGCTGCTGCACGACGAGTCCGAGGGCAATGTCGCCACCGACCGCACCTTCGCCTTCGGCGAGGTCGACGCGGCCTTCGCCGATGCCCGCCACGTCGTCACTCGCAGCTACTCGTTCCCGCGGTACTCCTCGATGCCGATGGAGTGCTACGTCGTCGTCGCCGACTGGCGCGACGGGGCCGACGGCCCGGAGATCACAGCCCACGCCAACTTCCACGGCCCGTTCTCGATGGCGCCGGTCGTCGCCGGATCGCTCGGCATCCCGACGTCGTCGCTGCGGCTGGTCGTGCCGGCTGACATCGGCGGCAGCTTCGGCATCAAGTCGGCCGTCTATCCCTACATCTCCCTGATGGCGCTGGCCAGCAAGCACGCCGGCCGGCCGGTCCGCTGGACCGAGGACCGGCTCGAGCACCTCCTCGCCAGCTCTTCGGGCTCCGACCGGCTGATGACCTTCGAGGCCGCCGTGGATGACGACGGCGTGGTCAGCGCGCTGCGCGTCGACCTCGTCGACAACGTCGGCGCCTATCTGCGGCCCCCTGAGCCGAGCACGCTGTACCGCTGCTTCGGCAACATCACCGGCGCCTACGAAATCGACACCGTCGGGATCCGGGCCCGCGCCGTGGTGACCAACAAGGCGCCGACCGGCCTCAATCGCGGCTTCGGCGGTCAGCAGCTGTACTTCGGCCTCGAGCGGCTCATCGACGACATCGCCCGGGAGCGCGGCCTCGACCCCGCCGAGGTACGACGGCGCAACCTGGTCCCGTCCGACGCGTTCCCGTACGCCACGCCCACTGGCGGCATCTATGACTCCGGTGACTACCACCGGGCACTCGAGCTCGCGCTGGACAACACCGACTACGAGCGGCTCCGCAAGGAACAGGCAGCTGCCCGCGACAGGGGCGAGTGGATGGGCATCGGGCTCGCCACGATCGTCGACCCGTCGGCGACCAACATCGGGTACGTCGGACTCGCCACCCCGGTCGAGGATCGCACTGCCAGGCGGGGCAAGTCCGGGTCGACCGAGCACGTCCGCGTCACCGTCGACCCGCAAGGGATCGTCTCGGTACTGCTCGGCACGGTCCCGCAGGGCCAAGGCCACGCCACCGTCGCGCGTGACCTGGTCGCCGCCCACCTGGGCCTGCCGGTCGAGCACGTCCGCCCGCGGGTCGAGCTCGATACCGCGACCACGCCCTGGACGATCAGCTCGGGCAGCTACTCCTCCCGCTTCGCACCCCTGCTCACCAGCGCGCTCCTCGAGGCCGCCGACCGGATCGCCGAGACGATCAAGGTAGCGGGTTCGGTGCTGCTCGGGGTCGAGCCGGAACGGCTGGAGCTGGCCGACGGGATGGTCCGGGTCGTCGACCGCCACGACCGGGCTGTCCCGTTCCGGCATGCCGCCGGGCTCGTCCACTGGGACCCTGGCTCGCTTCCGGACGGGCTCTCGGCGCGGCTCTACGAGGAAGCCGCGTTCACGCCGCCGCAGTCCAAGGCCGTCTCGCGCACCGATCAGATCAACTCCAGCCTCTGCTACGGGTTCGTCGCAGACGTCGTGGTCGTGCGGATCGACAAGGAATCGCTGACCCTCAGCATCGAGCACCTCTCCAGCGTCCACGACGCCGGCACCATCCTGAACAAGACCCTTCTGGAGGGGCAGGTGCACGGCGCGATCACGCAGGCTCTCGGCGGCGCGCTGTTCGAGGAGATGACCTACTCCGACGCCGGCCAGCCGACCGCGGGGACGTTCATGGACTACCTGTGCCCGACCTCGGCCGAGTCCGTCTTCCCGCTGACCAGCGGCCACCTGGAGACCCCGTCACCGCTGACCCGGCTCGGCGCCAAGGGGTGCGGCGAGGGCAGCTCGATGAGCCTGCCGGTCGCGATCGCCAACGCCGTAGCCGACGCCCTGAACGCCGAGGGTGTCGAGATCACCTCCCTGCCCCTGCACGGAAATGTCCTACACGACCTACTCATGACCGCGAATGGAGATTGACCATGCCACTCACCGGAGGCGAGATCCGGCTCGAGCACAGCCACGACGGCCGGGTCGCCCACCTGGTCCTGGACAACGGGCGCTACAACATCATCACGATGGAGACCCGCCAGGTGATGGCGGACCGGTTCAACGAGATCGACGCGGACCGGGACGTCCAGGTCGTCGTGATCCGGGCGGTGGGCGAGCACTTCACCTCTGGGGGTGACATCGCGGGCTTCATGGAGGTCGACCCGGTTGACCTCACCGACCTCGGGCAGAACGTCACGGCCGCTGCGCGCAGCCCCAAGCCGGTCATTGTCGCGATCGACGGCTATTGCTTCGGCGTCGGGCTCGAGCTCGCACTCTCGGCCGACATTCGGATCGCCACGGACCGGTCCCGGTTCGCGCTCCCGGAGATGAAGCTCGGCATGATCCCGGGCAGCGGCGGCACGCAGCGTCTCGCGCGGCTGATCGGGCTGTCCCGGGCGAAGTACCACATCCTCACCGGCGAGCGGATCACCGGGCAGCAGGCCCACGACTGGGGCCTGACCTCCCACAACTGTGCCGACGCCGAGGAGCTGGAGAAGACCGTCGACCACGTCGTCACGATGCTGCTGGGTTACTCCCCGATGGCGATGCGCACCGCCAAGGAGGTGCTTGACCGCGGTGTCGACGGCCCGCTCTACACCGGCATCGAGCTGGAGCGGAAGGCCTACTCGATGCTGCGTGCCAGCCACGACTTCGCTGAGGGCGTCGCGGCGTTCGGCGAGAAGCGCACGCCGAAGTTCGAGGGCCGGTGAGCACCGGGTGAAGGCCGCGCCGTTCGCCTACGTCCGCCCCGGCAGCGTCGGGGACATCGTTGCCGAGCTGGCCCGCGACGGCTCCAAGGTGATCGCCGGGGGACAGTCCCTGGTCCCCGTGCTGGCGATGCGCCTGGGCCGTCCGGCCCAGCTGGTCGACATCAACGCCGTGCCCGAGCTCAACCAGCTCATGCGGGACAACGGCTCGTTGCGGGTGGGCGCGACGGTGCGGCAGCGGCGACTGCAGGGTGACGAGCTGTCCGCGGCGGTGCCGCTGGTGCGGCTGGCCCTGCCCTGGGTCGGCCACCGGGAGATCCGCAGCCGCGGGACGGTGTGCGGCAGCATCGCGCACGCCGATCCGGCTGCCGAGCTGCCGGCGGTGGCGTGCTGCCTGGAGGCCACGATGGTGCTCGCGAGCAGCCGAGGCACCCGGGAGATTCCGGCGGCCGAGTTCTTCACGGGTGCCTTGTCCACCGCGGTCGAGCCCGACGAGCTGCTCGCGGAGGTCGTCTTCCCGGTCGCGAAGCCGGGGGAGGGCTTCGGATTCGGCGAGTTCGCGCGCCGGCACGGTGACTTCGCCTTGGCTGGGGTGGCAGTGCGGGTGCGTACGTCGGGTGCGGCACCCTCAGCGCGGCTGACCTGCTTTGGCGTCTCCGACGTCCCCGTCACCGCCGACGTGTCCGGGCAGCTGCGCGCAGCGCTCGACACCACCGGTCCCGTCCCGTCCCGGGCCGCCCTGGTCGGTGCCCTCGCCGAGCACGCCGGCGACATCGCCCTCGACCTCGTCGACACAGCCGGTGACGGTCACGCCAGCCCGGCGTACCGCCGCCGGTTGATCAGTGGCCTCGTCGCCCGCGAGGTCACCAGCGCCTACCTGAAGGCCACTCGCTCCGAGTCGGAGAGAGGCTCCCGATGAACCTGCCCCAGACCTACGCCCGCACCGAGGCCGACCAGACCGTCGCGGTGACCATGACCGTCAACGGCAGCGAGGTCACGATGTCGCTTCCGGCCCGGGTCACGCTGTCCGACGCCCTGCGCGACCACCTCGGGCTCACCGGCACCCATGTCGGCTGCGAGCACGGCATCTGCGGCATGTGCACGGTGCTCGTTGACGGCGAAGCGGCCCGCGCGTGCCTGCTCTTCGCGGTCCAGCTCGACGGCGCCGAGATCACCACCGTCGAGGGACTCGGCCGCCAGGACGACCTGCACCCGCTGCAGGAGTCCTTCGGCAAGCACCACGGCCTGCAGTGCGGCTTCTGCACGCCCGGCTTTCTGATGAGCTCCTACGACCTGCTCACCCACGAACCCGATGTGCGGCGCGAGGACCTCCCCGAGGAGCTGTCCGGCGTGCTGTGCCGGTGCACCGGCTACCGCAACATCATCGACGCCGTCGACGAGGTCGCCGAGGCGCACCGCGACGGCCTTCCAGGACCCGGCAACTGCGGCCGACGCGCCCTCGTGGGACGCACCCCTGCCGGTACGTCGGGGTCCGGCGCCGTCCCCGCCGAGGCCGCCGTCGT
Organism: Nocardioides sp.; assembly: GCA_025965275.1. GTDB lineage: Bacteria > Actinomycetota > Actinomycetes > Propionibacteriales > Nocardioidaceae > Nocardioides. Next base: position 7,345 of record JAOPXG010000328.1, read on the forward strand.
CGAGGAGGGCTCAGGGCACCCTGACGAGATCGCCCTGCCCGCGGGGGAGCCCACCATCCACATCGACGTAACCAGCCAACTCTCCTCGAGCCCGGAGGACGTCGCCCGCGTCCTCCGTGACGTCAGGCTGCTCGCCCGTTGCCTCCCGGGCGCCGAGCTCACCGACGAGCTGGGCGATGACTGGTACCGCGGCCGTGCTCGGATCTCCCTGGGGCCGATACGGCTCGCATTCACGGGGATCGCGCAGGTCCTGGAGCAGTCCGACGAGCGCCTCCAGATGAACGCCCAGGGAAAGGACACCGGTGGCGGCGGCGCCCAGGCCGGGATCGTCATCGTTGCGACACCGCTCGGCGCCGGGGGCACCTCGCTGCAGGCCAAGGCGGACGTCTTCCTGACCGGTCGCATCGCCGGCTTCGGCAGGTCCCTGGCCGGCGACGTGAGCCGCCGAATGTTCGCCGACTTCGCCCGCGCGTTGGACCAGGCCGCCGCCGGCGAGGAACCGGACGTGTCGGCCCGACCCCCGGGCGCGTTCACCCTGCTGTTGTCCACCTTGGTCGAACGGGTGCGCCAGCGGGTCCGCCGTGTCACCGGTGCCCAACGCGGCGGAAGCCGCAGCAGACGGCGCGGCGACTGAGGGGGGAATGATGGTCCCGGGCGGCGACGCCACCTTCGGCACGACCCCGTACGCGCCGGCGCTCAGCCGCCACCCGCGGGCAGCGCCTCGAGCATGATCTCCGGGTTGTCGCGAGCGGTGACGTTGGCGCGCCACTGGTCGACGAAGAGCGCCAGGTGGGTGCCGTCAGAGCGCTGCAGCACCTCGACGCCGCGCATGCCGGACAGGGCGACGGCGCCGTCGGCGTCGGTGCGTCGCGCGACCTGGTAGTCGAGCCGCGACAGCCGGATCGGCGAGTTGAACTCGTTGGTCATCCGCTCCTGCACGACCTCGAACTGCATCGGGCCGACCGCGGCGAGCACCGGGCTCTGGTCGCCGCGCAGGTCGGAGCGCAGCACCTGGACGACGCCCTCCTGGTCGATCTGGTCGATGCCCTTGCGGAACTGCTTGTAGCGACCGATGTCGGCCGCGGTGGCCGTCATGAAGTGCTCGGGGGCGAAGCTCGGGACGGGCGGGTACTCGATCGGGTCGCCGACGTACATCGTGTCGCCGACCCGCAGCGCCTGGGCGTTGACGAGGCCGATGATGTCGCCGGGGTGCGCCTCCTCGATCGAGGACAGCTCGCGGCCGAAGACGGCCTGGGCGTACTTCGTCGCGAACGGCCGGCCGCTGGCGGCGTGGGTCACGATCATGCCGCGCTCGAAGGTCCCCGAGACGACGCGGGCGTAGGCGAGCCGGTCGCGGTGGGCGGCGTTCATCCCGGACTGCACCTTGAAGACGAACGCGCTGAACTCGTCCTCGACCTGGCGGACGGAGCCGTCGACGCCGGGCGTCGCGTGCGGCGCGGGGGCGAGGTCGAGGAGCAGGTCGAGGAGCTGCGCGACGCCGAAGTTCTGGAGGGCGGAGGCGAACATCACCGGCGTCGTCTCGCCGGCCAGGAACCGCTTCTGGTCGTGGTCGGCGTCGTCGGCCGACAAGAGCTCGTGCTCCTCGACCGCGGCCTCCCACACCGACGCGTCGTCGGGACCGACCTCGGACGCGGGCATCCGCTTCTCCGGGGCGCGGGTGGCGCCACCGGCGGTCCGGGTGTACTTCACGAACTCGCCCGTACGGCGGTCCAGGACGCCCCGGAAGTCGCCCGCCTCGCCGACCGGCCAGGTCAGCGGCGTCGGGCGGAGCTTGATCTGCTGCTCGATCAGGTCCATCAGCTCCAGCGCCGACAGGCCCGGCCGGTCCCACTTGTTGATGACGGTGATCACCGGGATGCCGCGCAGCGCGCAGACCTTGAAGAGCTTGAGCGTCTGCGGCTCGAGCCCCTTGCCCGCGTCGACCAGCATCACGGCCGAGTCGACCGCGGAGAGCACCCGGTAGGTGTCCTCGGAGAAGTCGCTGTGGCCCGGGGTGTCGACCAGGTTGACCACGTGGTCGCGGTAGACGAACTGCAGGGCGGCGGAGGTGATCGAGATGCCGCGTGCCTTCTCCATGTCCATCCAGTCGGACACGGTGGCGCGGCGCCCACCCTTGCCGTGCACGGCACCGGCCTCGGTGATCACCCGTGCGTGCAGGGCGAGGGCCTCGGTGAGCGTGGACTTGCCGGCGTCGGGGTGGCTGATCACCGCGAAGGTACGGCGGGGGCGGGTGTCGGACACCCGGAGAACTTACCGGCTCAACCCGCGGCTGGCCGCTTCCGGAGCAGCCAGACGGTGTTGGTGCCCGCGGTGTGCCGGGCCGCGAGGGTGCGCTGGTTCGCGCGTTCGAGGCGGATCGCGGTCGGCAGCGGGCACACGTAGCTGCGCTCGTCCGACTGGGGCAGCACGCCCAGCGAGCGCCGGCCCACGACGCTGAAGCCGCGGTCGAGGAAGGGGCCGATGATGCTGCGGTTGGTGGCACCCGGGGCGTCCCGTCCGGAGCGGGCTCGCCGCACCACGTAGGACGACGACCAGAAGTTGCGGTGGTTGTTGAGCAGGAGGTGGCCGCCCGGTCGCAGCACCGCGTCGAGCGTCTCGACCGAGCTGCGGCGCAGAGCGGGGTCGGCGTTCGGGAAGAACCGGAACGCCGTCGCCAGGTCGACCGACTCGGCGGGCACGACCGAGGTGAGGTCGCGCCCGTCCAGCTCGACGAAGGTGGCTCCCGGCACCCGTCGGCGCGCCACCTCCAGCATCGATGCCGCGACGTCGACTCCGGTCACCCGGGCGTCCGGCAGCTCGTGCACGAGCCGGTCGGTGATCCGGCCGGTCCCGCAGGCGAGGTCCAGCACCGACGCGGCCTCGACGGGGGTGAGCAGGTCGTGCAGCACCGCTTGCTCCATCTCCCACATCAGCGCCCGCAGCGGTGCGGTCGCGAACCCCTCGTCGTAGTCCTCGCCCCGCCCGAGGTGGCTGGAGGTGTAGTCGGTGGTCGGTTCGGGACGGCGCCGCAGCAGGCTGTGCATACCCGCCTGTGCCCGGTGCCGGGCCTCGGCAACCGCGCGGCGCACGAGCCGGATCGGCAGCGGGGCGCCGTGCTCGAGGGATGACCGGTGATCGGTGTGACCGATCACTCCGTCGGCGTATCCGGTGTGTGGGTGCGCGCGACCGCGGGTAAGTCATGTTGGTGCAGTGATTCAGTGTTGTTTCTCGGAAGGTGCCCCATGACCACGACCACCAGCTCCGCACCGCCCACCCCGCGCAGGGTGGCCCTCGCCTCGGCGGTGGGCGCCACCATCGAGTGGTACGACTTCTTCCTCTACGGCACCGCTGCCGGGCTCGTCTTCGACAAGCTCTTCTTCAACGGCCTCGATGGGCCGGCGGCGCAGTTCGCGGCGTTCGGCACGTTCGCGGTCGGCTTCCTGGCCCGGCCGGTCGGCGGCCTGATCTTCGGCCACTTCGGCGACCGGCTCGGCCGCAAGAAGATGCTGCTGATGACGCTGGTCATCATGGGCGTCGGCACCGCGGCGATCGGCCTGCTCCCGTCGTACGACTCGATCGGCGTCTGGGCGCCGATCCTCCTGGTCGCGCTGCGGATCCTGCAGGGCATCGGCGTCGGTGGTGAGTACGGCGGCGCCGTGCTGCTCGCGGTCGAGTACGCGCCGGCCGAGCGGCGCGGGTTCTTCGGCAGCTTCGCCCACATCGGCGTGCCGGGCGGGCTGTTCCTCGCCGCCACCGCGTTCACGATCGCCAGCCAGCTGCCCGACGCGGCGTTCCTCGCCTGGGGCTGGCGGGTCTGCTTCCTGCTGAGCATCGTGCTGCTCGCGATCGGCGGCTACATCCGCCTCAGTGTCATGGAGACGCCGGCGTTCCAGAAGATCCAGGACCGCAAGCAGGTCTCGTCGGTCCCGTTCACGGACCTGGTCAAGGCCCAGCCGCGGGCGCTGCTGCTCGGCATGGGCACCCGCTTCATCGAGGGCTTCACGTTCAACCTGTTCTCGGTCTACTTCCTCGCGTACGTCGTCACCAACCTCGAGCTGCCCAAGTCGTGGGCGCTCGACGGGATCATGGTCGGCGCCGCCCTCGGTGTCGGGCTCGTGGTCGTCACCGGCGCCTGGTCCGACCGGATCGGTCGCAAGCCGGTCTTCCGGCTCGGGGCCTGGATGGCGCTGCTGTTCGCCTTCCCGGCCGCGTTCCTGCTCCAGTCGGAGAACCGCTGGGCGATCTTCGCGACGTTCGTGATCGGGCTCGGCGTCCTGTACGGCGTCATCTACGGTCCGCTCGCATCGTTCTGGTCCGAGCTGTTCGACACCCGCTACCGCTACTCGGCGCTGAGCTCGCTCTACCAGATCTCCGGCATCGTGGCGTCCGGCTTCACGCCGC
>JAOPXG010000332.1 GCA_025965275.1 Nocardioides sp.
TCACACCCAGGCCAGCAACGACGCCAGCGGGTCGGGCGCCTGCCCGGGCTCCAGTGCCTCGACCAGCAGCGTCGCGTACCGCGCCTTGCGACCCGACTGGGATCCCATGAAGCGGTGCAGCAGCGCCTCGCGGGTCCACCCGCGCTGGGCGGGCATGCCGGCCAGGAGCTGCAGGGACCGCGCCTCGCCGGCCGCCTCGATGACGTCCTCGACGGCCTTCGTGCCGAGGGCCCGGATCAGCTCGTCCTCCAGGTTCGCGGTGCACTTGAAGAAGCCCAGGCGCGGGAGCCCTCCGGGCTCGCGGGCGGTGGGGAAGCCCGCTGAGGCCAGGCCGCCCCGCACGAAGGCCTCCTCAGGTGCGTCGTACAACCCGGCGAGGCGCACACCGAGTCCGCGCGGCCCGTAGCGCGAGGCGAAGGCGCGCGTGTTGGTGATGCCGCCCATCGGCACGACCTCGATGCCCTCGGCGGCGAGGTCCCTGCCGGCACGAGCGGCAACCGCGTGCAGCGCCAGCCGGTCGCTGTCGCCCTCGACCAGCACGACCGTCCGGAGTGTCACCACGCCACCATTCGGTGGCAGCGGCGCCCGTACGTCAACCCGATTCACCGCAGACCGCGCGAAAACCGGTTTCGGCGGCCCGCGCACCCGGCCTAGCCTCGTGGGTCATGGAGATCCGCGCGCTCGACGAGACGGCCCTGGCCGACGACGTGCTGATGCGCGAGTTCTACGAGCTCGGCAAGCGCAGCGAGCTCTTCGGCCGGCCCCAGGCGCCGTTCTGGGACTTCGAGGAGTTCCTGGGCGGGTTCCGCTCGCCCGACAGCGGTGAGCGGCAGGAGCTCTTCGCGGCGTACGACGGCGATCGCATGGTCGGCAACGCCGTGCTGTGGTCGTTCCTGCTCGACAACATCGACAAGGCGTGGTTCCACCTCAACGTCGACGTGCCCTACCGGCGTCGCGGCATCGGCCGGGCCCTGGTCGAGCGCGTGGAGCAGGTCGCGCGAGATGACGGCCGGTCGCTGATCCTGGGCGACACCAAGATCCCCGTCGACGAGCGGGCTGGCCACCCGCACCGGCTCTTCGCCGAGGCGTGCGGTTTCGAGCTCTCCAACGTCGAGGTGGTCCGTCACCTGACGCTGCCGGTCCCCGACGACCAGATCCGGGCGTGGGTCGACGAGGCCGCGCCGCGGCACGAGGGCTACACCATCGAGACGTTCGTCGGCTCGGTGCCCGACGACCTCGTCGAGTCGTTGTGCGTGCTGCTCGGCCAGCTCGCGGTGGACGCGCCCACCGGCGCGGTCGACTTCGAGGAGGAGGTGGTGACCCCGCGGCGGTACGCCGAGCTGGTGGCGACCACCAAGGCCATGGGCCGCGACCGCTACGAGACGGTCGCCCTCGGTGCGGACCGGCAGGTGGTCGCGCAGTCGACGCTCGCCATGCCGCTGAAGGAGAGCACCGAGGTCTACCAGTGGGGGACCTTCGTGCACCGGGAGCACCGCGGGCACCGCCTCGGCCTGGCCACCAAGGCGGTCAACCTCCGCGCCGTCCAGGCTGCCCGCAGCGACCTGACCCTGGTCACCACCCAGAACGCCGAGACCAACGACTACATGGTCTCCATCAACCAACGGATGGGGTTCCGGCCGATCGAGGACGCGGCGGAGTTCGTCAAGCGCTTCTGATCACGACGCCGAGGCGGCACCGAGGGCCCCTGCTACGCGAAGCTCCGGCCGACCGCCGACTGCAAGGCCGCCCGGGCCGCACGATCAGGGTGCAGCGGGACGACTGAGGTCGGCGACCGGTCGGCCGACCCGGCTCAGTGAGCGGTCGACGAGGGTGACAGCGAGCATGAGTCCGGCGACGACGACGGTGAACGCCCCGAGGTGGTGCATGCCGGCCGTGGTGGCGCCGTCGTGGAGGAAGGCCCCGTTGGCGGCAGCCGCGACGATCGCGCCGAGGTACATCGAGGTGCGGAGCAGTCCGGCCGACGAGGCGATCCGCTCGGGGTCGGCCTGGTGGTAGACGGCGTTCTGGTTCGCGAGGCTGACGAGGCCCTGCGGCACGCCGAGGACCAGCGCGATCACGACCAGGAGCCAGACGGGGGAGTCGCCCGCGACGGTCAGGAGCAGGGCGCAGGCGACGACCTGGAGGACGGCACCGACCACGAGCTTGGCGCGGATCTCCGGTCGCCGACCGGTGGTGGTGGAGACCAGGATCGCGGTGCCGAACACCGGGATCAGGATCAGTCCGGCCTCTGACGGCGTGAGGCCGCGGGCGTCCTGCAGCCACTGGGTGAAGCCGTAGAGGAAGGTGTAGCTCACGACCGCCGCCAGCAGGCTCCGGACGTAGGTCGCGACCAGCGGAGCGTTGCCGGCGAGCAGCCGCAGGTCGATGAACGGCTCCGCCACCCGAAGCTCGACGACGGTGAAGACGGCGCCGAGGGCGACCGCCGCCACCGCCAGCGGCCACAGCTCGATCCGGTCCTCCATGAGGAACAGCAGCGCGGCGACGAGTGTCGCGGTGAACAGGAGGACGCCGCCCACGTCGTAGCGGGGCTGTGATCCCGGCTCGCGGCCGGCCTGCAGCGCGTCCGTCCGCGGCAGTCGCCGGCTTCCGAGCCAGAGGCAGGCGAGCGACAGCGGGATGTTCACGGCGAACGTGCTGCGCCAGCCGCCGAACACGATCAGGAAGCCGCCGAGCGAGGGCCCGATCACCGCAATGGTCTGCGCGGTCACCGCCAGCACGGTGAGGATGCCCGACGGGCTGTCCTCGCCCGTGCGCCTGGCCTCGCTGCGGATCAGGTACATCGAGGCGGGGTAGCCCACGCAGGTCCCGAGCCCGAGCAGGACGCGCGCACCGACCAGGGTCCCGAGGTCCTGCGCCACCAGCCCGAGCACGCCGGCGAGCCCGACCATCGCCGTCCCGACCAGGTAGACGCGGCGCGGACCGAGCACGTCGATCAGCCGGCCGACGACGGGCTGGCCGACCGCGGTCGCCAGGTAGAGCGCCGACACGAGCCACGCCGTCCGCGACGGCGGTGCGCCGAAGGCGCGACCGATCGGGATCAGCGAGACCGCGATGATCGAGGAGTTGACCGGGTTGAGCACCGATCCCAGGACCATGGGCGCGATCAGGCGCCGGTCGAAGGTGGTGGGGGAGGCGGTCGTGCTCACGAGAGGGTGCGCGCCAGCCGTTCCAGCAGGGGAGCGGCGGCCAGCAGCCGGTCGAGGTCGTCGTCGTCGAAGTCCGCCGACAGGGCCCGGACGAGCTGCTCGCCCCGCGCGGTCCGCTTGTCCTCGGCCCGGCGGCGCCCGGCCGCGGTGGCGACGAGCAGGATCCGGCGGCCGTCGTCGGGGTCGCGGCGCCGCTCGACCAGGCCCTGCGACTCGAGCGAAGCGACGGTGGCCCCCATGGACTGGGCGCTGATCCCCTCGGCCCGGGCCAGGTCCGCCGAGGTCATCGGGGTCTCGCGGACGAGCCGGGCCAGGGTCTGGCTCTCGGGCTGGCTCAGGCTGCCGGGGACCCGGACCTGGCGCAGCCGGCGCACGACCAGGCTCAGGCTGTCCTGGAGCGCGAGCGCCACGGACTCCGGAGTTGCTCCATCCGCCATGCCATCAGTCTAACTGATCAGCCAGACTGATCAATTCGGTCGGCGGTCAGGCTTCGACCCGGTCCTTCGGGATGGTGAGCGCGAGAGCCGCGGCGATGAACGCCGCGGCCACGCACATGCCGAACAGCACCCGGTAGGACGTCAGTGTCGGCACCTCGAACCCGCCCAGATCGATCGTGGCCGCGGCCAGGATGCTGCCGCCGACCGCGCTCGCCAAGGACGTGCCGATGCTGCGGGCCAGGGTGTTCAGGCCGTTGGCGGCGGCGAGCTCGTGGGGAGGCGTGTGCTCGTTGATCAGGGTCGGCATCGCGGCGTACCCGACGCCGATGCCGATGCCGAGCACGACGCCGCCCAGCACCACCCACCAGATCGAGTCGGTGAACACGATCCGCACGATCCAGCTGAAGCCGACGACCAAGGCGCCGATCGCGAGGGTCTGCGGTGCTCCGCGGAGCCGGATCAGCCGCGCGGCGACCGGGGCGAAGAAGAGCATCATCAGGCCGCTCGGGAGCATCACCAGGCCGCTCGTCAGGATCGAGGCACCGAAGCCGTAGCCGGTCGCCTCCGGAGCCTGGACGTAGCCGGCCGTGCCGATCATCGACGCGAACAGCGCGAAGCCGAAGAGGATCGAGGCGACGTTCGTCAGGACGATCGGCCGCCGGCGCAGGGCGACCAGGTCGACCAACGGCTGCCGGATCCGGGTCTGCGACCAGCCGAAGAGGACGAGCAGCACCAGCGACAGGACGAGCAGGCCGATCACCCGGGCCGAGCCCCAGCCCCAGGTCGCCGTCTGGGCGAGCGGCAGCAGGAGCGACACGAGGGTGGCGCTGAGCAGGAACGCGCCGATGAGGTCGACCCGACCGCCGCTGCGGTTCGGGGACTCGGGGACCACCACCAGGACGCTGACGAACGCGATGACGCCGCCGACTGCGGTGACCCAGAAGAGTGCGTGGAAGTCGGCGTGCTCCGCGATCAGGCTCGCGAACGGCAGCGCCAGCGCGCCGCCCACGCCGAGCATCGCGCTGATGACCGCGATCGCGGAGCCGACGCGTTCGCGGGGCAGCGTGGTGCTCAGGAGGCTGATGCCGAGGGGGATGGTGGCCATAGAGGCGCCCTGGATCGCCCGGCCGACGATGAGCAGCTCGAGGTTGCTGGTGAAGCAGGTGATGAGTGACCCGATGACGAGCGCGGCGATGGCGACGAGCATCATCCGACGCTTGCCGAACATGTCGCCGAGCCTGCCGAAGAGCGGGACGGCGACGGCGCCGACGAGCAGGGTCGAGGTCAGGAGCCACTCCACGTTGCCGACCGACGTGTCCAGCGTTGCGGGCAGCGTCGACAGCACCGGGATCAACATGGCCTGGGTCAGCGAGACGGACAGGGCGGCGAAGCCGACCACCATCAGCTCGAGCCGGGCCCGCGACGGCGAGGTGTGCGCCGCGATCTCGGCGTCGGTCGCGCCCGCGGGCGGGTGCACGGCGCCGTGGGCGTCGGTCTGCTGGTCGGTCATCGGTTCCTCTGGTCGGGGTGGGCGTAGGTGATGGCGGCGACGTGGGTGGCGAGGTCGTCGCGCTGGACGAAGCGGCTGAGCAGCCGCACGAACGTCGCCCGGTCGGCGGGCGACCAGTCCATGAGGCCGTCGCGGAGCTTGCCCCGGCGCTCGACTTCGGCGTCGTCGAGCAGCTCGTCGGCCCGGGCCGAGAGCCGCACCAGGACGGCGCGGCGGTCGGTCTCGTCCTGCTCGCGGACGACGAGCCCGCGTCGTTCGAGGTCGTCGATGTGCCGTGAGACGGTCGTGGAGTCGAGACGCAGCTGGACCGCGAGGTCCTTGACCCGCAGCGGCCCCAGGCGCCGCAACTTGAACAGCGCCTTGATCGGCCCGCGGCCCATCCCGGGGGACAGCGTCTCGGCGAAGTCGGCGAGGTAGATGTCGCCGTGCAGGGTGAGCTCGGTGAAGGCTTCGTGCAGCACGTCCTCGAGCCGCTCGTGCGCCATGGCGGGACCTTCCGGGACAGATGTGTGTAGCCGTACATGTAAACCGTAGGGGAGACGGTCGGCCGTCGCATCCCCGTCGGCTGTGGCTCCGGTCACCCACGGCCGCTAGCATCGCCCACCAACGAGAACCTGTTCTAGTGAGGCGATACCCATGCAGGACGGCTTCAACCTCTCCACCGTCTTCGCCACCGTGGCGCGTGCCGTCCCTGACCAGGAGGTCCTGGTCTGGCGGGACCGGAGGCTGACGTACGCCGCGATGGACGCCCGCGTCGACGGCCTCGCGCACTACCTCGCCGCCGCCGGGCTGGGCAGCCACGTCGAGCGCGACCGGCTGGCCGGCCACGAGTCCGGGCAGGACCACGTCGGGCTCTACCTGCGCAACGGCAACGAGTACCTCGAGGCGATGGTGGCCGGCTACCGCGCCCGGGTCGCGCCGTTCAACGTCAACTACCGCTACGTCGAGGACGAGCTGCTCTACCTGCTCACCGACGCCCGCACCCGCGCGCTGGTCTACCACGCGGAGTTCGCCCCGACGGTCGCCGCGATCCGCGACCGGCTGCCCGACCTCGCTGTGCTGGTCCAGGTCGCCGACGAGTCCGGCAACGACCTGCTGCCGGGTGCGGTCGACTACGAGTCCGTGCTCGACACCCCGGCCCCGGCCGGAGGGATGCCGGTGCCGAGCGGCGACGACCTCTTCATCCTCTACACCGGCGGGACGACCGGCATGCCCAAGGGCGTGCTGTGGCGCAACGACGACATCTACGTGACGTCGATGGGCGGCACGCCGTTCGGCACCGACGAGCCGTTCACGTCGTACGACGCGATCGGCGAGGCCGCGGTCGCGGCCAACGGTGGGATGACGGTGCTGATGATCCCGCCGTTCATGCACGGGGCCGCGCAGTGGTCGACGTTCCACATGATCACCGGCGGCGGCAAGATCGTGATCGCCGACAACGTGCAGCGCTTCGACCCGGCCGACGCCCTGCGGACGGCGGTCCGCGAGAAGGCCGTGAGCATGCCGGTCGTCGGCGACGCCGTGGCGCTGCCGCTGGTCGAGGAGATCGAGCGCGGCAGCTACGACCTCTCGGCCCTGGCGGCGATCAACAACGGCAGCGCGCCGCTCACGCCGGGGGTCCGCGACCGGATCCTGGCGGCGCTGCCGCACGTCATCGTGATGGACGCGGCCGGCGCCTCGGAGACCGGGCTGCAGATGAGCTCGATCTCGCTGAAGGGCATGGAGGCCGACACCGCGACGTTCGCGCCGGTCGAGGCGACGACGGTGGTCGACGACCTCTTCACGCGTGTCCTGGCACCGGGCGAGGGCGGCGGCTGGCTCGCCCAGCGCGGTCGGGTCCCGCTGGGCTACCTCGGCGACGAGGCCAAGTCGGCGCGCACCTTCCCGGTGATCGACGGCGAGCGGTTCTCGATCCCGGGGGACCGGGCGACGCTCCTCGACGACGGCCGGATCGAGCTGCTCGGCCGCGACGGCGTCACCATCAACTCCGGCGGCGAGAAGATCTTCGTCGAGGAGGTCGAGCGCGCCCTGGCCGCCCACCCCGACGTCCGGGACGTCGTCGTGGTCGGCCGGCCGTCGGAGCGCTGGGGGAGCGAGGCCGTCGCCATCGTCCAGCTCGAGGCCGGCGCCACGGCCACCGACGACGACCTGCTCGCCGAGGCGGGCCGGCACGTGGCCCGCTACAAGGTGCCGAAGGCGATCGTCCGCGTCGAGAGCGTGCAGCGGTCGCCCTCGGGCAAGGCCGACTACCGGTGGGCCAAGACGCAGGCGGTCCAGCCCGTCGGCTGACGCATGGTGTGCCTCGCGTGGGGCACCGTCCTGGCATGAGCACCGACCTGCCCTTCGACACCGTGGTCTTCGACATCGACGGCACCCTGCTCGACTCCAACTACCACCACGCGCTGGCGTGGTCGCGCGCCTTCGATCACGTCCTCGACCGGCACGTCCCGGTCGCCGCCATCCACCGGCGGATCGGGATGGGCGGCGACCGGCTGGTGGCCGCGGTCGCCGGCGACGACGTCGAGGAGCGACACGGCGACGACGTGCGGGACCGCTGGGAGCAGGAGTACGACCGGATCATCGACGAGACCCGGCTCTTCGAGGGCGCCCGCCGGCTGCTGGCGGCGATCGGGACGGCCGGCCTGGAGGTCGTCCTCGCCAGCTCCAGCATCCCGAAGCACGCGAAGCACGCGCTCGAGCTGCTGCACGCCGACGAGCACGCCGACGCGTGGACCACCAGCGAGGACGCCGAGGAGTCGAAGCCCGACCCGGACCTGCTCGACGAGGCGCTCGCCCGGGTCGAGGGCGCCCGCCCGGTCATGGTCGGCGACGCGGTCTGGGACGTCGAGGCCGCCGACCGGCGCGGCATCCCCACGATCGGCCTCCGGTCAGGGGGCTACAGCGGCGCGGAGCTGCTCGACGCCGGCGCCGTCGTCGTGTACGACGACCCCGCCGACCTGCTCGAGCATCTCGACGAGGCGCTCCGGGTGGCCGCTCGCTGACCCGCCGCCGACCTCAGCCAGCGGGCGTGGGGGCGAGCTCCTCGAGCTCGGACCAGTCGACGGTGATGGTGCGCCGCTGGTACTCGACCACCTGGCCCGGCCAGTTCGTGGTGATGCGGGTGCCGTCGTGGTACCAGCTGTCGCAGCCCGCCCACGCGCTGGTCGAGAGCCGCCCCTGCATCTCGCGGTCGTAGGCCTCGGCGACGTCGCGTCGTACGGAGACCCGGTGTGCGTCGCCGTCCGCGATCCGGCGTGCGACCTGGGCGATCCAGCCCGCCTGGGCCTCGAGCATGGCCACGATCGAGCTGCCGCCGAGGTTGGTGTTGGGGCCGTAGACGCAGAACAGGTTGGGGAACCCCGGCACCGTGATGCCCAGGTGGGCGCTGGCGCCGTCGGCCCAGACGTCACGCAGGGCCACGCCGTCGACGCCGTGGACCTCGATCCCGGCGAGGAAGTCGGTAGCGGCGAAGCCGGTGCCCCAGATGAGCACGTCGGCCTCGTGCAGGCGGCCGTCGGCGGTCCGCAGGCCGGACGGCTCGATGCCGGTGACGCGCTCGGTGACGACGTCGACGTGGTCGCGGTCGAGGGTGCGGTACCAATCGTTGGAGAAGAGCAGCCGCTTGCAGCCGACCGGGAAGTCGGGCACCAGGCGGCGGCGCAGCGAGCGGTCGCGGACGTGGAGCCGCATCTGGAGCCGCCACGCGCCCCGGATGGCGGCCAGCAGCGGGCGCTTGATGGGCGACGTGCCCTCGAGGGCTCCGTTGAGGAGCTCGGTGAGCCGGAACCAGGCCCGGCGCTCGGCCAGCTGGATCCGCGGGAAGCGCCGGAACAGCCGGTGGTGGCGCTCGGCGTACTCCTGGTCCGGCTTGGGCACGACGTACGGCGCGGAGCGCTGGAAGACCGTCATCGACCGGACCCGGTCGGCGATCGCGGGCACGAACTGGATGGCGCTCGCGCCGGTGCCGACGACCGCGACCCGCTGGCCGGTGAGGTCGACGTCGTGGCGCCACCGCGCCGAGTGGAAGACCGGCCCGTCGAAGGTCCCCGGGATCCGGGGCACCACCGGGTGGGAGAGCTGGCCGACGGCCGAGACGACCAGGTCGGCGCTCAGGGTGCCGGTCGACGTGACGACCCGCCAGCTGCCGACGGTGCCGTCGTAGTCGATCGCGGTCACCTCCGTGCCCGTGCGCACGAGCGCGCTCAGACCCTCGGCGTCCGCGGTCTTGCGGATGTAGTCGAGGATCTCGGGCTGGGTGCCGTAGCGCCGGCTCCAGTCGAGGTGCGGCGCCCACGACCAGGAGTAGAGCGGGGACGGGACGTCGCAGGCCGCGCCCGGGTAGGTGTTGTCGCGCCAGACCCCGCCGACCGTGTCGGCGCGCTCGAGCACCGTGATGTCGGTGATGCCCTGCTCGCGCAGCGCGCGGGCGGCCGCGAGGCCGCCGAAACCGGCCCCGATGATGACGACGCGTGGACGCATGCCAGCACGGTAGGCGGTGGACGCGGCCGGGTGATCCATAATTCCGGCCATGCTGCTCTCCCCGCCGGCCGCGCGCGACTGGGAGTTTCCCCGCGCGGTGGCGGGCGTGGCGCTGCTCGTGGCGTACGCCGGGTCGCGCGGCGTCGACGCGGAGGCGGCGCTGGCCGGGACCGGCCTCGAGGTCGCCGACCTGACCGAGCCCGACCGCGAGGTGACCGCGACCCAGGAGCTGCGGGTCGTCCGCAACCTGCAGGGCCACCTCGGCGACGTGGGCACGGCCGTGGGCCGTCGCTACCACGCCAGCACGTTCGGCATCTTCGGCTACGCGCTGCTCGCGAGCCGGACGGTGCTCGACGCGATGGACGTCGCGCTCCGGTTCCTCGACCTGAGCTTCACGTTCGCGATCCCGCGCGCCGAGATCGTCGGGGCGACCGTCCGGATCACCGTCGACGGGTCCGGGCTGCCACCCGACGTCCGCGCCTTCCTCCTCGACCGCGACGTCGCGGCGATCCGCACCGTGCTCGACGAGCTGGTGCCGGGCGGCGTGCCGACCACCAGACGCCGGGCGGCGGACACCGTCGTGCTGGAGCTCGGCGCCGCCGAGCTCGACCGACCGCTCCCGCAGTCGAACCCGCAGACGCTGGCGCTGTCCGAGGCCCTGTGCCGCGACGTCGTCGAGCGCCGTCGCGCCCGCTCGGGGACCTCGCAGGAGGTCCGGGTCCTGGTCACCCAGCAGCTGCGGTCGGGCGCCCCGATGGCCGGCGTCGCCCGCGAGCTCGGGCTCAGTGAGCGGACCCTGCGCCGACGGCTCACCGCCGAGGGCACGACGTACCAGCGCCTCCTCGACGAGGTGCGCGAGTCGCTCGCCGTCGAGCTGCTCGGCACCGGGCGGCTGACGGTCGACGACGTCGCGCTGCGGCTCGGGTACGCCGAGGCGTCGCCGTTCATCGTGGCCTTCCACCGCTGGACCGGCACGACGCCGGGCGCGCGAGTGGTCGCGCGGACGCCACGTGGCGGTCGCCGGAACTGACACGGACGTTCACCTGGGGCTGGTCGGCTCGGGGCGGGTCATCTGGACCCAGATCCCCACGCGGAAGGACCCTCTCGAGATGCACGCACGAATCTCCCGATCGCACCGTCAGCTGGCGATCGGCACCCTGGCGCTCGCCGCGATCGCCACCACCTCCGGTCTCGCCTTCGCCGGCGGCGGTGCAGCCCGCGACCTCTCCGACCACGGCGGGGCCACCCGCAACGACGGCGACCAGACCAGCGCGGTGCGCAACGCCGTCGTCGGTGGCCACGCCCGCAACGTCATCCTGCTCATCGGTGACGGCATGGGCGACTCCGAGATCACGGTCGCCCGCAACTATGCCCAGGGTGCGGCCGGCCGCTTCGCCGGCATCGATGCACTCCCGCTGACCGGCCAGTACACGACGTACTCCCTGACGAAGGCCACCGGTCTGCCGGACTACGTGCCCGACTCCGCCGCGACCGGCTCGGCGTGGTCGACCGGCACCAAGACGTACGACAACGCGGTCTCGGTCGACCTCGCGGGCGCACCGCAGCAGACGCTGCTGGAGCTCGCGAAGCTCAACGGCCTCAAGACCGGCGACATCACCACCTCCGAGATCCAGGACGCGACCCCGGCCGTCCAGGTCTCGCACATCTCGGCGCGGTCCTGCTACGGGCCCGACCAGACGACGACCACGTGCACGTCGGAGGCCCTGGAGAACGGTGGCCTCGGCTCGATCACCGAGCAGCTCCTCAACACCCGGCCCGACGTCACCCTGGGTGGCGGCGCGGCGACCTTCACCCAGAAGGCGTCGGCCGGCGAGTGGCAGGGCCGGACCCTCACCCAGCAGGCCACCGACCGCGGCTACCAGATGGTGTCCGACAAGGCCGGCCTCGCCGCGATCACGCACGCCGACCAGGACGCCCCGCTGCTCGGCCTCTTCGCGACCGGCAACATGCCGGTGCGCTGGGTCGGTCCGGCCGCCACGGTGGGTGGCTCCAAGCTCCCGGGCGTGAGGTGCACGGACAACCCGGCGCGCCCAGCGACCCAGCCGTCGCTCGCCGAGATGACCACGAAGGCGATCGACCTGCTGGACAACCCGAACGGCTTCTTCCTCCAGGTCGAGGGTGCGAGCATCGACAAGCAGGACCACGCGTCCGACGCCTGCGGCCAGATCGGGGAGACCGTCGACCTCGACGAGGCCGTCCAGGTCGCGCTCCAGTACGCCGAGGAGCAGGGCAACACGTCGGTCTTCGTGACCGCCGACCACGCCCACACCAGCCAGATCATCGAGGTCGGCAGCGACTCGCCGGGCAAGACGGTCACGCTGACCACGGCCGACGCGGCCCCGATGACGATCAACTACGCCACGTCCACGGGCAGCTCGCAGCAGCACACCGGCGCGCAGCTGCGGATCGCGGGCTACGGCCCCGGCGCGGCCAACGTCGTGGGGCTGACCGACAACACGGATCTCTACTTCACGATCCGCAACGCGCTCGGTCTGACCGATGACCCCGAGCACGCGAGCGACCACGCCAGGGTCTCGGCGACACCGGCCTCGGTGAAGCCGGGGAAGAAGGTCACGATCACCGCCTCGAAGTTCGGCGGTGACCGCTCGGTGACCATCAAGCTCTCCGGCGCCGGGAGCGGCTCCTCGGTCCGCCAGGTCTCCGGCGGCACGGTGACCTTCACCGTCACCCCGAGGAAGGTCGGCAGCTACACCGTGACCGTGACCGGCCAGCAGTCGGGAGCGGTCGCCAAGGACACCTTCACGATCAAGAAGTAGACGATTCGGCGCGTCTGGCGACCTCGCGCAGGCGGCCGGTGGCGACGTCGAAGACGAAGCCGCGGACCTGGTCGGTGTGGGGGATGAACGGGCTGCTCCTGATCCGGCCGATGGACTTGCGGACGTCCTCGTCGAGGTCCGTGAACGACTCGGCCGCCCACGGCGGCCGCTGGTCGGTGTCCGCCTCGAGCTGGTCCGCGAACTCCTCGTCGGTGAAGGTGAGCATCCCGCAGTCGGTGTGGTGGATGAGCACGATCTCCCGGGTGCCGAGCAGCCGCTGGCTGATCGCGAGCGAGCGGATCTCGTCGTCGGTGACCACGCCGCCGGCGTTGCGGATCACGTGGGCCTCGCCCTCCTCGAGTCCGAGCACGCCGTACACGTTGATCCGGGCGTCCATGCAGGCCAGCACGGCGATGTGCTTGGACGGCGGGAGGGGGAGGGGGCCGCTGAAGCTCGCGGCGTACCTCTCGTTGTTCTCGAGCAGCTGGTCGGTCACGGACATGGAGGCCTCCTGAGCGCGCTAGACCTCCAATGTAGAGCGAGTTGATAAGGAAACAAGGAGCGGGAGACGGTGATCCCGCAACCTCCTCGACCACCGGTTGATCAGCGGCTCACGTGACGGTCATGCCGCCGTCGACGGCCAGGGTCTGGCCGGTGATGTAGCCGGCCGCGTCGGAGGCGAGGAAGACGACCGTGGCGGCGAGCTCGGCGGGATCGCCCTTGCGGCCGCTGGGGATCCGCGGCGTCTGGGACTCGAGGTAGCCGGGCGGGTACTGCTCGGTCATCTCCGAGTCGAAGAACCCCGGCGCGATCGCATTGACCCGGATGCCCTTGCGGCCGGTCCACTGCTGCGCCAGGTCGCGGGTCAGGCCGATCAGGCCGGCCTTCGACGAGGCGTACGCCGCCTGGGGGAGGCCGGCGGTGGTGATGCCGAGGACCGAGCTGATGTTGATGATGCTCGAGCCCGGCTGCATCACCCGTCCGCAGGCCTGCGCCATCCAGTAGCAGCCGTTGAGGTTGACGTCGATGACCCGGCGGAAGTCGTCGGGAGGCTCGCGGGTCGCCGGCATCGCTGTCGCGATCCCGGCGTTGTTGACCAGGATGTCGACCCGGCCGAACTCCTCCAGGGCGAGGGCGACCAGGTTCGAGCACGAGTCCGGGTCGGCCACGTCGGTGGCGACGGTGAGCGCTCGGCGGCCGGCGGACTCGACGAGCGCGGCGGTGTCCTTCAACCGGTCGGCGCGCCGGGCGCCCAGGGCGACATGGGCGCCGGCCTCGGCCAGGCCCTGCGCGAAGGCGACGCCGAGACCGCTGGAGGCGCCGGTCACGACGGCGACCCTGTCGTCGAGGCGGAACATGTCGGGGACAGTCATGGTCGCCACCCTAGAGGCGGAACGGGCGGGCGGACGTCGTGGTCGGGTACTCTGGACGCATGCGCAGGAACCTGCTCCTTAGCCAGCCGCACTGATCACCCTTCCAGTGCGGCCACCCCTCACGCCCGAGGGGTTTTTTTGTGCCCCGGGCCAGGACGAGCAGAGATCCCGATCGAACGCGGAGAGAGAAAACAGATGAGCGAGCAGGAGACCCACCCCGCCGAGACAGCGACGTACGACGTCGCCGCGGTGCAGGACAAGTGGCTGCCCGTGTGGGACGAGCTGCAGCCGTTCCGCGCCGACGACGACTCCCCGCGGGAGAAGAAGTACGCGCTGACGATGTTTCCCTACCCGAGCGGCGACCTGCATATGGGTCACGCCGAGGTGACCGCGCTGCACGACGTGATCGCCCGCTACTGGTGGCAGCGCGGCTTCGAGGTCCTGAACCCGATGGGCTGGGACTCCTTCGGGCTGCCCGCCGAGAACGCCGCGATCCGCAACGACGAGCACCCGGCGACGTACACCTACGCCAACATCGAGACGCAGTACGAGTCGTTCAAGAAGTACGGCGTCTCCTTCGACTGGTCGCGACGGTTGCACACCAGCGACCCGGAGTACTACCGATGGACCCAGTGGCTGTTCCTGAAGCTGCGCGAGCGCGGTCTGGCCTACCGCAAGTCGAGCCCGGTGAACTGGTGCCCCAACGACCAGACGGTGCTGGCCAACGAGCAGGTGATCGACGGGCATTGCGAGCGCTGCGGTGCCGTGGTCGAGGCCAAGAACCTGGAGCAGTGGTTCTTCAAGATCACCGACTATGCGCAGCGCCTGCTGGA
>JAOPXG010000334.1 GCA_025965275.1 Nocardioides sp.
TCGGTTGGTTTACCGAGGCGCTCGAGCCGTTGGCCGACCAGCTCGGCGATGACGGCGTACGCCGCCTGGCGATCGCGGTCCGCGCCGTTAGCGGGATCGAGTCGCTGGTGTGGCTCACCGACATCGCCGGCCTGACCCGCCAGCAGGCCGTCGAGCAAATGGTCTGGTCGGCCGTTGCGCTGGTTCGTCGTACAGCCCAGGAGACCTGAGGGCCAACGTCGCGGATCCGAGTCACTTGGCGACACCCAACCGTGCCTCAGACAGCGACGCCGAGCGCACCCACCGGGGAGGCAGTTGAGACGCGACCCGAGTGGGCGCGGAGGTCAATCCTCGGGACCCCGAGCGCGTCATAGTGGGCGGGAAGACTGCCCCGACCTCACCAAGGGCTGGGTTCGAAGTCCTTGAGGAAGTGGCCGTACAGGTCCTCGCCCGCCTCGCCGCGCACGATCGGGTCGTAGACGCGGGCGGCACCGTCGACCAGGTCGAGCGGCGCGTGCCAACCCTCGGCGGCGATCCGCAGCTTCTCCTGGTGGGGGCGCTCGTCGGTGATCCAGCCGGTGTCGACGGCGTTCATCAAGATGCCGTCGGTCTCGAACATCTCGCCGGCGCTGGTGCGGGTCAGCATGTTCAGCGAGGCCTTGGCCATGTTGGTGTGCGGGTGGCCAGGGCCCTTGTAGGTCCGCGAGAACTGGCCCTCCATCGCCGACACGTTGACGACGTACGTGCGCCGGGCAGGTGACGACCGCAGCGATGCGCGCAAGCGCGAGATCAGCAGGAACGGCGCGGTGGCGTTGCAGAGCTGGACCTCGAGCAGCTCGAGCGGGTCGACCTCGTCGACCGTCTGGGTCCAGGAGTTCGTCGTCTGCAGGTCGGGCAGCAGTCCGCCGGCGTCGACCGCCGTGCCGGCGAGGTGCGCCTCGAGGCTGGCGTTGCCGGCCTTGAGGGCGAGCGCGGTGATGGAGGCCGGGGTGTGCGCGGGCGTCTCATGGTGGGCGACCGCGTGCTGCTGGAGGGTGCCCGCGATCGCGGCCGGGTGGGCGTCGCTGATCCGGTCGAAGCTGACGATCTCCGGGAGCGCGATGCCGGTCGGCAGCGGAGCGAGCTCGGCGTCGACGAGCGGCGCGTAGGAGCCCGGCGAGCGGCGCACGGTCTGACACGCGTTGTTGATCAGGATGTCGAGCGGACCGGCCGCGGCGACCTCGTCGGCGAGAGCGACCACCTGGGTCGGGTCGCGCAGGTCGATGCCGACGATCTTGAGCCGGTCGATCCAGTCGGCGCTGTCCTCCAGCGCCGAGAACCGTCGTACGGCGTCGTGCGGGAAGCGGGTCGTGATCGTCGTGTGGGCGCCGTCGCGGAGCAGCCGCAGCGCGATGTACATGCCGATCTTGGCGCGGCCGCCGGTGAGCAGCGCGCGGCGCCCGGTGAGGTCGGTGCCCTGGTCGCGCTTGGCGTGCGACATGGCGGCGCAGCTGGGGCAGAGCCAGTGGTAGAACGCGTCGACGAGCGTGTAGTCGTTCTTGCAGATGTAGCACCCGCGCGGGTTGATCAGCTCGCCGGCGAAGGCGCCCGGCGCGTTGGAGACCAGCGGGATGCCGAGGGTCTCGTCGTCGATGCGCATCGGGGAGCCGGTGGCGGTCGCCTCGGTCACCGCGCGGTCGGCGGCCAGCTCGGCCTGCCGCTTGCGGGTGCGCCGCTCGGCCTTGAGCGCCTTGTACATGTGCGACGCGGCGTGCTTGACGGTCGTGATGTCCGGGTGGTCGCTCGGCAGCCGGTGCAGCTCGTTGAGCACCCGCACCGTGATCGCCAGGTCGTCGGGGTCGATGCCGTCGAGGAGCGTCGGGCTCTGCTCGTCGGGTATGGCGGTCGGCTGCACCGGAGGATTCTAGGTGGGGAGGGGCGCTCAGACCGCTTCGGCGGCGGGCCGGGTAATGCGATAGCGCACGAACGACGGTACGGCGATCGACGCGACGACCGTCCCGATCACGACCAGGACGCCGCCGCCCGCCGCCGCGGCCGCCGTGCCGACCATCGCCGCGGACGTCCCGTGCACCACGTCCGCGATCCGCGGACCGCCGGCCACCACCACGATGAAGATGCCCTGGAGCCGTCCGCGGACGGAGTCGTCGGCGGCACTCTGGAGCATCGAGGTCCGGAAGGCCGCGGACGCCATGTCGGCCGCGCCGCCGACGGCGAGCATCACCAGCGCGATGGCGAGCATCGTGGTCGGCCAGTGGCCGGCGAGCGCGACCGCGACACCGAAGCCGGCCATCGCGACGCCCCAGATCAGGATGCAGACGACGACGGCCCGGCCTTGCCGGTCGACGCGCGAGACCCAGCCGGAGAAGACGCCGCCGATGACGGATCCGGCCGGGATCGCGGCGAAGAGCAGCGCGAAGACCAGCCCGCCCTCGTCGGGACCGTTGAAGGAGACGTGCGCGATCTCGGGGAACAGCGCGCGCGGCATGCCGAAGACCATCGCGATCAGGTCGACGACGAACGACATCATCAGCACCGGGTGGCCGCGCAGGTAGGTGAAGCCCTCGATGACCGAGCGCAGGCCGGGGGTGCCCTTCGCGGCGTCGTCGACGGCGAGGCTCGGCAGCCGGACCACGGCGCTCAGCGTCGCGAGCAGCGTGAACGTGTCGATCAGGTAGAGCCACTCGAACCCGATCACGGGGATCAGCACACCCGCGACCAGCGGGCCACCGATGGCGCCGGCCATCGTCACGGTCATGTTCAGCGAGTTGGCCGCCGGCAGCAGCGCCGGCGTGAGCAGCTTGGGCAGGATCGCGCTGCGGGTCGGCTGGTTGACCGCGAAGAACGCCTGCTGCACCGAGAAGAGGCCGAGCAGCAGCCACACGTTGTCGTTGCCCATCGCCGCCTGCACCCAGAACAGTCCGCTGGTGACGATCAGCCCGAGGGTGGTGATCACCAGCATCGTGCGGCGGTCGAAGACGTCGGCCAGCGCGCCGCCCCAGAGCCCGAACACCACGAGCGGCACCAGGCCGAAGAGGCCGGTGAGGCCGACGTACGCCGACGAGCCGGTGTCGGCGTAGATCTGGGCCGGTACGGCGACCACGGTCAGCTGCGCGCCGACCACGGTGATGATGTTCGCCAGCCACAGCCGGCGGAAGTGCTCGTTGCGCAGCGGTCGGGTGTCGGCCACCAGGGCCCCGACCCGTTGACTCAGCGTGCGCACGATTCCCGAAACCTAACCCCGGCGGCGGATGTTCCCGCAGCCGGTAGCGTCGCGACATGACGCAGCCCACGGTCGAGTCCGTCTGGGACTACCCGCGCCCGCCCCGGGTCGAACCGAGCGGCGAGCTGGTCGAGGTGGTGCTCGGGGGAGTGACGATCGCCAGCAGCACGACCTCGTGGCGGGTGCTCGAGACCAGCCACCC
>JAOPXG010000230.1 GCA_025965275.1 Nocardioides sp.
CGGCAGGTAGTTGCCGGACGGCCCGAGGTGGTTGTAGACGACGTCCTGGATGACGCCGAGCCCGGCCGCGTGGCAGCCGTCGACGAAGCGCTGGTAGCCCTCGGGGCCGCCGTAGCCCTCGTGCACGGCGTGCCACAGGACGCCGTCGTAGCCCCAGTTGTGGGTGCCGTTGAAGGCGTTGACCGGCATCACCTCGACGAAGTCGACGCCGATGTCGCGCAGGTGGTCGAGCCTCGCGAGCGCGGCGTCGAACGTACCCTCGGGCGTGAACGTCCCGATGTGCAGCTCGTAGATCACCGCGCCGGCGAGCTGGCGACCGGTCCAGCTCGCGTCGTGCCACTCGAAGTCGGTGGCGTCGTGCGTGCGCGACAACCCGTGGACGCCCTCGGGCTGACGCCGCGACAGCGGATCGGGCCGCGGGGTCTCGTCGTCGTCGATCAGGTAGCCGTAGTCGATCTCTTCCCCGACCCGGTCGGGGACCGGCTCGGTCGGCGTCCACCAGTCGTCGTCCCCGCGCGTCATCTCGAGGGTCTCGCCGGCCACCAGCAGGCGCATCCGGGACGGGCGTGGTGCCCACACGTCGAAGGGGCCGTAGGTCATGAGTCCTCCCGGACCAGCAGGGCGACCGGGTGGGTCGCGAGGAGTTCGGCGAGGGTGCCGGCGGTGCGGGCGCCGGTCAGCACGTCGGTCCACCGACCCTCGGGCAGGTCGAGGGTGGTGTCGCCCCAGCCGCGGGCGGCGAGCCCGACCGGCAGCCGGGTCGCCACGGTGATGGCGCCCCCGCGGTCGAAGGCGAGCACGTGGTCGGCGGCGGACCCGGAGACCGGGACCGGCGCGTACGTCGTGAACAGCTCCGGCCGGTCGCGGCGCAGGGTCAGCGCCTGGTGGGTGACGGTCAGCTTGGCGGCGGCGTCGTCGTCCTCGGCGCCGGCCAGCACGGCGGCCCGGTGGTCGAAGTCGACGAAGCGCCTGTTGTCGGGGTCGACCAGCGACTGCTCCCACAGCTCGGAGCCCTGGTAGACGTCGGGCACCCCGGGCATGGTGATCGCGACCAGCTTGGCGGCCAGCGAGTTCGACCGGCCGGGCTCCACGACGGACGCCAGCAGGTCGTCGAGCACGCGTCGTACGTCGGAGCTGTCGAACGCCGCGTCGACGGCGGCGTGCACCGCCGCCTCGTAGGCCTCGTCCGGCTCGGTCCAGGTCGTCCGGTCACCGGCCTCGCGCATCGCCTTCTCGGCGTAGCCGTGCAGCCGGCTGCGCAGGTCGGGGTCGGTCGACGTGGGCCAGGCGCCGAGGATCGCCTGCCACAGCAGGGATCCGAAGCCCGGGTCGGGCAGCGGCACCAGCTCGAGCAGCTCCTCGAGCGCGCTCGCCCACACGTCGGGCAGCTCGGCCAGCACGGTGATCCGGGCACGCACGTCCTCGCCGCGCTTGGTGTCGTGGGTCGAGAGCGTGGTCATCGCGTGCGGCCAGTCCCGCTGCCGGTCGGTCATCGCCGCGTGGAACTCGTCGACGCCCACCGAGAACACGCTCGGGTCGCCACCGACCTCGTTGAGCGAGGTGAGCCGCGAGAAGCGGTAGAACGCGCAGTCCTCGACGCCCTTGGCCATCACCATCCCGCTCGTCTGCTGGAAGCGGCGAGCGGGCGGGGACCAGCCGTCGGACAGGACCGGGTGCAGCACGTCGTACGTCGCGGCCAGGTCCGGCCGGTGCCGGCGGGCCAGCGTGAAGGCCTGCTCGAGGTGGTCGATCCCTTCCGGCAGGTAGGACCGGTAGACCGGGAAGCACGCGAGCAGCTCGGCGATCGCGTCCTCGACGGCCTTGAACGACGCCTCGGTCGTCATCCGGCGCACCTCGCGGGTGATCCGGCGGACCTCGGAGTGCAGGATCCCGTCGGCCACCTCGCGCTTGGTGCCGTGGATCATTTCGGCCCAGTCGACGGGCGCACCGCGCAGCCGCGCCTCGAGCTCGTCGAGCGGCTTCTGCCCGGCCGGGTCGGTGAGCACCCGGTCGACGTAGGCGAGCGCGTCGTACCCCGTGGTGCCCTGGGTCGCCCAGTCGGCAGGCAGCTCTTCGCCGGGCTCGAGGATCTTCTCGACCAGCACGTAGGCGCCGCCGGTCAGCTGGGCGAGGTCGTCGAGGTAGCGCTTGGGGTCGCGCAGACCGTCGGGGTGGTCGACCCGGAGCCCGTCGACGAGGCCCTCCTCGAACCAGCGCCGGATCTCGATGTGCGTCTCGGCGAAGACCTCGGGGTCCTCGACGCGGACGGCGGCCAGGCTGTTGACCGCGAAGAACCGCCGGTAGTTGAGGTTGTCGTCGGCCTCGTGCCAGTTGACCAGGCGGTAGTGCTGCTCCTCGTGGGTCGTCGTGCCGGGAGCGAGCGGGAAGCGCAGGTCGTGGTAGCGGAGCTCGGTGCCGGTGACCTCGATCGCGTCCTCGTCGCCGTCGCCGACGACCGGGATCAGCAACTTGCCGTCACCGGCGGGCCACTCGATGTCGAACGCCGTCGCGTGCTCGGACTCGCGGCCGTGCTGGAGCACGTCCCACCACCACGCCTCGTCGGTCGGCGAGGCGACGCCGACGTGGTTGGGCACGATGTCGACGAGCACGCCCATGCCGAGCCGGCGCGCCTCGGCCGACAGCGCGGCCAGGCCCTCGGCGCCGCCGCGGGACGGGTCGACGTGGTCGAACGCGACGACGTCGTACCCGTGCGTGCTGCCGGGCTCGGCCGCGAGCAGCGGCGACAGGTAGACCCAGTCGACGCCGAGGTCGTGAAGGTACGGCAGTCGCCGGGCGGCCTCGAACAGGTCGAAGTCCTCGGTGATCTGCAGCCGGTAGGTGCTGACCGGGCTCTGCAATTCCTGGGGCACGGCGATCAGGAGTTCTGCGTGAGCGCGGCGACGGACGCGGCCACGGAGTGGTCGGGCTCGGCCTCGGGCTCGGTGAACTCGCGCAGCACGATCAGGCTCCGGTGCTCCATGTGGAACGTCCCGCCCGCCTTGCAGACCTCGGTCTCGTCCGCCGAACCACCGGTGTCGATGACGATGTCCCACGCCGCGGCGTACTCGTCGGAGGGCAGGGTCACCTCGGCCGGGCCGTCGGCGTTGAAGTAGATGAGGAAGTGGTCGTCGACGATGCTCTGGCCGCGGGCGTCCTTGCCGCCGATGCCGTGGCCGTTGAGGTACATGCCGATCGCCTGGGTCCCGTCGGTCCAGTCCCCGTCCTCCATCGGCCGGCCCTCGAGATGCAGCCAGACGATGTCGTTGAGACGCTCGCCGTCGCCGGTGCGGACCGTGGTGCCCGTGAAGAACCGCTTGCGGCGGAACGTCGGGTGGGTGCGGCGCAGCCGGATCAGCGCCGAGGTGAACTCCATCAGCGGCTTGTCGGCCTTGTCCCAGTGCATCCAGGCGATCTCGGAGTCCTGGGCGTACGTGTTGTTGTTGCCGTCCTGGGTCCGGCCCATCTCGTCGCCGTGCAGGATCATCGGGACGCCCTGGCTGAGCAGCAGCGTCGCGAGGAAGTTGCGCTGCTCGCGGGCCCGGAAGGCCTGGATCTCCGGGTCGTCGGTCGGTCCCTCGACGCCGTGGTTCCAGGACCGGTTGTGGCTCTCGCCGTCGTTGTTGTCCTCGCCGTTGGCCTCGTTGTGCTTCTCGTTGTAGGAGACGAGGTCGCGCAGCGTGAAGCCGTCGTGGGCGGTGACGAAGTTGATGCTCGCGA
>JAOPXG010000355.1 GCA_025965275.1 Nocardioides sp.
CCCTGTCCGGGGTTGGTGCCCCAGGTGACGAACGGCGTCATCTCGCTCGCGTCGAGGACGATCTCCTCGTCGAAGACGGCGTCGTCGTCGGTGACCAGGCTCTTCCAGTGCGCGACCGCGGCGTCCCAGTCGGCACCCTTCGGCGCCTCGGGGCGGCCCTCGATGTAGTCGAACGTCGTCTGGTCGGGCGCGATGAGGCCGGCCTTGGCGCCCCACTCGATGCTCATGTTGCAGACGGTCATCCGGCCCTCCATCGAGAGCTCCTCGATGGCCTGGCCGCGGTACTCGACGATGTAGCCCTGGCCGCCGCCGGTGCCGGTGTGCGCGATCAGCGTCAGGACCATGTCCTTGGCGGTGACGCCCGGCGGCAGGCTGCCGTTGATGGTCACCGACATGGTCTTCGGCTTGGCCTGCATCAGGGTCTGGGTGGCGAGCACGTGCTCGACCTCCGACGTCCCGATGCCGAATGCGATCGCGCCGAACGCGCCGTGCGTGCTGGTGTGGCTGTCGCCGCACACGATCGTCATGCCGGGCTGGGTGAGCCCGAGCTGCGGGCCGATGATGTGGACGATGCCCTGCTCGATGTCGCCGAGCGGGTGCAGCCGTACGCCGAACTCCTCGGCGTTGCGGCGCAGCGTGTCGACCTGGGTCTTGGACACCGGGTCGGCGATCGGCTTGTCCCAGTCGATGGTCGGGACGTTGTGGTCCTCGGTCGCCAGGGTGAGGTCGGGGCGGCGGACGGTGCGCCCGGCGAGCCGGAGTCCGTCGAACGCCTGCGGCGAGGTCACCTCGTGGATGAGGTGGAGGTCGATGTAGAGGAGGTCCGGCTCTCCTTCGTTCGACCGGACGACATGCTCGTCCCAGACCTTCTCGGACAACGTCCTGCCCATGCCACTCTCCCTCGATCCGCGCCGGGGCTCGACACCCTCGGCACCACGTTCCTTCATCCAGGCCACCGACTCTACCGCTTGCATCCCATGATCTGAGACGGCAGTATTGCTATATGGACAACTCTAGCGGAGTAGGCGTCCTCGACAAGGCCGCCCTCGTGCTCACCGCTCTCGAGTCGGGACCGGCCACCCTCGCGGGGCTCGTCGCCGGCACCGGCCTGGCCCGACCGACCGCCCACCGACTCGCCGTCGCCCTCGAGCACCACCGGCTCGTGGCGCGCGACATGCAGGGCCGCTTCGTGCTCGGCCCGCGCCTCGCGGAGCTCTCCGCCGCGGCCGGCGAGGACCGGCTGCTGGCCACCGCCGGACCGGTGCTCGCCCGGCTGCGCGACATCACCGGCGAGTCGGCGCAGCTGTGGCGCCGCCAGGGCGAGCACCGCGTGTGCGTCGCCGCGGCCGAGCGCCCCAGTGGCCTGCGCGACACCATCCCGGTCGGCTCCCAGCTCACGATGCGCGCCGGCTCGGCAGCGCAGATCCTCCTCGCGTGGGAGGACCCGGAGCGGATGCATCGCGGCCTCCAGAACGCCGCCTTCTCCGCCGCCGCCCTGTCCGGCATCCGCCGCCGCGGCTGGGCCCAGTCCATCGGCGAGCGCGAGCAGGGCGTCGCCTCGGTCTCCGCGCCGGTGCGCTCCCCCGGGGGCAAGGTGATCGCCGCCGTCTCGGTCTCCGGCCCCCTCGAGCGGCTCTCCCGCCAGCCCGGCCGGATGCACGCGCCCGCCGTACTCGCTGCTGCGGAGCGGCTGTCCGAGTCGTTGCGTCGCGCTGCTGCGGATTAGGTGCCCTGGCCTGAGCTCGCGAAGGCCAGGACCCAGCACCAAGGTCGAGTAGCACCGCGACCGACGGAGGAGGTCGCGACGCGCGTATCGAGACCTGAGCAAGCCGAGGGACCACAGCTTGCCTGTCGTCTCATCGCGTCTCGATACGCGCCGGCACGACCTCGCAAGCTCGGTCGTGGGCGCACTCGACCTGCCTTCTGACGTTCTGAGCGGATCGCTTCGCGATCTGCTCAGAACAAGGCATCCTGCTCCAGCTCCAGGAGGAGCTGCTTGCGGGGCAGTCCGCCGGCGTATCCGGTCAGGGTGCCGTTGGCGCCGATGATCCGGTGGCACGGGATCACGATCGGGATCGGGTTGCGGCCGTTGGCCAGGCCGACCGCGCGGGAGGCCGCGTTGGTCATGCCGAGCCGGCCGGCGATCTGGCCGTACGACGCGGTCTCGCCGAAGCCGACCCCGAGCAGCTCCGCCCACACCCGCTGCTGGAACGCACTGCCCACCGGCGCGAGGGGCAGGTCGAACTCCTTGAGGTCGCGGTCGAAGTAGGCACGCAGCTGGCGCACCGCCTCGGCCAGCACCGGGTTGTCGTCGGCGCGGGGGCCGAGCGGTCGGCCCTCGGAGGGTCGGTAGGGCGAGAACTCGATGGCGGTGATCGCGCCGTTCTGCTCGACGATCCGCAGCTCGTCGATCGGTGAGTCCATCACGGTCCACATGTCAGTTCTCCTTGCCCGGGTCGCTGCCCGGTGTCGTGCTCAGTGTCTGCCAGAGGTACAGCTGCGCGTAGGAGCGCCAGGGCGTCCAGCCCTCCGCGAGCTGCGCCGCGGTCGACGGGTCGCGGCCGAGGCCGGCGAGCGCGTCGCGGATGCCGAGGTCGGTCGGCAGGAAGACGTCGGGGTGCCCGAGCGCCCGCAGCGCGATGTAGTCGGCGGTCCAGGGTCCGATGCCGGGGATCTCCAGGAGCCCCCGGCGTACGTCGTTGCGGTCCGGTCCGCGGTCGAGGGCCAGGTCTCCCGAGGCGAGCGCCGCGCAGAGCGCGATCAGCGCCCGACCGCGGGAGCGCGGCATCGGCAGGTCCTCCGGGTCGAGCCCGGCCAGCGTCGCCACCTCGGGGAAGAGGTGGGTCAGCCCCATGGTCGGGTGGGCGACCGGGCGGCCGTGGCGCTCGACGAGGCGGGCCGCGACGGTGCGTGCGCCGGCGACGCTGACCTGCTGGCCGAGCACGGCGCGGACCGCGATCTCGTGCCCGTCGACGTGGCCGGGCACGCGCAGCCCCGGAAGCGCGCGGACCAACGGACCGATCACGGGGTCGCCGGCGAACGCGTCGGCCACCGCGAGCGGGTCGCAGTCGGCGTCCAGCATCCGGCGCACCCGCTCGGTGGCCGCCGCGGTGTCGCGCAGGTCCTCCAGGGCGAAGGCCGCGGTGACGAACGCGGTCTGCCCGGGCTCGGTGACATCGGGGATCTCGAGCCGCACCGTGCCGCTGCCGTGGGGCAGGGAGAGCGTCCGGGCGTACCACCCCTCACCCGCGGCCTCGACGCCCGGCACCGCGCGGGTCGAGAGGAACCCGAGCAGCGCGTGACCGGCATACGGCGTGCGTACGGCGAGCCGCATCGTGATGCTGCCGGTGGTCGGCCGCCCTCCGCGGCGCCCGCGCAGGTCGGTCGGCGACGCGGCGTACACCTCGCGGATCGTCTCGTTGAACTGGCGGATGCTCGAGAAGCCGGAGGCGAACGCGATGTCGGCGTAGGTCAGCTCGGTGGTCTCGATCAGCACCCGCGCGGTCTGGGCGCGCTTCGCGCGGGCCAGAGCGAGCGGGCCGGCGCCGAGCTCGCCGTTGAGGATCCGGGTCAGGTGCCGCGGCGTGTAGCCAACCCGCGCCGCGAGCCCCTCGACACCCTCGCGGTCGACGACGCCGTCGGCGATCAGCCGCATGGCGCGGCCCGCCGCGGTGGCGGCGACGTCCCAGTCGGGGCTGCCCGGTGTCGCGTCGGGCAGGCAGCGCTTGCAGGCTCGGTAACCGGCGGCCTGGGCCGACGCGGCGCTCGGGTGGAAGGTGACGTTCTGCAACGCCGGCGTCCGTGCCGGGCAGGACGGGCGGCAGTAGATCCCGGTGGTGCGGACCGCCGTGTAGAAGACGCCGTCGAAGCGCCGGTCGCGGGACTTCACCGCGCGGTAGCAGGACTCGGCGTCGAGCCGCTCGATGCTGGTGGTCGCCGTGGTCATGGGTCCATCCTGGCCGACGGCACCGACCTCATCTGGCGGAAATCGGACACGACCTCAGCGTACGACACGCGGCTGTCGCGAGGTGCCACGTACGCTGTCCACTTCGTTGGATCTCGGGAGTCCTGGGAAGGGAACCCGTCGTGCCCGAGAAGAGGCACCGTCGCCATGTGCTCCGCGTGATCATCGTCGCGGAGCTCGTGGTCGCGCTGGTGACCGCGGCGACCGTCGTGTTCGCCTACAACCACCTCGACAGCAACATCGCCGAGGGTCCGGAGATCCACCACAAGAACGCCAAGCAGCCGCAGGCGGCCGACCAGCCGCACGAGCCGCTCAACATCCTGCTGATGGGCACGGACACCCGCGACTGCAAGGGATGCAAGGTCGACAGCGAGGCGGGCGGTGGCGTCTCGGACACGACGATCCTGCTGCACGTCGCGGCGGACCGGAAGTCGGCGTACGGCATCTCGATCCCCCGCGACCTCCTGGTCGACCGACCGGACTGCGTCGTCGACGGGAAGTCCATCCCGGGCGGCAGCGACGTGCTGTGGAACGCCGCCTTCGGCGTCGGCGGTCCCGCGTGCACGGTCGAGCAGGTCGAGTCGGTGTTCGCGCCGATCTACGTCGACGACTACCTCACCATCGACTTCGGCGGCTTCAAGGACATGGTCGACGCGATCGGGGGTGTCAACGTCTGCATCCCCAAGCCGCTCGACGACCCGACCTATCTCCACGTGCACTTCGACCAAGGCGACTCGGTCCACCTGGACGGCACCGACGCGCTGGCCTACGTGCGCCTCCGGCACGTGCTCGCCGGCACCGACATCGGTCGGATGAAGCGCCAGCAGTCCTTCATCGCCGCCATGGCCCACAAGGTGATCTCCGCCGACACGCTCGCCCGCCCCGACAAGCTCTACCGCTTCGCCGGCGCGCTCACCAGCTCGCTCCAGGCCAGCCCCGACCTCGCCAGCGCAGGCGCACTGGTGCGGCTGGCGGGCGAGCTGAAGGACGTCGACCTCACCCACATCAAGTTCGTGACGATGCCCAACTTCCTCTACGCCGAGGGCACCGCGGGCTACCCGCACGTGGGCCTGCTCCCCGCGCACAAGAAGCTGGTCGAGCTCGTGAACGACGACCAGCCGCTCGGCTCGTTCGTCCGGGACTCCGTCTCCGCGGACGGCCCGGACAAGCACCCCACCCAGCAGCAGAAGGACGCCGCGGCGGCCGCGGGCATCTGCGCCTGAGGGTCGTCGGCACGGGCTGTGGGACTGGGCCGAGGCGTTCCGCCGGCGCTCCTCCCTGCCGGCCCGGGTCCTCCACGAGGACCTGCACCGTCCAACCCTCCCCGGACGGGACCGGTGTTGTGACCCTCTTGCGCGGGTACCGAGGCTCCAAGCCAGCCACCGATGACGGTCCGCCGCCGGCCGTACGCACGATTCCGAGGTCGACCCATGGAGATGAAGCCTCTCCCCGAGACCCGCGAGGCCATCGACGAGCTCGAGCCCTTCGAGGACGACGACCTCCTCGAGCGGCTGGAGGACGCGGGTCACCGTGTCCAGCAGCTCGTTCCGGACTGCGTCGGTCTGAGCCTCACCAGGGCGCGCAACGGGGTCACCTTCACGCTCGTGGCCTCGCCCGAGGACATCGCCGTGCTCGACGCGATGCAGTACCTCGACGACGGCCCGTGCATCGAGACCTCCCGCGGCACCCGGCCCCGCGAGTTCGACCGCGACGACTTCCTCGGCGAGCAGCGGTGGCTGCTGTTCGCCGAGGCGGCCGCACCCGGGGTCCGTTCGACCCTGACACTCCCGATCGTCACAGCCGGCCACGTGACCGGAACCGTCAACCTCTATGCCGCATCGCGTCGGGCCTTCAGCGGCCTGCACGCCGAGATCGCCGAGATCTTCCAGGCCTGGGCTCCGGGCGCGGTGTCGAACGCCGACCTGTCCTTCAGCACGCGTCGGCGGGCGCTCGAGGCACCGAAGGACCTGCGCGTGGCCACCCGGGTATCCACCGCTGTCGGCATCGTGGCAGCGACCCTCGGCCTCGACGTCGAGGCCGCGGCCGCCACCTTGCGCGACGCGGCGGCGGCCTCGGGGGTCGACGAGGCCGTCCTCGCCGACGTGCTGCTCCGGACCCGGCAGCATCCGCCCGACGGCGACCCGGGTCCGACCTAGGCGGCGCAGTGCCGGGAACCGGCGCGGGTTCGCCCATCGAGGTGAGGTCCTCCGCCCTCGACGGTGGGTACCACCATGGGGTGACCACGCGATCCTCCGACGATCGGCGCGCACCTGCTCGCCGGGCATCACCTCGACCCGTGGTGGCGTCCGTGCCAGCCGGCCATGTCTACGTCCGTCACCTGTCGCCTCCGGGCGGCGGCGGACCGGTGCGCCTGCCCGACCCGGATCCTGCGGAGCGCTCCCGGCCCGCCGGCCAGCAGTGGTGGCCGCCGGTCATGTTGGACCCGGCCTGGGTCGCCGAGCACGCGGACGAGGTCGATCTGTTCCACCTCCACTTCGGCTTCGACTCACGGTCGGTGGCGGATCTGGCCGCCTGGGTGAAGGCGGTGCGGCGCGCCGGGCGCCCGTTCGTCTACACCGTCCACGACCTGCGCAACCCCCACCACGAGACTCGTGAGCTCCATGACCGTCAGCTCGACGTCCTCGTCCCCGCGGCCGACAAGGTCATCACCCTGACGAGAGGCGCGGCCGCGGAGATCAGGACACGCTGGGGCCGCGAGGCGATCGTGCTGCCGCACCCGCACGTGGTCCCCTTCACGACCATGCACGCTGCCCGCGCGACGCGGGACGTCCGGGCGCAGCGTGGGGTGGCGCACCCGTTCGTCGTGGGCCTGCACCTCAAGAGCCTCCGACCGAGCATGGCCCCGCACCGGGTCCTCCCGGTGCTGACCGACGTGGTCGCCGAGATGCCGGAAGCGGTCCTGCGCGTCGACGTGCACCGCGACGTCATGGAGCCCGGCGGGCTCCGAAGCGACCCCGTCCTGGCCCGCCTGCTGCACCGAGACGCCGACGAGGGTCGGCTCGATCTGCGGGTGCACGACTACTTCACCGACGACGAGCTGTGGCAGTACCTGGCCGGGCTCGACGTCTCCGTGCTCCCCTACCGCTTCGGGACCCACTCCGGCTGGCTCGAGGCCTGCCGCGACCTGGGCACGACCGTGGTCGCGCCGACCTGCGGCTACTTCGCCGAGCAGGGCCCGGTGCTCGAGTACGAGCACGACGAGGACCGGTTCGACGCGGCGTCGCTGGTGGACGCGGTCCGCCACGCCTACACCTCGCGGCCGTCCTTCGGAGCGTCGGTCGAGGAGCGGCGCGCCCAGCGACGGGCGATCTC
Source organism: Nocardioides sp. (assembly GCA_025965275.1). GTDB lineage: Bacteria > Actinomycetota > Actinomycetes > Propionibacteriales > Nocardioidaceae > Nocardioides. Next base: position 7,298 of record JAOPXG010000355.1, read on the forward strand.
CGCGGGGCACGACCTCGTGTACGACACCCTGGTGGGTCGCTGATGCGGATCTGTCTGGTCGGATCCAGCCGCTACCCGATCCGCGACCCCTTCGCCGGCGGCCTCGAGGCCCTCACGTACACGCTCGCCCGCGAGCTCACCCGCCGCGGGCACGAGGTCACGCTCTTCGCCGCGCCGGGATCGGACACCAACCTCGGGGTCCGGATGCTGCCCTTGGCGGAGTTCGTGCCGAGCGTCGCCTCGATGGCGGATCGTCACGCACCCAGCGCCGAGTGGATGGCCGAGCACCACGCCTATCTCGACCTGATGCTCACCCTCGCGCGCAAGGGGGCTCGTGAGTTCGACCTGGTGCACAACAACAGCCTCCACCACCTGCCCGTGGCCATGGCGCCGTCGCTTCCGGTCCCGGTCCTCACCACCCTCCACACTCCGCCGGTCCCGTGGCTCGAGTCGGCCCTGGCGCTCGCGACGACCAACACGGCGTTCACCGCCGTGAGCTCGTTCACTGCTCGCTCGTGGAGCCACCTGGTGACCAGCACGACGGTCCGCAACGGCGTGGACCTGGACGAGTGGTCGAGCGGGCCAGGCGGCGAGTCCGCGGTGTGGTCGGGCCGCCTGGTGCCCGAGAAGGCACCGCACCACGCGATCGACGCCTGTCGCCGCGCTGGGATCCCCCTCGTGCTCGCCGGCCCCCTCCACGACCGCGACTACTTCCGCGACGTCGTCGAGCCTCGGCTCGGCGGCGACGTGCACTACGCGGGACACCTGCGCCGCGCCGACCTCGCCGCACTCGTGGGCGAGGCCGCGGTGGCCGTGGTGACTCCTGCGTGGGACGAGCCGTACGGCCTGGTCGCGTCGGAGGCGATGGCGTGCGGCACCCCCGTGGCCGGCTACGCGCGCGGTGGCCTGCCGGAGATCGTGCCCGAGTCCGCAGGTGTCCTGGTGGCACCCGAGGACGTGCCGGCTCTCGCCGCTGCGATCACCACGGCCGCCGGGCTCGACCGGCCCGCCGTACGTTCGCATGCCGAGGAGGCGTGCGGGCTGGGGCGGATGGTCGACAACTACGAGCACTGCTACCAGGCCGTGCTCGACCGAGGCGTGGCCGCGTGATCGGCTACTACGTGCACCACGTCGGCAGCGGGCACCTGCACCGGGCCTGCTCGCTGGCGACCGAGCTCGAGAGCATCGGCGTGGCGGTGACGGGCCTGTCCTCGCTCCCCCGGCCCGCAGGATGGGTCGGGGACTGGCTACGCCTGCCCCGTGACGACCGTCCCGCGGACGCCGAGGCGCCTGGTGCCCGCGGGAGACTGCACTGGGCGCCCGTCGGCCATGCCGGACTCCGCGCCCGGATGGCGCAGGTCTCAGCGTGGATCGAGCGGGCGCGCCCCGCGCTCGTGGTCTGCGACGTCTCCGTCGAGATCGAGCTGTTGGCGCGGCTGCACGGCATCCGCGTCGTCGGTGTGGTCCTGCCGGGAGACCGCGGCGACCCCGCGCATCTCCTGGGCCTCGACGTGGCCGACCTCCTGGTGGGTTTCTGGCCGGCGAGCGCCCGCGGCATGCTCCGCGGCGCGCCGTACGAGGTCAGGGACCGGGTGCTCGCCGTCGGCGCGCTGTCGCGGTTCCCGCCCGTGGACGTCCAGCGCGACGCCGATCCAGATGATCCGCGGGGATCGAGGTCCAGGGAGGCGGTGCTGCTGCTGGGATCCGGAGGGCACGCCGTGAGCGACGCGGACGTCGCGGCGCTGCGCGACCAGACGCCGGACTGGGAGTGGACGGTTCTCGGGGGCGGCGTGGCAGGCCCGTGGGTGCCCGACCCCTGGACGGCGATCAGCGGCGCCGACGTCGTCGTCACCCACGCTGGACAGAATGCGCTGGCCGAGGTGGCCGCCGCCCGTCGACCTGCGGTCGTCCTCCCGCAGGCGAGGCCCCACGACGAGCAGGTCGTCACCGGCGAGGTGCTCGCCTGGGGCGGTTGGCCCGTCGCCGTCCTCGAGACCTGGCCGGCTCAGGGATGGGCCGAGCTGCTCGACCGCGTCTCGCGCCTGGACGGGAACCGTTGGGTCGACTGGTGCGACGGGCAGGCCGCACCACGCTTCGCCGAGGCCGTACAAGGGATCCTGCGTCACCAGTGAGGCGTCGTCTCATCCGGCTCGGCGCCACGTGCCCGCCTCCCGGCGGACCAGGCCTCGTCGTTCGAACTCCTCGAGCCAGCCGCGCATCGGCCACGACCCCCACCGCTCGTAGAAGATCAGGCCGTTCCTGAGGATGTCGTCCAGATGCTCGACGGGTGGGTCCGAGACAGGGTGCCACTGGTGGAACGCACGGGCGCTCCCCACCCAGCCCAGCCGGAGACCCCGCCCGAGCGCGATCCGACCGAAGTCGGTGTCCTCGCCCCCGTAGCCCACGTAGTCCTCGCAGAAGCCGCCCGACCGACCCCACGCCGAGGCCGAGCACGCGAACGACAGGGACCAGAACAGGTCCGGGTCGTCGTCGATCTGGCGAACGCCGGGAGGCGGCGCGGGGCGACCAGGGTGCGGGTCGTCGAGCGCCTCGAGAGCAGAGAGGTCGTAGCCACCCACCGGCGGCCGGGACAGGTACGTCACGGGACCCGACCACACCACCCCGGGATCCTCGTGGGCGGCGGCAGCGTAGGCGCCGACCAGGTCCGCCCCGGCCAGGCAGTCGACGTCGAGACAGATCACGACGTCGGCGGCCAGGTCCAGCGCCGTGCTGACCCCCAGGTTGCGCGCCGCAGCCAACGGGAGTCCCCGCGCGGTGGTGGGGATCGACACGACGAACGCCGGCCACCGTGCCAGGTCGCGGTCGTCCATCGCGACGACCACGTGCTCGTCGGGTGCGCGGGAGCCGGCCCGAAGCGACTCCATCTGCAACGCGAGATGGTCGTGCCGGCCGTGGGCGATGGTCACCACCACGACCCGCCCGGGGTCGGTCGCGCTGGACACGCGTCAGTCGTCGGCGGGGGCGGCGGAGGTCGCCTCCACCCGGTCGCCGAAGCGCACGCACTCCGCGCTCCCACTCACGATCTCGCGAGCTGTGGTCATGACTTCTCCTTCGTCCACCGGACCGTCCGGCCCCGCTGCCGAGTCGGTACCCGATGCCGGGCCGACGCTTCTCCACCGTTCGGGTGAACCGGGCGGTCGAGTCGGGACTTCTGACAGTCGAGTCTGGCGACTCAACCGTCAGAAGTCCCGACT
>JAOPXG010000358.1 GCA_025965275.1 Nocardioides sp.
TCAGTCGCGGAGGAGGAGCCTGACCGCGACCTCGATCTGCTGACCGGTCTCGGCGGCGGTGCTGCGCCCGGTGACCCAGCCGACGAGGGCGGAGAGCCAGACGTCGCCGATGACGCGGGCGATGGCGACGTCTTCCTCGGTGAGCTCGGCGTGGCCCTCGGGGTGCATGACCCGGGTAAGCATCGAGGTGAGGAGCATGCCGACCTGGTGGATCTCGGCCTGGACCGAGTTGTCGGCGAACATGAAGGCGCGGGTGAGCGCCTCGGTGAGCTGCGGGTCGCTCTGCATGCCGCGGGTGGTGCGCTTGAGCACGTTGATGACCCGCTCGGCGGTGGTGTCGCCCTCGATCGGGCGGTCGCGGAGCGCGGTCTCGGTGCGCTCGAACTCGCGCTGCAGGGCGGAGACGAGCAGGTGGATCTTGGACGGGAAGTAGCGGTACAGCGTCCCGAGCGCGACGTCGGCCTGCTCGGCCACGGCACGCATCTGGACGGCGTCGAAACCGCCCTGCGAGGCGAGGGTGATGGTCGCGTCGAGGATGCGCTTGCGGCGGTCGCGCTGGGCGGCCGACCCCAGATCTTCGACTGCGAGCGAGTTCGTGGTGCTCACAAGGGACCCCCATGCGTCGTGGTGAATGCAGCTCCGGTCGGAACGACGTTGGCCCGCTGAGTTTAGAGAACCCCGAGTTTCGACGTTGATATCGGTGACTAGGCTAGCAACTCGTGGTCTAAAATAGGAACACGTTCCACTTCGTCCGGCCCGGCGTGTCAGAGCATCCGGCAAGCGTCCGGAGTTCGCTAGAGAGAGGTCGTCGATGCGGGTCGCACTGCTGTCGTACCGGAGCAAGCCGCATTGCGGGGGGCAGGGCATCTACATCCGGCACCTGAGCCGCGAGCTCACGAAGCTGGGCCACTCCGTCGAGGTGTTCTCCGGCCAGCCCTACCCGGACCTCGACGAGGGGGTCGCGCTGACCAAGCTCCCGAGCCTGGACCTCTACCGCGAGCCCGACCCGTTCCGCGTCCCGAAGCTCCAGGAGTTCCGCGACCGGATCGACGTCGAGGAGTTCGCGACCATGTGCGCGGCCGGCTTCCCGGAGCCGAAGACGTTCAGCCTGCGCGCCCTGCGCGCGCTGGGCGAGCGGGTCGACGACTTCGACATCGTCCACGACAACCAGGTGCTCGGCTACGGCATGCTCGAGATCGAGAAGCTGGGCCTGCCGCTGATCACCACGCTGCACCACCCGATCAGCTACGACCGCCGGATCGACATCAGGTCGACGCGGAACCCGTGGCGCAAGTTCACGCTCAGCCGCTGGTACGGCTTCGTGAAGATGCAGGCCCGGGTCGCCCGCCAGGCCCGGAAGATCCTGACGCCGTCCGAGACCTCCAGGCGCGACATCGCCACCGACTTCGGCGTCGACCTCGACAAGATGCAGGTCATCCTGCTCGGCGTCGACGACGGGTTCCAGCCGCCGACCACGCCGCGGGTGCCGGGCCGGATCATGGCGATGGCGAGCGCCGACGCCCCGATGAAGGGGATCTCAACCCTGCTGGAGGCGTTTGCCAAGCTGCGCACCGAGCGCGACCTCGAGCTGTTCCTCGTCACCAAGCCGACGCCCGGTGGTCGCACCGAGAAGCTCATCGACAAGCTGTCGATCAAGGACGCGGTGCACTTCGTGCACGGGGTGAGCGAGGAGGAGCTGGTCGCGCTCATGGGCTCGGCCGAGATCGCCTGCGTGCCCTCGCTCTACGAGGGGTTCTCGCTGCCGACGGCCGAGCTGATGGCCTGCGCGACCCCGCTGGTCGTCTCCGACGCCGGGGCGATCCCCGAGGTCGTCGGCCCCGACGGGCTGTGCGCCGACCTGGTCACACCCGGCGACGTCGGCGAGCTCGAGGCCGCGATCGCGGCGCTGCTCGACGACCCCGAGCGCCGGGCGCGGTACGGCGCCGCCGGCCGCCGGCGGGTCGACGAGCTGTTCAGCTGGCGCGCGGTCGCGGTGAAGGTCGCCGCGGCGTACGAAGAAGTGATCGCCGACTACCGGCGCGAACGAGAAGAGGGAACCACCAGTGCTGACCGTTGACTTCGACCGACTCGGACTGCTGCCCGGCGAGCGGGTGCTCGACATGGGCGCCGGCGGTGGCCGGCACGCGTTCGAGATGTACCGCCGCGGCGCCGACGTGGTCGCCTTCGACATGGACGCCGACGAGCTCGCCGGCGTGCTGGAGATCTTCGGCGCGATGAAGGAGCAGGGCGAGGTCCCCGCGGGTGCCCAGGCCGACATCAAGCAGGGCGACGCGCTCCAGCTCCCGTTCGCGGACGGCGAGTTCGACCGCGTGGTCGCGGCGGAGGTGCTCGAGCACATCCACGCCGACGTCGACGCGATCAAGGAGCTGGTGCGGGTGCTGCGCCCCGGCGGCACGATGGCCATCTCGGTGCCGCGCTGGCTGCCCGAGGTCATCAACTGGAAGCTCTCGGACGACTACCACAACGCCCCGGGCGGGCACGTCCGGATCTACACCGACCACGAGCTGATCGACAAGGTCACCAAGGCCGGGCGGTTCAACGACGGCACGCCGGGCGACGCGATGGTGTTCGAGGGCAAGGACTACGCCCACGGCCTGCACGCGCCGTACTGGTGGATCAAGTGCGCCGTCGGCGTGACCAACGACGACCACGTCCTCGCGAAGACGTACCACAAGCTCCTGGTGTGGGAGATCATGAAGCAGCCCAAGGCGCTCCAGTACGCCGGCAAGGTGCTCGACCCGCTGATCGGCAAGAGCATGGTCCTCTACTTCCGCAAGCCGGCAGACCTCGGATGACGGACCCGCTGGCCCAGCTCCCGTACGTCGACGGCATCCTGAACGCCGAGCAGGTCGCGGCGACCGCGGCGTCCATCGTGGCGATGCAGGAGCCGTGGGGCGCCGTGCCGTGGACCGTCGGCGAGCACGTCGACATGTGGAACCACGTCGAGGCGGCGATGGCGATGCTCGTGGGCGGTCAGGTGGACGCCGCCGAGCGCGCGTACGCCTGGATGCCGACGATGCAGCGCGCCGACGGCTCGTTCCCGATGAAGGTCGTCAACGGCGAGCCCGAGGACGAGCGCGGCGACGTCAACATGTCGGCGTACCTCGCGGTCGGCATCTGGCACCACTGGCTGGTCCGCCGCGACATCGCGTTCGTGCAGCGGTTCTGGCCGACCGTGCGCGCGGCGCTCGACTGGGTCGTCGCCCAGCAGGTCGCCTGGGGCGGGATCAACTGGACGCCGACCGAGGACTTCTGCCTGCTCACC
>JAOPXG010000234.1 GCA_025965275.1 Nocardioides sp.
CGGCCTCGGCTACGAGAAGCACATCCGGATGCTCAAGGACGGCCACTTCATGTCCATCGCCGACCGCTCGATCCTGGCCTGCTGGGGCGTGAAGGGCGGGCTCGCGGGCAAGCCGTTCGAGGTCGTCATCGACGCCGGCGGGCCGAACGAGCGCGAGGTCGACGCCCTCGCCGACGCGGAGCCGGTCGCGGCCGGCGAGGTCATCCGGATCCGCACCACGGGCGGCGGCGGCTGGGGCAACCCGCTCGACCGCGACCCGGCCCTCGTCGTCCGGGACGTGGTCTGGCGCAAGGTCTCGCCGGAGGCCGCGCTGACGTCGTACGGCGTCGTGCTCACCGGCTCGCTCGACGACGACTCGCTGTCCTTCGACGAGGCGGCCACCACCGCCGAGCGCGCCTCACGTCCGGAGCCCAGCGAGGCGTTCTTCGACCGCGGACCTGGCTACGCAGCGCTCGCCCCTGGGGGAGCCGCATACGCCACGGTCGACCTGGTCTGACGGCGGGTCGTTCGGCCCGGACCTGAGCTCAGGCAGGCTTTCGCCGCCCCCGAGGATGGGCGCGCCTTGTCGACCGTCGTCGCCCGGAGCACCATGGATGGAGGCGCACGAAGAGGTGAGGCCGATGGGCACGAACGATGTCCTCCGCAGGTCGATCCAGCACACGCACGACGGGCTGGCCGAGTGGCTGGAGGCCGCGCGGGCCATGGGCGCACCTCCGGAGCGGCCGCGCCAGGGCTACGACCGGATCGACATGTTCCTGGCGAGCACCTGCATGCACCTGCACGCCGTCGACGCCGTGCTCCTGCCGCCCGCCCGCAAGCGGGTCCGGGACGGCGGCCATCTGGTGCACGACTACATGCACTCGGCCAAGCACCTCGAGGTCGTCCTCGCGCACGTCAAAGCGCACGAGTACGGCTCGGTCTACGAGAGCGCGTACGCCTGGCCCGGGGTGTGGAGCGACGTGCGCACGGCGATGTACGACCACCACCGGCAGGAGCAGGGGCTCGGCGAGCGGCTCACCGACATCCTCGACGACCCGCAGCTCGACCTGCTCGCGGAGCGATTGCGGAACGCCGAGCTGGCCGCACCGACCAGGCCGCACCCGTACACCCCGCACACCGGCCTGCTCGGTCTGGTCGCCCGCAGGGTGATGCACACGGCCGACTCGTTCTGGGACGTCCTCGAGGGCAGGATGGTGCCCGAGCTGAAGCGCGCGCCGAAGAAGGCGCCCGGTCGGTTCACGCAGTACATGCTCGGCGACCCACGCTTCGACGAGGAGGAGTAGTCCCGCTCGTAGGCTGGCGCCCATGAAGTGCATCGCCGTCGTCGGTGGCCATGGCAAGACCGGCCGGGCCGTGTCGACGGCGCTGGTCGCCCGCGGCGCCGAAGCCGTGCCCCTCGGGCGCGCGGACTGGCCGGACCTGGCCGGTGCGCTGACCGGCTGCGACGCGGTCTACCTGATCGCGCCCAACCTGCACCCCGAGGAGCCGGCGTACGTCGGCGCCGTGCTGGAGGCCGCGAGGACTGCCGGCGTCGGGCGCCTCGGCTACCACTCGGTGGCGTCGCCGTACGCCCCCGAGATGCCGCACCACCTCGGCAAGGCGAGGTCGGAGGACCTGGTCCGACGCTCCGGGCTGTCGTGGACGATCCTCCAGCCGGGTGCCTACCTGCAGAACCTCGACCTCACCGAGCCGGTGCGGGTGCCGTACGACGTGCAGGCGACCTTCGGGTTCGCCGACCTGGCCGACGTGGCCGAGGCCGCCGCGACGGTACTGCTCGAGGACGGCCACGCGGGCGCGACGTACGAGCTGGCCTCCCGGGTGGCCACCGTCGCCGAGCTGGCCGCGGAGGCCGGGGTCACCGCGGAGCGGGTCGACGACCCCGGCACGCACCCGTGGCTGAGCGCGATGTTCGCCTACTACGACCGGCACGGGCTCCCGGTCGGCACCCTGCCGCTGCGTGCGTTGCTCGAGATGTCCTGACGGTCGCGGCGTGGGTGGTTTCGAGGCTCAGGCCTGGCGGCCTTCGCACCTCAACCACCGGGCCCGTCGCCGCTAGCTGCTGCTCTGGGTCGGCAGCTGGGGGATCAGCCAGCCGAGGAACGCGTCCTGGCTGCGGGTCTGCAGGTAGATCCGGCCGGGACCGGTCAGGTCGCAGACGAGACCCTCGCCGGAGAAGAGCGTCGACTTCCAGTTGCCGACCTTGCGGACGTTGTACTGGATGCCGTCGGTCCACGCGACCATGTGGCCCGTGTCGACGGTGTAGGTCTGGCCGGGCTGCAGGTCGATCGAGTGGATGGCACCGTAGCTCGACAGCACCAGGTCGCCCTGGCCCGAGATGCGGAGCATGAAGAGCCCCTCGCTCGAGAAGAACGTCTTGCCGCCACCCCACTTGGTGTCGATCTCGATGCCGCTCGAGGAGGCGAGGTAGGAGCCCGACTGCACGAAGAGGGTGCCGTTCAGGGGCCAGTGCACGATGTCGCCGGAGAGCGTGGGTGCGAGGTAGAGCTCCGCGCCGTCCGCCTGGGCGGTGAAGGTGTTCATGAAGAACGACTCGCCGCCGAGCAGGGACCGCTTGAGGCCCTTCATGATGCCTCCCTGCGTCGACGTCGCCATCGCCACGCCCGCCGACATCGCGAGCATCGCGCCCGACTCGGCGCGGACGGCCTCGCCGGCGCTCATGGTCAGCTTCGCGGCGGCGTAGGCGGGGCTGTACAAGATCTCGGTCTGCATCGATGTCTCTCCTGGGTCGTTCCCGAGCGGCTGGTGCCCTGAGCGTAGCGACGACCCGGACCGTTCGCGCGCAACCTCGAGACGTTGCTGGTCAGCTGTCACCAGCCCGTCCTGCTGCTGTCGTGGAGGCGCCGCGCGCCGACGTGACCTAGCCCCAGACCTCGTCGGCCAGCTCGACGAGCAGCGCCAGCTTGGCCTTCTCCTGGTCGACGCTGAGCGAGTTGCCCTCGAACGTCGAGGAGAAGCCGCACTGCGGCGAGATGCAGACCTGGTCGAGGTCGACGTACTTCGCTGCGTCGTCGAGCCGTGCCTTGAGCACGTCCTTCGACTCGAGCTCGCCGTGCTTCGTCGTCACGAGGCCGAGCACGACGAGCTTGCCGGGCGGCACGTGCCGCAGCGGCTCGAACGTGCCGGAGCGCTCGTCGTCGTACTCCATGAAGAAGCCGTCGACGTCGAGCTCGTTGAAGAGCGCCTCAGCGACGAAGTCGTAGCCGCCCTCGGCGACCCACGAGTCGCGGAAGTTGCCACGGCACATGTGCGTGGTGACCGTCAGTCCCTCCGGTCGCCCGGCGAGCGCTTCGTTGAGGTGGCGGATGTAGGCCTCGTGCAGGTGCTCGGAATCCTCGCCGCGCTCGGCCATCGCCTTCCGCTGCTCGGGGTCGTTGAGGTAGGCGAGCGAGGTGTCGTCGAGCTGGAGGTAGGTGCAGCCGAGGTCGTGGACCCGACGGACCTGCTCGCGGTAGGCGGCGGTGAGGTCGGCCCAGAACTCCTCGGTGTCGGCGTAGATCTCCGGATCGATCGCGGCCGCGCCGCCGCGGTAGTGGACCATGCTCGGCGACGGGATCGTCAGCTTCGGCGTGACGCCCTCGGAGACGTGGTCGCGCAGGAACGCGAAGTCGTCGCCGAAGATCGTCTCCGACAGCCCCAGCTTGCCGTCGACCTTGAGCGCGGCGGGCGTGAAGTCGAGCTCACCGGCGGCGTTCTTGAAGTGCACCTTCAGGTTGTCGTGCGCCTTGCTGATGCCGTCGAGCCGGTAGATGAAGTCCATGTGCCACGACCCGCGCCGGAACTCGCCGTCGGTCGCCGATCTCAGCCCGGCCGCGCGCTGGAGGTCGATGACCTCGATGATCGCGGCGTCCTCGATCTCACGCAGCTGCTCGTCGGAGACCGTGCCGGCGGCGTGGTCCTCGCGCGCCTTCAGCAGGTGCTTGGGCCGGAGCAGGCTGCCGACGTGGTCGGCACGGAACGGCGGGGTGTCACGGAGCACGGATCCTCCTCGAGTGGACGCATCGGTGCCCTCACCTTGACACGTGGTGCTGCCAGACTCGGCCCATGGGCTTGTCCGAGACCGATCTCCAGCACCTGCGGCAGTGCGTCGCGCCGGCCCCCGAGCTGGAGGACGAGGTGCGCGAGGTGCGCGAGCTGCGCCGGCGCCTGCACGGGGCGACCCGATGAACCGCCCACCGATCGCCCCACCGCTGGCCCTGGCCCTCGACCTGCAGCCGCACCCCGAGGGCGGCTGGTACCGGCAGACCTGGCGCTCGCCCGTCGACGTCACGCTCGACGACGACCGGGTCCGGCCGACCGCGACCCTCATCTACTTCCTGCTCCCGGCCGGGGAGTCCTCGGCCTGGCACAAGGTCGCGTCCGAGGAGCTGTGGCTGGCCCACCAGGGCGCGGTGACGCTCGAGCTCGGCGGGGCCGGCGCGGCGCCGACGCTCGAGTCGAGCGTCACCGTCGACGCCGACCACCCGCAGGCACGGGTGCCCGCCGGCGTCTGGCAGCGCACGGTGCCCTCCGGCGCCGACGCGCTGGTCAGCTGCGTGGTCTCGCCGGGCTTCGACTTCGACGACTTCGAGCTCGAGCCGTGAGCCCGCTGACGCTGGTCACCGGCGGCACCCGGGGCATCGGTGCGGCCACCGCGCTCCGGCTCGCCCGCGACGGCCACGACCTGGTGCTCGGCTACGCCAGCAACGCCGCCGCGGCCGAGGAGACGCGGCTCGCCGCCGAGGACGCCGGCGCGCGCTGCGTCGCCGTACGCGCGGACCTCACCGATCCCGACGGCGTCGACGAGCTCTTCGCCGCAGCCGCCGACCACGGGCGGCTGACCGGCGTCGTCAACAACGCCGGCGCGACCCTCCACATCGGCCCGCTCGCGGAGACGCCGCCCGTCGTGATCGCCGCGACCGTCGACCTCAACCTGACCTCCGCGCTGCTCGTGGCCCGGGCCGCGGTGCGCGCGCTCGGCACGTCGTACGGCGGACCGGGCGGCGTGATCGTCAACGTCAGCTCGGGTGCGGCGACGCTCGGGGCGCCGGGGGAGTACGTCCAGTACGCCGCCGCGAAGGCCGGCGTCGACACGCTGACCGTCGGTCTGGCCCAGGAGGTCGCGGGCGAAGGCATCCGGGTCGTCGGCGTGGCCCCGGGCATCGTCCGGACCACGATCCACTCCGACGCGGGCGAGCCCCGACGGGTCGAACGGGTCGGCCCGCTGGTGCCGCTGGGCCGCGTGGGCGAGCCGCACGAGATCGCGGACGCGATCGCCTGGCTGATGAGCGACGAGGCGTCGTACGTCACCGGGACCACCCTGCGGGTCGCGGGCGGGCGGTGAGTCGCGGAGGCACGCTGGCAACAGTTGCCAGCGAATAGGCCGGTTCATCGTCGCTGTCCACGGTGATCGCCCATCACTCGATCACTAGGTTCGACGCATGAGGGTCCTGATCGCGCTCGGTGGCAACGCCATGACGAACGCCGACGGCCGGGCCCGGCCCGACGACCAGATCGCCGCGGCCGGCGTGGCGATGGAGGCCGTCGCCGACCTGCTCGAGCGGGACGTCGAGGTGGTCATCACCCACGGCAACGGCCCCCAGGTCGGCAACCTGCTGGTCAAGAACGAGCTGGCGGCCGCCGTCGTGCCGCCCGTGCCGCTCGACTGGTGCGGCGCCCAGACGCAGGCCACGCTCGGGTTCGTACTGATGAACGCGCTCGACAGCGTCCTCGCGCGCCGCGGCGTCGACCGGCGTACGGCGACCGTGGTCACCCGCACGCTCGTCGCGGCCGACGACGACGGCTTCACGACGCCGACCAAGCCGATCGGCCGCTACCTGCCGGCCGCCGAGGCCGCGCTGCTCGTCGAGCACGGCGAGACCTGGGAGGACCGCGGCGAGAAGGGCTGGCGCCGCGTCGTGGCCTCACCCGAGCCGCTGCGGATCGTCGACGCCCCCGCCGTGCGGGCGCTCGTCGAGGCGGGGTTCGTCGTCGTCGCGAACGGCGGTGGCGGGATCCCGGTCGTGCAGGAGCCCGACGGCGCCCTGCACGGCGTCGAGGCCGTGATCGACAAGGACCTCGGGGCGGCGCTGCTCGGCCGCACCGTCGACGCCGACGTGCTCGTCATCGGCACCGACGTCCCTCACGCCGTGCTGCGCTTCGGCACCCCGGACGCCGAGGAGCTCGGCACGGTGACCGTCGAGCAGATGCGCGCCCACGCCGCCGAGGGCCACTTCGCCAGCGGCTCGATGGGACCCAAGGTCGACGCGGCCTGCCGGTTCGTCGAGCAGGGCGGCAGCCGTGCCGTCATCACCGATCTCGCCCACGTCGCCGACGCCATCACCGGCGACGCGGGCACCGTCGTCGTACCGTCCTAGACCCGAACCAGAGAAGGAAACTCATGCCTGACGCCATCGAAGTACGCAAGGTCCCGATCCACTCCGTCGCCGACGCCAGCGAGCTCGCCAAGCTGATCGACGACGGCGTGATGGCGGCCGACCGCGTCATCGCCATCATCGGCAAGACCGAGGGCAACGGTGGCGTCAACGACTACACCCGGATCATCTCCGACCGCGCGTTCCGCGAGGTGCTGATCGAGAAGGGCGCCCCCGCCGACCAGGTCAAGCAGATCCCGATCGTGTGGTCCGGCGGCACCGACGGCGTGATCAGCCCCCACGCGACGATCTTCGCCACCACCGACGCCGAGCCGATCGACGAGCCGCGACTCACCGTCGGCTTCGCGATGAGCGAGGTGCTGCTGCCCGAGGACATCGGCCGGGTGGCGATGGTGTCCAAGGTCGCCGACGCCGTGAAGGTCGCGATGGAGCGCGCGGGCATCACCGACGTCGCCGACGTCCACTACGTGCAGACCAAGACGCCGTTGCTGACCGTGCACACCATCCGCGACGCGAAGTCGCGCGGCAAGACCGTGTGGACCGAGCACACCCACGAGTCGATGGACCTCTCCAACGGCACCACGGCGCTCGGCATCGCGGTGGCGCTCGGCGAGATCGAGATGCCGACCGACGACGACGTGATGAACAACCGCGCCCTCTTCTCCTCGGTCGCGTCCTGCTCGTCGGGCGTCGAGCTGGACCAGGCCCAGGTCGTCGTCGTCGGCAACGCCATCGGCGTCGGCGGTCGCTACCGGATCGGCCACTCGGTCATGCAGGACGCCCTCGACCAGGACGGCATCTGGAACGCGATCCGCGCGGCCGGCCTCGAGCTCCCCGACCGGCCGCACACCTCCGACCTCAACGGCAAGCTGGTCAACGTCTTCCTCAAGTGCGAGGCCTCCGCCGACGGCGAGGTCCGCGGCCGCCGCAACGCGATGCTCGACGACTCCGACGTCCACTGGCACCGCCAGATCAAGGCGGCCGTCGGTGGCGTCACCGCGGCCGTCACCGGCGACCCCGCAGTCTTCGTCTCCGTCTCGGCGGCCCACCAGGGCCCCGACGGCGGCGGCCCGGTCGCCGCCATCGTCGA
>JAOPXG010000368.1 GCA_025965275.1 Nocardioides sp.
GCGACCCTGGCCGACCGCTACATCTCCGACCGGTTCCTGCCCGACAAGGCGATCGACCTGATCGACGAGGCCGGCTCGCGGCTGCGGATCCGCCGGATGACGGCGCCCGCCGACCTGCGCGAGTACGACGACAAGATCGGCGAGGTGCGGCAGCGCAAGGAAGCCGCCATCGACGGCCAGGACTTCGAGGCCGCCGCGCGTCTGCGCGACGAGGAGAAGCAGCTCATCCTGAAGAAGTCCGAGCGCGAGAAGCAGTGGCGCGCGGGCGACATGGACGAGGTCGCCGAGGTCGACGAGGAGCTGATCGCCGAGGTCCTCGCCGTCGCGACCGGCATCCCGATCGTGAAGCTGTCCGAGGAGGAGTCCACGCGGCTGCTCAACATGGAGGACGAGCTGCACAAGCGGGTCATCGGCCAGGAGGAGGCCGTCAAGGCCATCTCGCGGGCGATCCGCCGTACCCGTGCCGGCATGAAGGACCCGAAGCGCCCCGGCGGTTCGTTCATCTTCGCCGGCCCGTCCGGTGTCGGTAAGACCTGGCTGTCCAAGACGCTCGCCGAGTTCCTCTTCGGCGACGAGGACGCGCTGATCCAGCTCGACATGTCGGAGTACGGCGAGAAGCACACCGTCTCGCGGCTCTTCGGCTCGCCCCCCGGCTACGTCGGCTACGAAGAGGGCGGCCAGCTCACCGAGAAGGTGCGCCGCAAGCCGTTCTCGGTCGTGCTCTTCGACGAGGTCGAGAAGGCGCACCCGGACATCTTCAACAGCCTGCTGCAGATCCTCGAGGAAGGTCGTCTGACCGACTCGCAGGGCCGCGTGGTCGACTTCAAGAACACCGTCATCATCATGACCACGAACCTCGGCACCCGCGACATTGCCAAGGGCGTCAACCTGGGCTTCCAGGCCTCCGGTGACGCGGCCGGCTCCTACGAGCGGATGAAGGCGAAGGTCTCCGACGAGCTGAAGCAGCACTTCCGGCCGGAGTTCCTCAACCGTGTCGACGAGATCATCGTGTTCCCGCCGCTCACGCAGGAGCAGATCGTCCACATGGTCGACAACATGATCGCGGGGGTCGAGCTCCGGCTCAAGGACCGCGACATGTCGCTCGAGCTCACCCAGCCGGCCAAGAACCTGCTGGCGGAGCGGGGCTTCGACCCGGTGCTGGGCGCGCGGCCGCTGCGGCGCACGATCCAGCGCGAGATCGAGGACGTGCTGTCGGAGAAGATGCTCTTCGGCGAGGTCGGCCCGGGACAGATCGTCCTGGTCGGCGTCGAGGGCGAGGGCCCGGAGGCGAAGTTCACCTTCGCCGGGCAGAAGGTCGGCGTACTGCCCGACCTCCCGCCGTTCGAGACCGCCGAGGTCGCCGCCTCCGAGGCGCCCCCGATCGAGGGTCCCGACGACAGCGACGGCCCGATCGACGTCCCGAAGGCCGACTGAAGCAACGCCGAGTCGGCGCCAGTTTCCCCACCAACGGGATACTGGCGCCGACTCGGCGCATTTACGCGGGAAACTGGCGCCGACTCGGCGGTCAGGGGAGCGCGTAGGTGTCCGGGCCGGCGTGCACGACGAGCGCGTCCTCGACCAGGGACGCCAGGCAGCGGATCCGCTGTGCCTCCTCGGACCACGCGGCGTCGAGGCTGCTGCGGTGCACCGGCCCGTCACTGTCGCGGAGCACCGCGAGCAGCCGGCCGCGGCACTGCCGGTCGGTCCCGGCCCAGGTCTGCGCCTTGCGGGGCGGGCCGTCGTACGCCGGGTGGCCGGCGGTGCGCCACGCACACAGGTCGGCCACCGGGCAGGCGCCGCAGCGCGGCTTGGCGGCGGTGCAGACCAGGGCGCCGAGCTCCATCACCGCGACCGACCAGGTGGCGGCGGTGGGCACGTCGTCGGGCAGCACCTCGAGGGCGACCTCGCGCTCCGCCTTGGTCACCGACGGGGCCGGGAACTCCACGCCCTGCAGGGTGCGCGCGAAGACGCGGCGCACGTTGGTGTCGAGGGCGACGTGCCGGCGCCCGTGCGCGAAGGTCGCGATCGCCGCGGCGGTGTAGTCGCCGATGCCGGGCAGCGCGCGCAGGTCGTCGTACGACGCGGGCACCTCGCCGTCGTGCCGCTCGACGATCGCGACCGCCGCGGCATGCAGCCGCAGCGCTCGGCGCGGGTAGCCCAGCCGTCCCCACGCGCGGACGGCCTCGCCGGTCGGCTCGGCCGCCAGGTCGGCCGGTGACGGCCAACGGGTGAGCCACTGCTCGTGCACCGGGAGCACCCGGGCGACTGGGGTCTGCTGCAGCATGAACTCCGAGACCATCACCGACCACGGGCTGGCGCCGGGCCCACGCCACGGCAGCTCGCGCGCGTGGGTGTCGTACCAGTGCAGGACCGGCTCGTGCAGCAAGCTCATGCACGTACTCGCTTCGCTCCGTGCGCGCATGAGGCACCTGGCGCACTGTCCTGGATTGTTCGCTCGCTGCGCTCGCTCATGGACGTACTCGCTTCGCTCCGTGCGCGCATGAGGCACCTGGCGCACTGTCCTGAGTTGTTCGCACGCTGCGCTCGCTCATCGGCTCCATTGTCGTCGGTGTGGCACCACGATCGGGACCCGCCCACTGACTAGCGTGGCGGCATGCCCGCCATGACCCGAGGCCCGCTCCCGGCGCGGGTGTACTGGGTGCGCCGGACGATCGTGCTGGGCACCGCCCTGCTCCTCGTCGTCGGCATCGCCCGGTTGCTCGGTGGAGGCAGCGATGCGTCGTCGGACGGCGACACCGCAGCCCAGGTCGCCGCGGACCAGACGCCCAGCGAGGTCCTCACCTCGTCCCTGCCCGTGACGCCGAGTGACTCGGCGCGCAAGCCCGGCAAGCACCGACCGAGCGGTCAGCAGTCCAGCGAGGCGCCGCCGCTGGCCACGCCCGACGGCACCTGCGCAGGAGAGGACATCGCCGTCACCCCCAAGGTCGAGAACGCCGTGGCGGGGCGCGACGTGCTGATCGTGCTCCAGCTCCGGACCCTCGACTCGGAGGCGTGCACGTGGCCGGTGTCCTCCGACGCGCTCACCGTCTCGATCACCTCCGGGCACGACGACATCTGGTCGAGCCGCGACTGCCCCCACGCCGTGCCGGTCCGCGACGTCGTGGTGCGCAAGGCGGTCACCACGGACGTCGGCATCATCTGGCGCAGCGCTCGCCGCTCCGGCGAGGAGTGCTACCTCCGGACCGACTGGGCGATGCCCGGCTGGTACCACGTGACCGCGTCGGCGCTGGGCGGCGAGCCGTCCGACCTGCAGTTCCAGCTGACCACCCCGGTCGCCGGGACGGTCACGGAGACCGCGACGCCGTCGAACTCGCCGTCGAACTCGCCGTCGAGCTCGCCGAGCGGTCGGCCGGTCACGCCGTCGCACTCAAAGTCGCCGACGGGCGCTGTCGAGCCCGACTGAGGTTGCCTTTCGGCTCACCGGGTCTCGACACGCCGGTCGCGACCTCGCAGGCTCGGTCGCGCGGCTCGCTCGACCACCATCAGCGCTACGTATAGCTCCGCTATACGTAGCGCTCAAGGATGGTCGACTCGGCCAGCCGGGAGAGGCCCTCGCGCACGCTGCGGGCGCGGAGCTCGCCGACGCCGTCGACGGCCTGGAGGTCGTCGACCCCGGCGGAGAGCAGCTTCTGGAGGGTGCCGAAGTGGTCGACCAGGCGGTCGACGACCGTCGTCGGCAGCCGCGGCACCTTGGCGAGCAGGCGGTAGCCGCGCGGGGCGACCGCCCCGTCGAGGTGCTCGCCGTTGCCGAGCCCGAGGGCGCGGGCGGCGGCCGCCGGGTCGACCAGCTCGGTCGACGAGAGCGACTCGAGCCGGTTGAGCAGCGCCTCGGGGCTCTTGGACCGCCGGCCGGCCGGCAGGTAGTCGCGGATCACCAGCTCGCGCTCGGTGTCGACACCGGTCACGAGCTCCTCGAGCTGGAGCGACAGCAGCCGGCCGTCGGTGCCGAGCTCGAGCACGTAGTCCTCGATCTCGCTCGCGATCCGGGTCACCATCTCGAGTCGCTGCGCGACCACGGCGACGTCGCGGACCGTGACGAGGTCCTCGATCTCGAGCGCGGACAGGGTGCTCGAGACCTCGTCGAGGCGCATCTTGTAGCGCTCGAGGGTCGCGAGCGCCTGGTTGGCGCGGGACAGGATCTGGCCGGAGCCCTCGAGCACGTGGCGGGTCTCTCCGACGTACGCCGCGATGATCTGCATCGACTGCGACACCGAGATCACCGGGAAGCCGGTCTGGCGGGCGACGCGGTCGGCGGTGCGGTGCCGGGTGCCGGTCTCCTCGGACGGGATGGTGTGGTCGGGCATCAGGTGCACGGCCGCCCGCAGGATCCGGGTGACGTCCTGGTCGAGGATGATCGCGCCGTCCATCTTGGCGAGCTCGCGCAGGCCGGTCGCGGTGAACGGGACGTCGAGGGTGAACCCACCGGTGGCGATCGACTCCACCACCTTGTCGTGGCCGAGCACGATGAGCGCGCCGGTGCGGCCGCGCAGGATCCGCTCGAGGCCGTCGCGCAGCGGCGTGCCGGGGGCGATCGTGGCGAGGGTCGCGCGCAGGCGCAGCGTCTCGTCCGAGCGGTCGATGGCCACGTCGCCGTTTCCTCCCTCTGGGCGCGGCGCACCTCGGCCGCTGCGGGAAGTCTAGAGCCCTTCGACCGGGCGGGGCTTCTGGTGCTGCGAGTTGGTCAGGTGGAGCAGCCGGAGCGCAGCGGTGATGTCGGGCACGTCGAGCACGCGCATGCCGTCGATGGTCCAGGACTCGGGGGACCGGGCCGCCGGGCGGCCGGGCTCGGTCGGGACGACGGCGAGCTGGAAGCCCAGGCGGGCGGCCTCGGCCAGCCGCTGCGGCAGGTCGCGGACCCGGCGCAGCTCGCCCGCCAGCCCGATCTCGCCCATCGCGACGACCCCGCGCGGGGCGGGCACGCCGCGGGTCGCCGACGCCAGCGCCACGGCCACCGCGAGGTCGCTGGCGGGCTCGGTCACCCGGGCGCCGCCGACGGTCGAGGCGAAGACGTCCATCGTGTGCAGCCGGATGTTGCCGTGCTGCTGGAGGACGGCCATCACCATCGCGACCCGGGAGGAGTCGAGGCCGGACGTCGTACGTCGTGGCCGCTCGGCCGCGCTGTGGGTCACCAGCGCCTGCACCTCGGCCAGCATCGGCCGGCGACCCTCCATCGTCACCGCGACGCAGGTGCCGGGGACCATCGCGTGGTGGTTCTCGACGAAGAGCCCGGTCGGGTCGGTGACGGCGGTGATCCCGTCGGGGCCGAGGTCGAAGCAGCCCACCTCGTCGACCGGACCGAAGCGGTTCTTCATGGCGCGCACCACCCGGAAGCGCGAGTCGCGGTCACCCTCGAAGTGGAGCACCACGTCGACGACGTGCTCGAGCACCCGCGGGCCGGCGATCGAGCCGTCCTTGGT
>JAOPXG010000385.1 GCA_025965275.1 Nocardioides sp.
CCCGGGCACCATCGACGGTGTGACGTCCGTCACGACCGATCCCGGAAGGAGCCCCCATGCACACACGCGGCGCAGTCATCAAGGAAGCCCCCGGCGTCTACGAGGTGGTCGACCTGGAGGTCGAGGACCCGCGGCAGGGTGAGATCCAGGTCGAGATGGTCGCGTCGGGGCTGTGCCACTCCGACGACCACATCGCGACCGGCGACATCCCCGTCGGGATGTACCCCTTCTGCGGGGGCCATGAGGGGGCAGGCGTGGTCTCGGCGGTCGGCCCGCACACGCCGGGCTACCAGGAGGGCGACCACGTCGTCTTCTCGTTCCTGCCGTCCTGCGGCCAGTGCACCTGGTGCTCACGTGGGATGCAGAACCTGTGCGACCTCGGCGCCACCCTCCTCATGGGTTCGCGCTGGGACGACCCCACCAGCTTCCGCCTCTCCTACGAGGGCCAGCCGGTCGGCCAGATGTGCGGCATCTCCACCTTCGCCCAGGTCACGACCGTCGCGGTCGACTCGGCGGTGAAGATCCACGACGACATCCCGCTCGACAAGGCCTGCCTGGTGGGATGCGGAGTGGGCACCGGCTGGGGCTCGGCCGTGAACTCGGCCGAGGTCGCCCCGGGCGACACCGTCATCGTGATGGGCGTGGGCGGGATCGGCATCAACGCCGTCCAGGGTGCGGCACATGCCGGCGCCTCGCTGGTGATCGCGGTCGACCCGGTCGAGCTGAAGCGCACCAAGGCGCTCGAGTTCGGTGCCACCCACGCCTTCGCGACCATGGAGGAGGCCACCGAGCTCGCCCAGTCGGTCACCAACGGCCAGGGCGCCGACTCCGCGATCGTCACCGTCGGTGTCATCACCGGTGACCACCTCGGCCAGGCGATGGCCTCCATCCGCAAGGCCGGCACCGTGGTCGTCACCGGCCTCGGCGACGTGCAGGCCGTGGGCGCGCCCATCTCGCTGGCCGACATCACGCTCTTCCAGAAGCGGATCCAGGGCTCCCTCTTCGGCGCCTCCAACCCGAAGGCCGACATCCCGAAGCTGCTGCGCCTCTACCAGGAGGGCAACCTCAAGCTCGACGAGCTCGTGACCCGCACCTACAAGCTCGACGAGATCGCCCTCGGCTACGAGGACATGCACGCGGGCCGGAACCTGCGGGGAGTGGTCGTCTACTGAGCCCGTCGGGTCGACGCGAGGAAACTGCGAGGTCCCGTCACCTGGACGTTCGCCGTACGCCGGGGTCTCGTGGGCCCTAATCTTCAGCCTTGTGCCTACGAACCTCCGGCGACGGTCCACCGTCGTCTCCGCGACCGCTGCCTTCCTCCTGCTGACCGCGGCCTGCTCGGGCGGGGGATCGGACGACGACGCGGACAAGAAGCCCGCTGCCCACACCGGTCGCGAGGGCGACGGGTGGACGGTGCTGCACTACTCGATGGCCGACACCAACCTCGAGCCCTTCATGGTCGCCGACGTCAACGAGCTCGGGATGGTCGGCTCCAACGACAACCTGCACGTCCGCGAGTTCATGGACCGCTCGGCGGACTACGGCGACGACGAGCTGCTCGACCAGGGCAGCTGGGTCGGCGGCCGGACGCTCGACCTCGGCGCGCCGGGGACGAGCGAGGTCGTCGAGGACCTGGGCGACGTCGACTCGGCCGACCCGGAGCTGCTCGCGAGCTTCATCGCCGACGGCATCAAGGACAACCGGGCCGGCCACTACGCGCTGATCATCTCCGACCACGGTGCGTCCTGGCCGGGCATCGGCCCCGACGAGGGCACCGCGCCGGAGTACGACGTCCTCGACCTCGCCGAGATCACCGACGCCATCTCCAGCGGGCTCGAGGACGCCGGCGTCGACAAGCTCGACCTGCTCGGCTTCGACGCCTGCCTGATGGCCAACTACGAGGTGGCCAGCGCCGTCGCGCCGCTCGCCGACCGGCTGGTGGCGTCGCAGGAGCTCGAGCCCGGCCACGGCTGGGACTACGGCGCCCTCCAGGTCCTCGCGGACAACCCGGACACGTCCGCGGACGTCTTCGGCGAGGCGCTGATCGACGGCTTCTCCAGCCAGGCCGAGGAGCAGGGCACCGAGGACCAGATCACCTTGTCGATGACCGACCTGACCAAGATGGACGACGTCGACGACGCGGTGTCCGACTTCGCCGCCGCGCTCGCCGACCAGGCCGACGAGGTCGCCCCGGCGGTCGGCCAGTCCGAGGCCACCACCCTGGCCTTCGGCAAGAACCCCGACGCGACCCAGGACAAGCACCTCAGCGACCTCGGCCTGCTCGCGACGGCGATCGGCGACGCCGCCCCCGACGTGGCCGAGCAGGCCGACGCCGTGGTCGACGCGCTCGACGCCGCGATCCTCGACGAGGTCTTCGGGGCGGCCACCGCCGGCGCGACCGGTCTGTCCATCTACCTCCCGCCGACCAGCGACCTGGCGGACGGCGCCTACCTCGACGTGCCGAGCGCGGACTCGTGGGGCAGCTTCCTCGACGCCTACTACACGGCGGGCGCAGCGATCCCGGAGGCCGAGCAGCCGGAGTTCACCGACGCCGCCGACGGTCCGGACGTCAGCTTCGACGACGACGGCAGCATCACCCTGACGGGCGCCTTCGACCCGGCCGGCCTCGAGAACATCACCGAGGCCACGATCAGCTACGCGCTGGTCAACGACGACGACTCGATCACCTACCTCGGTGAGGAGGTCGCCGACTTCACCGACGACGGCGACGCCCCGACGGCGACGGGCAACTACGACCTGACCGTCATGGAGATCTCCGACCAGGAGGACTCGGCGTACGCCTATGTCGACCTGGACCTCAGCGACGACCTGGCCACGGCGTTCTTCGACGTCCCGATGACCTACTACGCCTCGACGACGCCCAACCAGGCGCAGGACGCGCTGCTCTCGCTGGTGCTCGACATCGACGCGGGGGAGTTCGTCAGCGAGACGCTCTACATCTACGACGAGGAGTCCGGCGGGTACGGGGAGCTCGCGCCCGACCCCGACGGCATCGTGACCCCCGACGTGCTGACCATCGCGGCGAACGGTGACCAGACCTGGGAGCCCACCAGCGACGTCGGTCTCTACGCCGACGTCGCGAACCTGACCTACGACTTCGTGCCGCTCGACTCGGGCTCGACCATCCAGGCCGACCTCACGCTCTACGACTTCGGCGGCAACACCAGCACGCTCAGCTCGCTGGTCGAGGTCCCGTAACCAGGCCTTCCTATGCTGTCCGGGTGAACCTGGAGTTCAGCGGCGAGGTGTGGTTCTGGCGTGGGCCGTCGCCGTACCACTTCGTCACCGTGCCCGAGGACGAGAGTGCCGAGCTCCAGGAGATGGCCGCGGCCGTCACCTACGGCTGGGGGATGATCCCGGTCGCCGCCCGGGTCGGGGAGACCCGCTGGACGACGTCGCTCTTCCCGAAGGACGGCGGCTACGTCGTCCCTCTCAAGGACCTGGTCCGCAGGGCCGAGGGGATCGACGTCGGCGAGACGGTCACCCTGCTCCTCACGGTCGACGTGTGACTCACCCCTTCGGGTGGGTCCGGGCGACGCGAGGTTGCTCCCACGCGTCCGATGGTTGAATCGGGCTCCCCGAGACCTGGTTGAGGCTGATGCAGCAAGGAAGCACCGTCGCTGATGGCCGACGGAGGCCGCACTCGGCGCGCACCGTGGTCCGGGTCGTGGCGGGGCTGGTCGCTGCCCTCAGCGTGGTGGTCGGGATCCTGCTCGCCGTGACCGCGGTGCAGGTCGCGTCCGCCCAGCACGAGATCGAGGACGAGCTGAACCCGGCGCGGGTCGAGCTCGGCAGGGTGCTGGCCCTCTACGTCGACCAGGAGACCGGACAGCGCGGCTACATCCTCACCGGACGCGAGGAGTTCCTGGATCCGTACGACGCGGCCGGACCCCGGATCGAGAGCAACCTGGCGCTGCTCCGCGGCCAGGTCTCGCCCGAGGTCCGTGCCGAGCTCACCACGATGACCGACGCGCACCAGGCCTGGCTGACCCGGACCGTGGAGCCGGAGCTCGCCGCCGCCCGGCGGGGTGATCGTGACCGCGCCACCGCGCTGGTCGCGTCCGGCCGCGGCAAGGAGCTCTTCGACCGGGTGCGCGCGGCCCAGACCGCGGCCGACTCCGCGATCGCCCACGAGCAGCTGGTGGCCACCCAGCGCGCCGACGACCTGCTCCGGCGGCTGTCGATCCTGCTGGTCCTCACGGTCGTGGCGTTCCTCTCCACGACCCTGCTCGCGACCGCGGCCTTCAGCCGGACCGTGCTGCGCCCGCTGGCGCACCTGGGCCGCGACAGCCGCGCCGTGGCCGGGGGCCGGCTCGACCAGTCCGTGCGCGCGGAGGGTCCTCTCGAGGTGCTCCGGGTCGGCGAGGACGTCGACACCATGCGCCGCCACCTCCTCGACGAGCTCGACGCCTCCCGACGGGCCACCGAGGCCCTGACGCTGGGCGAGCCCGCGGTCGTCGCGCTCCAGGCGGCCCTCACCCATGACCCCGTCGTCCGGCACGGGCTCGACGTGGCCGGCCAGATCGAGTCGGCGCAGGGGGTGCTCGCCGGCGACTTCCTCGACATCGTCGAGCTCGACGACCAGCGGGTCGCCGTCGTGCTCGCCGACGTGGCGGGCCACGGACCCGCCGCCGCCGTCGTCGGGCTGCGGCTGAAGACCGCGCTGGCCGCGATCCTCGGCCAGGCGCCGCTCGACGAGGTCCTCCCGCGCATCCGCGACGGTCTGGTCGGTGAGGGCGAGATGTTCGCGACCGCCTTCGTGGGCATCGTCGACCTCGCCCAGGACTCGCTGACCTACGTCAACGCCGGACACCCGCCGCCGCTGCTGACGTCGACCCGGGGCGGCGCGGCCGTCGAGCTCGACCCCAACCGGCCCGCTGGTCAGCCCGGTGCTCGCGGGCGTGGGCTGGGAGGTCGGCGTCCGCTCCTTCGGGCCCGGCGACTCGCTCCTGATCTTCTCCGACGGCGTGCTCGAGGCGCGCGACGCCGGAGACCAGGAGTTCGGGCTCGACCGGGTGCGCGCCGCGCTCGCGGACACCCGCGGTCGCCCCGCCGCGGACGTGGTCGACCGGATCCGCGCTGAGGTCCGCGACCACGCCGCGCGTCAGCGCGACGACGTCACCGTGCTCGTCGTACGCCGGGCCTCCGTGTCGCAGCCGGTTCGGTAACGGCCGTCCGACCCGATGGTGCGCTGTCGGGAATCGGCGGCGGCGTCATGCACACTCGACCGCATGCATCTCGGGCATCGACTCTCCATCGGGCTTCTCGCCGTCCTCGTCGGCGTCGGGCTCTTCGTCCCCGCACACGCCGCGCGCGCGGCCACGGCGACGCTCTCGCTGGCCGCGGACCCGGCGTACGCCGACACCGAGACCACCCTGCGGGTCGACCTGGTCGACGAGGGCGGGGCCGGTGTCGCCGGCGCCACGGTCGACCTCGAGCGCCGTACGGCGGGGGCCTGGGCGCCGGTCAGGACGGTCACCACCGACGAGGCCGGACACGCGACCCAGGTCGTCACCCTCAGCCGGACCGACGACGACAACGTCTTCCGGGGCACCTATGCCGGCGACGCGACCCACGACCCCGCCACCGCGCAGACCTCGGTGACGCTGAAGCGCCGGGCGAGCAGGGTGGTGGTCAGCGGCCCCGGGCAGGTCGTCGACGGCAGGTCGGTGCCGGTCAAGGCGCGGTGGACGACCGCCGACGGCCGGCCGGTGGCCGGCAGGGTCAAGCTCTCCCGCTCGCTGGGTGACGGCCCGTGGCGCACGATCCGCACGCTCCGGACCGGGGACGACGGGCGGGCCGAGGTCCGCACCGTCCCGCGCCAGGACTCGCGCTGGCGGGCGACGGCCGTGCAGCAGCCCTGGGTCGAGGGGGACCGGAGCGCGGTGCACCGCATCGACAACCTGCCCCCGGGCGAGCCGGTCAAGCTGCCCAAGGCGGCGCCGGGCCCGCGCAAGAAGCTGCCGCACCAGGGCCACGCCGTCGGTGCCGGACCGAACGTCGTGATCACCGCGATCCCGGACGGGATCTGGGCCCAGATGACCGGCCGCACGTGGCACTCCGGCTGCCCGGTCGGCCGCGACGGCCTGCGACTGGTGCGGGTGAACTACTGGGACTACCAGGGCTACCGCCGTCGCGGCGAGATCGTCGCCGCGTCCAGCGCGGCCGGTCCGATGGGCGCCGCGATCGCCGAGATGTACCAGCGCAAGCTGCCGATCCGGGCGATGTACCGCGTGGACCGCTTCGGGTGGGGCAAGCGATCGCACGGCGCCAACGACTACGCCTCGATGGCGGCCGGCAACACCTCCGCCTTCAACTGCCGCGACGTCACCGGCCGGCCCGGGGTGCGCTCGCCGCACAGCTACGGCCGCGCCCTCGACGTCAACACCTGGGAGAACCCCTACCGCTCCGCGCAGGGCACCGTCCCCAACAGGTGGTGGCAGCCGCGCTCGCACCCGCGGGTCGCCTGGCGTTCGAGGTCGCACCCGGTCGTCCAGATCATGGCGCGGCACGGGCTGCGCTGGACCTACGGCCTCGGCGACACCCAGCACTTCGACTACGTCGGCGGCAGCGGCCGGGCGGCGTACGCGCGTCCGATCCCGTGTGACCGGTACTGCGACTAGCGTCGCGCCATGATCGCGTTCCTGGTGGCCGGAGTGATCGGTCTCGTGGAGGGCGGGGTCGGGTGGAAGCCGTGACCCGCGACCCCGACTGCGTCTTCTGCTCGATCGTCGCCGGCGACGTGCCGGCCGACGTCGTGCTCGACGAGCCGGACTTCGTCGCGTTCCTCGACCGGCGGCCGCTGTTCAAGGGCCACGTCCTGCTGGTCCCGCGCGCGCACGTCGTCACCCTCCCCGACCTGCCCGCGGGCCTGCGCGACGGCTTCCTGGCCGCGGCCCAGCGGCTGGCGAGCGCCGTGCTCGACGGCCTCGGGGCGCAGGGCAGCTTCGTCGCGATGAACAACGTCGTCAGCCAGTCGGTCGCCCACCTGCACCTGCACGTCGTGCCGCGTACGAAGGGCGACGGCCTGCGCGGCTTCTTCTGGCCGCGCACGACGTACGCCGACGGCGAGGCCGCCGAGGTCGCCGCCCGGCTGCGCGACGCGCTCGGCTGATCCCACAACTTCTGTCGGGGGCGAGACGTCAGACGGGCATGAGGATCCGCTCGCTGACCGTGCTCGCCGCCGTCCTGCTCACCACGCTCGCCGCACCCGCTCACGGCGCGAGCGACGTACCCACCGAACCGGCGGGCGCACGGGCCGCCGAGCCGGTCGGCCCCGGCTGGTACCTCGCCGAGATCGACCGCGGGAAGCGCGGCCCGTACGGCATCCGGGCGCGCACGCAGCGACTGGTCCTGGTCGGGCCGGGCGGCGACCGCCGCCGGATCCTGCAGCGCTCCGTCCACCGGAGCGGCGGCTTCCGCCTCCTCGACTGGTCGCCGGACGGCAGCACCGCCCTGCTCCTCGCCGGGGCCGAGGAGCACCTGCGGGCGATCCGTGTCGACGTCGCCACCGGCGACACGCACTCGACCGGCCTCCCCGCCGACGTGGCCGAGGCCGTGCTCGCCCCGGACGGCTCCGGCGTCCTGGCCGTCGGCTACGAGAAGGAGCGGACCGGCCGGGCCGCGCTCTTCACCGTCGACTGGACCGGCACCCGGCACCCGGTCGCCCCCGACGTCAGCGGCCCGGTGCTGCCGTCCGCCGACGGCACCACCCTGGTCACGGCCGGCCCGAGCTGGCGCACCAAGGTGCTGCGCGTGCTGTCGGCCACCGACGGCAGCGTGCAGCGGCGGATCACGACCACGGGCCCCTGCCAGCCGGTGCGCTGGTGGGACGCGAGCCGGGTGCTCGCCACCTGTGCCACCCGGCACGGCTCGACGACGCTCTCCCTCGTCTCGACCTCGAGCGGCACCGTGAAGAAGCTGACCGACCGTCGGCACGGTGAGGAGCAGGACCTGGGCGACCTCGACGCCCGCCGCATCGACAGCGGCCTGTACGTCGAGGTGGCGGGGCCGTGCGGCTACGTCTATCTCGGCCGCAAGCACCGCGACGGGTCGGTCACCCAGGTCGACGTACCGCACGCCGTGGGCAACGTGCTGCTCCTCGACGGCTCGGGCGACCAGCTGGTGATCGAGCACGCGGTGAGCTGCGACGGAGCCCAGCCGCGCTCGGTGATCGCCCGGTTCGACCCGGGCGCCGGCAAGGAGCGGGTCATCACCGCACTGCCGCGCCGGGAGGGCTTCGGGAGGATCCTCCGGTTCGGTGACCGGCAGGCCACGGCGTACTAGCGTCGAGGCCTGTCCTAGGGTGGGGCCTCGACAAGCTCGACGTCCGAGCGTGCCGACAACGAGGAGCCACACCCATGGGTCGTTTTGACGGACGGGTCGCCGTCGTCACCGGAGCCGCGCGCGGCATCGGTTTCGGGACCGCCACGCGCTTCGCAGAGGAGGGCGCCTCGGTCGCCGTCCTCGACCTGGACGAGTCGGCGGCCGCCGAGGCGGCCGCGAAGCTGCCCCTGGCCGATGGTGCGAAGTCCGTCGGCATCGGCTGCGACGTCGCCGACAGCGCGTCGGCCGACGCCGCCGTCGAGCGGGTCGTCGCCGAGCTCGGTGGCATCCACGTGCTCGTGAACAACGCCGGCGTCACCCGCGACAACCTGCTGTTCAAGATGACCGACGACGACTGGGACATGGTCATGAACGTCCACCTGCGTGGTGCGTTCCTCATGACCCGGGCCGCCCAGAAGCACTTCGTCGCCCAGAAGTACGGCAAGATCCTCAACCTCTCGAGCGTCTCCGCGCTCGGCAACCGCGGC
Organism: Nocardioides sp.; assembly: GCA_025965275.1. Classification (GTDB taxonomy): domain Bacteria; phylum Actinomycetota; class Actinomycetes; order Propionibacteriales; family Nocardioidaceae; genus Nocardioides. Next base: position 8,835 of record JAOPXG010000385.1, read on the forward strand.
CAGGCCAACTACTCCGCCGCGAAGATGGGCATCCAGGGCTTCACCCGGACCCTCGGCATCGAGCTCGGGCCGTACGGCGTCAACGCCAACGCGATCGCCCCCGGCTTCATCGCCACCGACATGACCGACGCCACCGCCGCCCGGCTCAAGATGGACGTCGACGAGTTCCGCAAGCTCAACGCGGAGGCCAACCCGGTCCGCCGCGTCGGCTACCCGGAGGACATCGCCGCTGCGGCCGCGTTCCTCTGCAGCGACGAGGCGTCGTACATCACCGGCCAGACCCTGTACGTCGACGGCGGCGCCAAGCTGGGCTGACGCCCGCTCCAGCCCCGCCCCTCGGGCGCGCCTCCCCACAACGGCGAGCCGCGTCTGCACACTTGAAGTCGACTGAAACGCTAGACAACCCCCGAACGGAGCGTTCCTGTGCGCCGTGCCCACCTGACCACTGCCCTTCTCGTCGTGGCGAGCCTGGCGCTCGCCGGCTGCGGGGGAGACGACAAGTCCGACGCCGAAGCGGCGCCCGCCTCGCAGCAGATCGCGGGCTCCACCGAGGTTGACGCGACCTGGCCGATGACCGGCCTGCCGGTCACCGGCGACGAGGAAGCCGCGCAGACGCACCCGGTGCTGGTCGCCAAGATGGACAACACGTACTCGAGCTCGCCGCAGATCGGCCTCGGTGAGGCCGACATGGTCGTCGAGGAGCTGGTCGAGGGCGGGCTCACCCGGCTCGCGGCGTTCTACTACTCCCAGATCCCGGACCACGTCGGCCCGGTGCGGTCGATGCGCGCCAGCGACATCGGCATCGTCTCGCCGGTCGACGCCACGGTGGTCACCAGCGGTGCGGCCGCGCGGACGATCTCCCGGATCAAGGACGCCGGCATCTCCTTCTACCAGGAGGGTGACACCGGCTTCGAGCGCGACAGCTCGCGCAGCGCGCCGTACAACCTCTTCGCGAACCTCTCCGAGGTCGCGGCCGACGCCGAGACCGACGCGACCCGCCCCGACGACTACCTGCCGTGGGGCGACGAGAAGGACATGCCCGGCGGGCAGCCGGCGAAGACGATCGCCGCGTCGTTCGGCGGTGGCCACACCACGAACTGGACCTACGACGGCAAGGGCTACGTCAACGAGAACACCTACGCCGCCGCGGGTGACGAGTTCCCGGCCGACACCGTGCTGGTGCTGCGGGTCGAGGTCGGCGACGCGGGCTACCTGGACCCGGCCGGCAACCCGGTGCCGGAGACCAAGCTGACCGGCAAGGGCGACGCGATGATCTTCCACGACGGCCGGCTGGTGCGCGGCACCTGGAGCAAGGCCGACCTCGGCTCGCCGCTCGAGCTGTCGACCAAGGCCGGCAAGCTGACCGTGCCGGCGGGGCACACCTGGATCGAGCTGGTCCCGGCCGCCAACGGCGACGTCACCTTCGCCGCCAAGTAATGACCGCAGCCGACGTCAGCTGCCCTCCGCCAGCTCTCCGGAGGGCAGCTCGACGCCACTCTCGGCGAGGACGCGGAAGCCCGCGAGGATGAAGCCGATGGCGGTCTCGACGTTCGCGGCCGCCTGGATCGGGTCCTCGGCGCTCGAGACGGACTCTCCGGCCGACGACATCGCGCCGAAGAAGATCCGGGCGAAGGTCTGGGACAGGTCCTCGTCGAGCTCCCACTGGCCGGCGGCGAGCACCGAGCGCACGATGTCGAGGACGTTCGCGAACGTCGAGCGCTCCTCCTGCTCGCGGTAGCGCTCATAGCCGAGCACGGACGGACCCTCCTGGATCACGATCCGCCGGTAGCGGGCCTCCTGGACGACCTCGAGGAACGCGCGCAGGCCGGCCTGGGCCTTCTCCCACGGGTCCCGGTGGCCCTTGATCGCCTTCTGGATCGCGCGCGATGCGTCGGACTCGACCCGCTCGAAGACCGCCTCGAAGAGCGCCTGCTTGCCGCTGAAGTGGTGGTAGAGCGCGCCCTTGGTGACCCGGGCGCCGGCCACGATCGCGTCCAGCGAGGTGGCGGCGTAGCCGTTGTCGGTGAAGAGCTCCTCGGCGACGTCGACCAGTGCACGCTTGGTGGAGGCGGAGTACTGCTGGCGGCGGCTGGCGCCCGGGACGCCGGGCACGCCCGGGACGCGCGGCACGAGCTTGGAGACCGAGGACTTGCTCATAGTTCTGGGAGTCTAAGACCGACGGTCGGTATGCGTGACTCGGATCACCGCGGGGGAGATTGCATACCGACGGTACGGCTACGTACCGTGAGTACGTACTTACGGTATGTAAGTCCTCTCGAAGGAGCAGACCATGACCTGGAAGTCCTTCCACAGCCGCGGAGAGATCCTGCGCGACGTCATCGCCGTGGCCAACCGGCGCCGCGACGGTGTGCTACCCGTCGACGTCGACGGCGTCGCCGACGTGTTCGACGAAGACCTGACCCTGCTCGGCGCCCTCCAGCTGCGCTGGCACACCCGGCTCGCCGGCCGCATCGAGCGCGAGCTCATGCAGCAGCCGATGGACCTCGAGAAGGCCGTGGTCGCCGCGTGGCACGCCACCGCCGACGAGCTCCCCGGCGTGCTCGCGATCCTCGACCGGCACCGCGCCGCGCCGTACGACGCGGCGATGGCCGACGCGATGGCCAAGTCCACCGCCAAGGAGCGGATCCTGCTGGCCATGATGGCCGGCCGGGTCAGCGTGGCGGACGACCGGGCTGTCCGCGTCGGTGCGGAGATCGAGCGCCGGGCCCGGGCGTCGTACCAGCCTGAGGGGATCGTCACCCACCGCGGCGAGCAGACCCGTCTGCTCGACCGCATCAAGGCGGCTCTCGCGGCCTGACCGCGGACCGTCCCTCCAGCCCGGCGGCTCCGGGACCGACGTACCCTCCCCCGCGGCGCTTCCCTCGCCGCACTCCCACACGTCGGTCCGGGGCTGTCGCACGTCCGGGGCCCGGGTCATGATGGAGTCATGACGGAGTTCCGGGCCGGAATGCTGCTGGTGGCGACGCCGGCGCTGCTGGACCCGAACTTCGCCGACACCGTGGTGCTGCTCCTCGACGTGGACGACGACGGGGCGCTCGGGGTCGTGCTCAACCGCCCCTCCGGCATCCGGGTCGCCGACGTCCTCGAGGACTGGGGCGACGCCGTCGACGAGCCGGACGTGCTCTTCCAGGGCGGCCCGGTCAGCACCCAGGCCGCGCTCGCGCTGGCCCGGCTGCGGTCCGAGGACGACGCCCCGGTCGGCTTCCGCACCGTCGAGGGGCCGCTCGGGCTGGTCGACCTGGACACGCCGATCGAGCTGCTCGAGGGCACCCTGGCGGGCCTGCGGATCTTCGCGGGCTACGCCGGCTGGGGCACCGAGCAGCTGCTCGGCGAGATCGAGGAGGGCAGCTGGTACGTCGTACCCGGCGAGACCCCGGACGTCTTCCGCCTCGACCCCGCCGACCTCTGGCGCGACGTGCTCC
>JAOPXG010000409.1 GCA_025965275.1 Nocardioides sp.
GGCTTGATGTTGACCGACACGATGTCGACCTCCACTTTCTGGCACTTCGATGCGGTGGGTGATGCACGTCTGGTGCCTGCGGTTCCGGTACGCCGTCGCGGGGGTCGCACCGTGGTCGCAAGCGCTGGCACACTCCCGAGGAGAGTGCCAGAACTGACGTTAGCACTCGGGCCGATGGAGTGCCAGGGACGGGGCCGACTGACAAGATCAGCGGGTGGACCTCGACGCGTTCCGGTGGCTGCTCACCGACGACGGGCAGCGTTTGCTGGCCCGGGCGATGGACGTGGCCGGCGACGATCCGCTGCGCGCGCAGACCGCGCTGCGCCGTACGGCGGACGCCGAGCAGGTCGCCGCCGCGCTCACCCAGGCCACGCTGCGCCGCAAGGCGGTCGCCAAGTTCGGCGAGTACGCCGAGCGCATGTACTTCACGCCGGACGGCCTGGAGCAGGCCACCCGGCTCCGCGTCGCCGAGCACCGGGCCGCCCGCCTGGTGGCCTCCTCGGCGAACACCCTCATCGACCTCGGCTGCGGGATCGGCGGCGACCTGCTCGCCGGCGCCCGAGCCGGGCTGACCTGCGCCGGCGTCGACCTGGACCCGGTCCGGGTCGCGGTCGCGGCGGCCAACCTGGCCGCACTCGACCTGCCCGGCGCCGTCACCGTCGCCGACGCGACGACGGTCGACCCGTCGGGGTTCGACGTCGCCTTCGCCGACCCGGCCCGTCGGACCGGGCGCGGCCGCTCCTTCGACGTGGACGACTGGACCCCGCCATGGTCGTTCGTCGAGCGGCTGCTGACCCGCGACTCCTGCGTGAAGGTGGCGCCCGGCATCCCCCACGGGTTGGTCCCCGAGGGCGTGGAGGCCGAGTGGGTCAGCGACCACGGCGAGGTGAAGGAGGCCGCCCTCTGGTCGGGCCGGCTGGCCACGACCGCCCGCCGCGCGACCGTCATCGGTGACGGCGGGCTCGCGACGCTGACCGAGGACGACGCTCCACCACTCGGGGAGGGCGGAGTCGAGGTCCGGCCGGTGGGTGGCTTCCTCTACGAGCCGGACGGCGCCGTGATCCGCGCCGGGCTGGTGACCGCGGTCGCGGCCGGTGTCGGCGGCGGCCTCGTCGACGAGCACATCGCCTACGTGACCTCCGACGAGTCGTTCCGCACGCCGTTCGCCCGCGGCTACCAGGTCGTCGACGAGCTGCCGTACCGCGAGAAGGCGCTGCGGGCCGCGCTCCGCGAGCGCGGCATCGGCAGCCTCACGATCAAGAAACGCGGTGTGGACATCGTGCCCGAGGAGCTGCGCAAGCGGCTCGCCCTGGTCGGTGACGACGAGGCCACGATCGTGCTGACCCGGGTCGCGGGCCGAGGCACGGTCCTGCTGGTCCGGCCGTTCTGAGCCGGAACGCACCACTCCCGGGAGCCCTTGCGGACTCCCGGGAGTTGCGGGGCGGTGGTGATCAGGCCATCTGGGGAACCGGCTCGCTGGCGGTGACCTCGGCGCTGCCGGCGACCCGGCGAGCGTGCCAGATGCCGAAGCCGAACAGGATCAGGAGCACGGCCGCGCCGACGAAGGACCCGATGGCTGCGATGCCGGCGATGGCGCCCATCGTGGCGAACGCGTAGCCGTAGAGGAGCAGACCGCGGAGGGTGTTGCCCATGAACAGCGTCTGGCGCAGTCCGCCGAGCTCCTGGCCTTGCTTGCTGGCCTGCTGCTCGGGGGTCATCGAGATGTACTGGCCGCTGATCTCTTCGTAGGTCTGGTTGCCGCTGGCCTCGTTCATGTGCACGAGGATGTAGTGGTCGGCGAACGCCTTGGCCTCGGGGCCGGTGTCGAGCACGCTGCCGCCGTAGGGCTTGAGGGCGTCGGCGTCGGCCTTGGGGAGACCCGTGAGAGCGTCGCCCTCGGGCATCGTGATGCCCTGCATGGCCAGCTGGTCGTGCACCTGGTTGTCGATGAAGACGTGGGCCCAGGTGAGCAGGCCACCCGCCATGAGCAGGACGGCGGCCAGAGCCAGGCCCGTCCACGAGATCAGCTTGTCGAATGCAGAACGCATCGGTGACTCCTAGTTCGGGGCGGATCGTTCCGCCGTCTCTTGATGTCACTGACGCTATTTGCTGGCGCGCCGGCCGATCAGTGCCGGAGTCCCCCGGACGGGGGGACTTTCGGTCCTCATCGGTGGGACTTCCGCTGGAGCGCCGCTCTCAGGCTCCGAGCGCCGCCTTCTCGGCACCGATCGTGGTGTCGTCGCCGTGCCCGGTGTGGACGACGGTGTCGTCGGGCAGCTCGAACAGCCGCGCCCGGATCGAGGCCTTGATCAGGTCCTCGTCGGAGAACGACCGCCCGGTCGCTCCGGGACCGCCCTGGAAGAGGGTGTCGCCGGTGAAGACCGCGCCGAGTGCCGGTGCGTAGAAGCAGACCGCCCCCGGGGCGTGGCCCGGCGTGTGCAGCACCCGCAGCGTCGTCCCGGCGACGTCGATGTCGAGCCCGTCGGCCAGGTCGAGATCCCAGAGATGGTCCTGGTGCGTGAGCTCCCACAGCGGCTTGTCGGCCGGGTGCAGCATGATCGGCGCGACCACTTCCTCACGCAGCGCCGGCGCGACCCGCACGTGGTCGTCGTGGGCGTGGGTCAGCAGGATCGCCTTGACCTTGCGGTCCCCCACCAGCGCGAGGATGTCCGCGACGCTGTGCGGGGCGTCGATCACCACGCACTCGGTGTCGTCGCCGATGACCCAGATGTTGTTGTCGACGTCGAAGGTCTCGCCGTCGAGGGTGAAGGTGCCGGAGGAGACGGCATGGTCCACGCGCACGCTCACAGGATCACGACCGAGCGCAGGACGTCGCCGTGGTGCATCTTCTCGAACGCCGCCTCGACGTCGCCGATGCCGATCTCCTCGGTCACGAACGCGTCCAGGTCGAGCCGGCCCTGCTGGTAGAGGTCGACCAGCATCGGGAAGTCGCGGCTCGGCAGGCAGTCGCCGTACCAGCTGGACTTGAGCGAGCCGCCGCGGCCGAAGACGTCGATCAGCGGGATGTCGGGGACCTTCATGTCGGGCGTGGGTACGCCGACCAGGACGACCGTGCCGGCGAGGTCGCGGGCGTAGAACGCCTGCTTCCACGTCTCGGGGCGTCCGACCGCCTCGATCACGACGTCGGCGCCGAAGCCGCCGGTGAGCTCCTGGATCGCCTCGACCGGGTCGACCTTCGAGGAGTCGACCGTGTGGGTGGCCCCCATCTTCGTCGCCTGCTCGAGCTTCTTGGGGTCGATGTCGACCGCGATGATCGTGGACGCGCCGGCGAGAGCGGAGCCCGCGATCGCCGCGACACCCACACCGCCGCAGCCGATGACCGCGACCGACTTCCCGCGGGTCACCGCGCCGGTGTTGATCGCCGCACCGATCCCGGCCATCACCCCACAGCCCAGCAGGCCGACCGCCGCAGCGCGAGCCGACGGGTCGACCTTCGTGCACTGGCCGGCGGCGACCAGGGTCTTCTCCGCGAAGGCGCCGATCCCGAGCGCCGGGCTCAGCTCGGTGCCGTCCTCGAGGGTCATCTTCTGGGTCGCGTTGTGAGTCGCGAAGCAGTACCACGGCTCGCCGCGGTCACACGCCCGACAGTTCCCACACACCGCGCGCCAGTTCAGCACCACGAAGTCGCCCGGCGCCACCGACGTCACGTCGGGCCCGACGGCCTCGACCACGCCCGCGGCCTCATGGCCCAGCAGGAACGGGAAGTCGTCGTTGATGCCGCCCTCGCGGTAGTGCAGGTCGGTGTGGCAGACCCCGCACGCCTGCACCTGCACGACCGCCTCACCCGGACCCGGGTCGGGCACGTTGATCGTGGTGACCTCGACGGGCTGTCCCTTGCCGCGAGCGACCACGGCCTTGACCTGCTGCATGCTGTTCCTCTCCTCGGACGTCTGTCGGACCAAGCCAACCGTACGAGGCCCTCGCGCGTCGAACGCCCGTGAGGACCCCCAGAAAGACAACCCAGCATTGCAACCATCTCGACGACAGCCGCGTCTTGGTCGTGTGCTGACGGACGAGCGGGGAGTGACGATGACGGACCGGGACGCCGACTTCACGGCGTACCTGCAGGCCCGCCAGGCCAGGCTGCTGCGGACCGCCTACCTGCTGACCGGCGACCAGCACCAGGCCGAGGACCTGCTGCAGACCTCGCTCGCCAAGCTCTACCTGGCCTGGGACAAGGTCCGCGACCACGGGTCCGTGGACGCCTACGTCCGGCGGATCATGGTCAACGAGAACAACTCGCTGTGGCGCCGCGGCTGGAAGAAGCGCGAGTTCGCCACCGACGAGGTGCCCGAGGGCAGACCGGTCCACGACCGGTACGACGAGGGGCTCGGCGCCGCGGTCTGGGACGTCGTCCAGACGCTGCCGCGCAAGGCCCGCGCCGTCGTGGTGCTGCGCTACTACGAACAGCTGAGCGAGGCCGAGACCGCCGACACCCTCGGCATCTCCGTCGGCACCGTCAAGTCACAGACCAGCCGCGCGCTCGCCGCCCTGCGGGAGCGCACGCCGGTCGAGCTGAGCCCCAGCCATCGCCAGAGCAACCGGGAGGAGGAGCGATGAACGACGAGACCCTGCTGACCACCGAGCTGAGCCGTCGCGCCGACGCGATCGCCGGCGCCCCCCTCACCTTCGAGAGCGTGCGTGGCCGGGCCCACGGGATCCGCCGTCGCCGCCGCACCCGCGCCGCGGCCGTCGTCGCCGCCGCTGTCGCGCTCGCCGTCATCGTGCCGACGGTCCTCTCCGGAGGCTCGGGCGGCTCCGACGGCATCGAACCGGCGCCCGCGCCGCCGACCGCGCCCGGGTCCTCGGTGCTCCACGACGGCGCACTGACGCTCCCGGACGGCGACACCGTCCAGGTCGACGTCGACAACGCCGACGTCTCGCAGATGGGCGTGCTGACCGACGGCCGGATCGTGGTCGCGATGCTCCAGCCGCGCGCCGTGCGGGTCTACGGGCCGGACGGGTCGCTCGACGAGCAGTACCCGGTGGAGGCCGACGTCATCACCATGAGCGCCGGGGGCGACGCCGTGGCCTGGGTCGCGAAGGACCTCACCGTGCAGGTGTTGGCGAGCGGCGCCGCCGAGCCCGCGACGCTGCCCGCCATCCCCATGCCGGGCCAGGCCTCCGGTGGCATCGACGCCGTGGTCGACGCGCAGCACCTGCTCGTCGGCGACCACACAACGACTACGGGCATCCTCACTCCCGACGGCGTGGAGGACCTCGCCACCAGCAAGCCGTTCCGGGTCATCGACGTCAGCCCGAGTGGCGACCTGTGGGCGGTCGCGTTCATGCCGACGGTGGAGCACGAGCAGTACGGCTGCTCCGGCCTCTACGACCCCGAGGCCGGCGAGGTCGTCGCGCAACGGTGCGACACCCCGGGCCTGCAGTTCTCCCCGGACGGCCGGCACCTGTTGAGCCTGGCCGGCGACAACAACATGTACGGCGAGGCGTTGATGTTCGACCGCGACCTGACGCAGGTCGGCAGGTTCTCGCCCGAGGGCGAGACCGTCGTGGTCAGCCGCGCCGGATGGTCAGACCCGACGCACCTGGTCGTCGGGGTGACCGACTGGCAGACGAGCCGGTGGTCCCTCGTCCGGGTCGGTCTCGACGGCAGCGATCCCGAGGTCGTCGGGCCCGAGGCGCCGGGCCGGAACCCCGAGACGATCGCCGAGTACATCGTCTCGGCGTAGCCCGGTGGCCCCGCCACCGCGACGAGAAGGCCTCAGACGAGGACGCTGGTCACCGGGAGCGACGAGTCGGCCGGGAGGTCGAGCGCGGACGGCGTACGACCGCGCGCGACCATCTCCGCGCCGAGCGCGGCGACCATCGCGCCGTTGTCGGTGCACAGCCCCGGCCGAGGTACGCGCACCCGGATGCCCTTCGCCGCGGCGCGCTCCTCGGCCATCGCCCGGAGCCGGGAGTTGGCAGCGACACCGCCGCCGATCAGGATGTCCTCGATGCCCTCGCTGACCGCCGCGTCGATCGCCTTGCGGGTGAGCACGTCGCAGACCGCCTCCTGGAACGACGCCGCCACGTCCGCGACCGGCACCGGCTCGCCCGAGCGCTCGCGCGCCTCGACCCAGCGTGCGACCGCGGTCTTGAGCCCCGAGAACGAGAAGTCGAAGCGGTGCCGCTCGAGGTCGCGCCGCGCGGTCAGGCCGCGCGGGAAGTCGACATAGACGCTGCTGCCCTCGCGGGCGACCCGGTCGATGTGGGGGCCGCCGGGGAACGGCAGGCCGAGCAGACGGGCGACCTTGTCGAAGGCCTCCCCCGCGGCGTCGTCGATGGTCGCCCCCATCGGGGCGACACCGACGGTCACGTCCTCGACGCGGAGCAGGCTGGAGTGGCCGCCGCTGACCAACATCGCCAGGCACGGCTCGGGCAGCGGGCCGTGCTCGAGCTGGTCGACGGCGACGTGTGCGGCGAGGTGGTTGACGCCGTAGATCGGCTTGCCGAGCCCGATCGCCAGCGCCTTCGCCGCGGCCACGCCGACCATCAGCGCACCGGCCAGGCCGGGGCCGCTGGTGACTGCGATCGCGTCGACGTCGCTGAGCCGGATGCCCGCGGTCTCGGCGGCCCGCTCGAGCGTCGGCACCATGGCCTCGAGGTGCGCCCGGCTGGCGACCTCGGGCACGACACCGCCGAAGCGCGCGTGCTCGTCGACGCTGCTCGCGATCGCGTCGGCGAGCAGGGTGTGGCCGCGCACGATCCCGACGCCGGTCTCGTCGCACGACGTCTCGATGCCGAGGATCAGGGGCTCGTTCACGGTAGCCATTGTGCCGACCGCGCGTAGGCCGCCGGGGTGACCCCCAGCAACCGCCGGAAGTGCCGGGTCAGGTGGGCCTGGTCGTGGAAGCCGACGAACGGCCGCGACCTCGGCCGGCCGCTCGCCGTGCACGCACCACGCAACGCCGGCGACAAGATCGTGAAGGGCGCCCGCCTGCACCCGTGACGGCCTTCCGGAGCACCGGGTCCCGGGGTTAGGTTGACGCGGTCAACCACCGCACCTCACCCCTCGGAGAAACACATGCGAATCTCGGGAAGCCCCGGCGTGCGCGTGCTCGTCGCCACCTCGGCCATCGCCCTCCTTGTCGGATCCGCCGCGTCCGCGGACGCGCGCACCGTTGACGACTCGACCCTCACCCCGCACACGCACTTCGTGCTGCAGCCGCTCAACCCGGACGGCAGCACGCCCGCCCCGGCGGCGAAGGGTGACTCCATCCCGAACATCGACTCGGTGAAGGCGACGATCCGGAAGTACTACAACGCCACCAGCGCCGGCATCGCCGACAAGACCAGCTCGCCGTACATCACCGAGGTGCAGGGCCTCGAGCAGGCGATCCTCAGCCAGCTGCCCGACCCGGCGCCCGCGCCGAACCTCGCCGTCGTTCTCGACGCCGACGACACCACTCTCTGGACCTACGACATGGAGGACGGGGCGATGCACTTCAACTTCGACCCCGTGATCCAGAACGACGGCTGGGTGATCCCCGGCAAGTTCCCGGCAGTCCCGGGCATGGTCGACTTCGTCAACGAGGTCCAGGACCGCGGGTACGACGTCTACGGCCTCACCGGCCGTAGCGCCAGCCAGGAGCAGGCGACCCTCGACAACCTCACCAAGGTGGGCTTCGACGAGTTCGACGCCGACAACTTCTTCACGAAGTTCGACGCCACGACGCCGAAGCCGGACTACCTGAACTGCCACACCAGCGTCGACCCGAACGACGACCCGGCCAAGTGCACGACGGTCGAGTACAAGGCCGGCACCCGTGCCTACATCGAGTCGACCGGCGAGACGATCGTGCTCAACATCGGCGACCAGTACTCCGACCTCCAGGGCGGCCACGCGCTGAACAACGTCAAGCTGCCGAACCCGACGTACTACCTGCCGAGCCCGAACGTGCAGGGCGCACCGGCCAGCGACGCCGACCTGGCGCTGCCGACCGAGTTCGACATGGCGGCCGACGGCTCGAGCGGTCTCACCACCCCCGGCGACGAGATCCCGAACATCGACAACGACAAGGCCGCGATCCGTGCCTACTACGGCTCGACGAACGGGATCGCGAACAAGGACGCCTCGCCGTACATCACCCAGATGTCGACCATCGCCAAGAAGTGGAAGCAGCGGCTCAC
>JAOPXG010000245.1 GCA_025965275.1 Nocardioides sp.
GGGATCGACCGGGGCTCGGTCGTCTTCGAACGGGCGGTGCCCGTCGGCGACCTGCGGGTCGGTGACGTGATCACCTACCGGGCGCCCGCATCCTCGGGCACCGAGGGCTTGGTCACCCACCGGATCGTGGACATCGGACCCGAAGGGATCCTGACCCAGGGCGACGCCAACCCGACCCAGGACCCCTGGACGCTGCGCCCGAAGCAACCGTCCGTGCCGCGCGTCGTGTTCGCGCTGCCGTGGGTGGGCTACGCCTATCTGGTGATCCTGCACCCCCACGCCTGGGTGCCGCTGCTCTGCTCGCTCGTCCTCCTCGGCGTGCTGCTGTCGAGCGAGCTGGTGCGCCGCCAGCGGACCGACGCTGCCGGCCCTGAAGTTCCCGAGCAGGTCGGTGAGCCGGCCTCCTCCGGAGGCACGCGGAGGACCAACAGTGTGGGCTAGCGCCGAGCGCGGGTCCGCGGGCCCTATGCTCGCTCCCATGGCGCAACGAGTTCTGGTCGTCGAGGACGAGGAGGACATCGCATTTCCTCTGGTCCGGACACTGGAACGAGAGGGGTACGACGTCACCTGGGTGGACAGTGGCCAGAAGGCCCTGGACACCCTCGCGTCGTCCCCCGAGCTCGTCATCCTCGACCTGGGACTCCCGGACATCGACGGCCTCGAGGTCTGCCGTCGCGCCCGGGAGGCCGGATTCGAGGGGGCGATCATGATCGTCACCGCCCGTGCCGGGGAGCTCGACCGTGTGGTCGGCCTCGACTACGGCGCTGACGACTACCTGGCCAAGCCCTTCGGCCTGGCCGAGCTGCAGGCGCGCGTGCGCGCCCTGTTGCGCCGTACCTCCGCCACGACGACCACCGCGGTCGACGACGGCAGGCCGGACGGCCTGCGGATCGATGTGGACGCTCGCCGGGTGTACGCCGGCGAGGAGGAGGTCCCGCTCACCGGCAAGGAGTTCGAGGTCCTGAACATCCTGGCCGCCAACCGGGACAAGGTGGTCTCCCGCGGTCGGCTGATGGCCGACGTGTGGGACGAGAACTGGTACGGCTCGACCAAGACGCTCGACGTCACGATCGGTCGGTTGCGCCAGAAACTCGAGAGTGTGGGCGTGACGGATCGAGTTGTTGCCGTTCGAGGTGTGGGTTTCCGCCTCGAGGGCGGCAGCTCAGATGCGTGAACGCCTGACCCTTGCCTTCGTCGTCCTGACCATCGTCCTGCTCCTGGGCGCCGGCGCGGTCCGCACGTTCGTGCTGCGCGACCTGATCCGTGAGCAGGAGGCGTCCCACCTCACCCAGGAGGTGGACCTGATCAGCGCGATCGTGGCCGACCGCGAGGCCTCCGGCGGGGCGGTCAACCAGAAGTTCCTCGACTCCCTGGTCAGCGACGACACCCGGCTGGAGTACGACCGCGACGGGAGCGACCCCGTCGTCGCGCGCGGTAAGGACTACGAGGGCAACGACGAGCCCGCCGAGGATCTGTCGGCGTCCAGCACCGTCGAGGGCGCCACGGTCACGCTCAGCCAGTCTCCCGAGATCGTCCGCGTGATCATCGGCCGCGACGTGGGCTCGATCGCGGCCCTGTTCCTGCTCATCGCGGTGGTGGCCGGTGTCGCCGGCTTCCTCATCGCCTCCGCCCTCTCCTCGCCGTTCCAGCGGCTGGCGGTCGCCGCCGGCGCGCTCGGTCGCGGCCGTTTCGACCTCGAGCTGCCGCGCACCCGGATCCCCGAGGCGCGCGCCATCTCGACCGCACTCCGCACCAGCGCGCTCCAGCTTGAGGACCGCGTCCATCGGGAGCGTGACTTCGCCGAGCACGCCTCCCACGTCCTGCGGACCCCGCTGACCGGCCTGCGCCTCGAGCTCGAGGACCTGACCCTGCGCGACGACGTGCCCGACGACGTGAAGGAGGCCGCCGCGCGCAGCCTGGCCAGCGTGCAGGAGGTCGCCACGGTCGCGGGTGAGCTCGTGGAGATGACCCGGCGCGGCAGCCTGGTGGCCGGTTCCGAGCTGTCGCTCGTCGACCTCGCGACCCAGCTCGCCCAGCGCTGGGCCGACCGGCTCGGGGTGCGCAACCGGACGTTGACCGCGGCGGCCGAAGGCGACCTGTCCCTGACCTACACGCCCGGCCCGGTCGAGCACGTGACCGACCTGCTGCTGGCCGACGTCGTACGCCGGGGCACCGGCGAGGTGCGCATCGTCTTCAACGGCGAGGAGGGCGGACACCTCCGCATCGACGTCGAGTGCGCCGGCCGCTCGACGAAGCGCCAGGAGGGTGAGCCGCTCGACCGGGTCTCCCAGGTCCGCACCACCGTCGAGGCCCTCGGTGGCCGGGTCACGGGCGACCACCCCGCCGACGGCATCCAGGTCCTGCTGCCCCGCCGCTGACAGAATGGCGCCATGACGCGCCCCGTGGAGACCTGGCTGACCGACATGGACGGCGTGCTCGTCCACGAGGAGGTGCCGATCCCGGGGGCGCAGGAGTTCATCGAGAAGCTCAAGACCTCCGGCCGGCAGTTCCTGGTCCTCACCAACAACTCGATCTTCACGCCGCGCGACCTCCGGGCCCGGCTGCTCGGCAGCGGGATCGACGTCCCCGAGAACGCCATCTGGACGTCCGCGCTGGCCACCGCCCAGTTCCTCGACGACCAGCGGCCGCGCGGGACGGCGTACGTCGTCGGCGAGGCGGGCCTGACCACGGCGCTGCACGACATCGGCTACGTGATGACCGACCGCGACCCCGACTACGTCGTGCTGGGGGAGACCCGCACCTACTCGTTCGAGGCGATCACCCGGGCGATCCGGCTGGTCGCCGGCGGGGCCCGCTTCATCGCCACCAACCCCGACGTGAGCGGGCCCAGCCAGCACGGCCTGCTGCCGGCCACCGGCTCGGTGGCGGCGCTGGTCAGCACCGCCACCGGTCGGCAGCCGTACTTCATCGGCAAGCCCAACCCGCTGATGATGCGCAGCGCCCTCAACCGGCTCGAGGCGCACTCGGAGACCACGGTGATGGTCGGGGACCGGATGGACACCGACATCATCAGCGGCCTGGAGGCCGGGCTGCGCACGATCCTGGTCACCACCGGCTCCACCCGCCGCGACCAGGTCGAGACGTTCCCCTACCGCCCGACCCGCGTCGTGGACTCCGTCGCGGACCTGATGGACCTCGTCGACTGAGCAGCAGCGCACCGCGGTCGCCCGGGCTCGCGGCCGCCGCCAGCGCCCGGAACGCCCCCGGCAGGTGTGACCTTCGTCCATTTCTGCGACGATTTCACGCGGGGAGTGTGGCCTGCGCCACGCAATCCCTGGGATGTCGACTCGTGATCGTGTGAATTCTCTGGCTACCGTCCTTGGCGTTTGCACCAGCACAACCGGTCCCCGGGCACGCCGAGTCCTGCCCGTCCGAGGCCCGGGCCACTGAGCTCGACCTGGTCGACTCAACGACACTCAATGGGCAGGAGTGGGGGAACCACACGTTCTCCGCGGTCCTCGGACCGCTCGGGGTGAAGCCACCGCACGGTGGCCGGGCACCTTCCTCGCCCGAACCCGACAGCTCACCTCACAGGCGTGGGAAGGAACCACGCACATGTCCACTGCTCTGTCCTCGATCGTCCGAGCCTCCGGCCGCACCGGCCTCCGGCTCGCCTTCAGCGGCGCGCTGGCCCTCGGGCTGCTCACCTCGGCGCCGACCGCCGAAGCCCACGCCACGACCGGCTTCTCGCGGGCCGGTGAGCACCACCGGCACACCCACCACCACAAGCAGCCCCCGGCGTCGCCGTCCGCCAAGCGGATCGGCCGCGCCATCAGCGTCGCGGTGGCCCAGAAGGGCGACCCGTACGTGTACGGCGCCGCCGGCCCCCGCTCGTTCGACTGTTCGGGCCTGACCTACTACAGCTACCGCAAGGCGGGCTTCAAGCACATCCCGCGGACCTCGTCCGCGCAGGCCCACTTCGCCAAGCGCATCAAGCGCAGCGCGATGAAGCGCGGCGACCTGATCTTCTTCTACGACGGCGGCGGGGTCTACCACGTCGGCGTGTACGCCGGCTTCAAGCACGGGCACCGCTGGGTGCTGCACGCGCCGCACTCCGGCACCCGTGTGCGCACCGACAAGCTCTGGACCGACCGGTGGTTCCCGGGCACGCTGCGCTTCCACTGAGCCGTTTCGCGGCTCCCCGATCGGGCAGGACTCGGCCATGACCTTCGACGACCTGGGCCGCGAGCTCACCGCCCGTCTCGAGGCGCTCCCCGACGGCGCCTTCCTGACGCTCGGCGAGCCGGCCGAGGTGCCGGAGAAGCATGGCCTCCTGCGCCGGCGCGCCCGGCCCGCGCCCGGTCGCTACGTGCAGTTCCGCCGTGACCCGGGCTGGCTCTACGGCGAGTGCGTGGGGTCCACGCTCTTCGGCGGCGACCTGGAGATCGGCGAGGCCGACCACCAGCGGCTCCGCGCGCTGGGCTGGCTCGCCCCGGGCGACCCGGACCCCGCCGGCACGCGGCCGTCCTACCCGCACTACTGGTGCACGCTCGAGGGCGGCCGCGCCGCCGACCTCGCGGCGATGGGCGTGGGCGCACTCGAGGTGCTCGGCGCCGACCCCGGCGCCCTGACCTGGGCCGAGGGTTAGCCGGTCAGCTCGGCGTCGGTCGGCAGGAGCGTCGACAGGATCCGGTACGCCGCCGTGTTGCTCACCGGCCTCGGCGTCCCGTCGACCGGGTCGACCAGGCGCAGCCCGTCCCGTCCGTCGGAGGCCACCAGGCGGTGGGACCCTCCGGCCCAGTCGGCCGCGAGCTCCCACCCGAAGTCGGGGCCGTCGTCGTCCGGTCGACGGGGACGCATCCGCGTCAGCCGCACCAGCGCCGAGGTGAGGAACGCCGGCGGCATGGTCACCAGCTGGAACAGCTCCGGTCGCAGGGCGACCAGCAGCGTCGCGGTGTCGCTGCCCACCCAGCCCCGGTGCTCGAGGCGGGTGTGCGCGCCCGTGACCGTGAGCGTCAGGGTGACCACCGGGTCGTCGATGACGGCGAGCGCCGGGCCGAGCCGCGCTGCGGAGACGGCGAGCGCCGCGTCGGGGTCGGTCCCGGCGCGGAGGGCGTCGAAGCCGTCCTGGTCGACGCGGACGGCGTGGCTCGTGGGCTCGATGTCGATGAGCATGCTCAGGCCTCGTCCACCGGGCGCCAGCTGCGCGCCACCTGGGTGCAGAGGTCGGCCAGCTCGTCGTACCGCCAGGTCTCGACGGTCGCGGTGAGCGTGTGCCCCAGGTCGTCGCCGGCGGTGAACCACTGCTCCATCGTGAGCGCCTCGCCGGCCGGCGAGGCGTGGTGCGCCAGCCGGCGGCCCGCAGGTCGGCCGGCGAAGGTCAGCTTCTCCAGGTCCACCAGCAGGTAGTCGGCGAGGACCCGCCGGAGCACCTCGTCGGTGCCGGCCTGCCAGTCCGGGAAGCCCAGGCCGCCGAGGGGCACTGCGGTGAGCACGATGTTGGCGCGGAACGCCGCGGGCCGGGCGGCGTCGACGGGCTCGCGCGCGACCAGCGTCGTCTGCCCGGAGTCGTCGTCGAGGACCTCCCACCCCTCGGGGAGGGTGAGCGGCAGGACGGCCCGGTCAGCCACGGGTCGCCGCCCGTGCGCTCGGCGTGCGCCGGTACCAGTCCGGCTGCGCGAACCCGGGCACCGGCAGCGGCAGCACGAGGTAGGCCAGGAGCAGGACGAGTGCCACGGCGAGGCCCAGGCCGAGGGCGATCGTCGCGCCGCTCCCGTCGGACGTCGGGCCGGTGGCGGCACCCAGCACGAGGACGACCGCGATCAGGGGTCGTACGACGAGGACGCTGCGCACCGTCCAGCTGCCGCCGACGCTCCGCGCCCAGCGTCGTGCGGCCGGCGTCCGGCCGAGGTGCTGCCAGACGTTCCAGGCGGCGAGCGCCAGGCCGCCGACGAGCATCACCACGTAGACCATCGGACTCCTCAGTCCCAGAACGACACGGCGTCGCCGACGTCGCCGGCGAAGTCGCCGACGTCACCCGCGGCGTCACCGACCCAGTCTCCGGTGGCCGAGACCGCGTCGCTGACCGGGTCCATGATCGCGTCGCCGAGCTCGCCGCCGGCGAAGCCGCCGATCGCGCCACCGACCAGGCCGCCCACGACGCCGCCCACCACGGTGCCGACACCGGGACAGATCGCGGTGCCGATCGCGCCGCCGGCCCAGGCGCCGCCCTCCGCGCCGGCCCAGGCGCCGGCCGCGGTCGAGGCGCCCTTGGTGGTCGCGCGGGTGACCTTCTCGGTGGTGTCGAGCGACGGGTCGTCGGCGTCGGCCTGCCACTGGTCCCAGCCGGAGGTCAGGGCGGTGACCGCGACCCCGGCCCGGCCGGCCCACTTGCCGGCCGTCTCCCAGGCGCTGCGGGAGGCCGCGCCGTACGGCGTGGCGTGCCAGTTGTCCGAGCTGCCGGACGCGACCGCGCGCTCCCAGAAGCCCATGCCCGAGGCGCTGCCGAAGCGGCCGGCCACGCGGGGCTGGAAGACGCCGTACCGCCCGTTGACCATCCAGCTCGTGCCGGCTCCGAAGCCGAGCCCACCCAGACCGAAGAGCCACGACCCGACATCGAGGCCGTCGGCGAAGTCCGGCGGCAGGAAGCCCAGCCGCTGGAGCAGGTCCTCGATCCAGCCGTCGCCGGTGGACTTGCTGATGCCGTCTGCGAGGTTCTGGTGGGCTTCCTTCTCCTTGGTGCGGGCGCCGTCGACGATCTCGACCGCCTCGTTCCACGCGTCCACCTTGTTGTTGAACGCCTCGACCTGACCCTGGCTCATCGCGTCGGGTGCGGTGGGCTGCACGATCTGGGTGCCGTCGACGGCGACCCCGCCGCGGGCAGCGACCTGGCGGGCCTGCGCCATCCGGTCCTTGACGACGGTGAGCTCGCCGGCGAAGTCGGTGAGCGCGGCCTGGATCGCCTGCACCCGGGTCGCCAGCACGTGGGCGTCCTTGGTGGTGTCCTCCACCTGGCCCTCGAAGGCGGCCCCGGCCTGGCCCTGCCAGGATCCGGCCAGCGCGCGGGCCGAGCCGAGCGAGGAGCCGGCGTCACCGAGCGCGGTGTCGACGGTGCCCGCCTGGCTGGCCGTGTCGGTGCACGACGCGGGTTCGCCGTACACCTCGGTCTCGAGGACGCTCATGGCGCCACCAGCCCCGGCGGCGGGGCGAAGGCCCCGCCGACCGCGCCGTCGGTGCTGCTGAAGTCGGCGGCGGCGGCGGTGGTGCTCTCCGCGAGGGTGCCGATGTGCTGGCCCAGCCCGGCCACCGCGCTGGAGAGGGCGAGCAGGGCCTTGGCCACCTCGTCGGAGGACTGGCCGGCGTCGGGCGTCGCCTCGAGATCGGACGCGTGGCCGTAGAGCGCACTGCCGGCGCTGTCCAGGATCGACGCGATCTGCTGGAGATCAGCGGAGTCGACTGCGAGTTCGGTCGGACCGGTCATACGGAGAGGGATACCCGCCCGGGGCGAAGTCAATCGGCCGATTTCCTGAGCGGCTCACGCCCCCGACGGTGGCTACGGCGTGCCGGTGAAGTACGGCGAGAACGTCCACGTCTTCATCAGCAGCGACGCGAAGTCGCGGCTGAACTTCATCCCGCCCGCGCCCTGATTGGGCAGCCACGGACGGCTGACCCAGAGGTAGGCGTCGACGTACTGGGCGGCGACCTGGTCCACCGCCGGCGAGAGACCCCAGGCGTCGTTGTCGACGTCGGTGGTCGGCGGGACGCCGAGCGCGGTGCACGGCTCGCCCTGGTGCTTCTGGGTGCACGGGTCGATCTCGCCGGGCATCGTGTAGTCCGACCCGCGCGGGTTGATCTCGGCCCCGGCGAAGGGCTGGCCGTTGTCGGAGGTGTCCAGCACGGCGTGCTTGCCGGTGATGCCCATCTTCGCGAGCGCCTGGGAGACCTCCTTGGCGAAGAGGACCTCGCGGTCGAGGTAGTTCTTGTGCGAGACGTTGAGCGAGAAGCCGCGGGCGTACTGCACGCCGCTGAGCTTGAGGAACTTCGCGACCGGCTCCACGTCGCCGCGCACCCAGTCCTCCGAGCCCATGTCGACGTACACCGTGGTGTTCGGCAGCGCCGAGAGCGTCTTCGACGTCCAGGCGAGCATCCGGGCGGGCAGCAGTGCCTGCTTGCGGCCGAGCTTCTTCACGAACGCGTCGTAGGCCTTCTTGGCGAAGTAGCCGTCGGGCTGGAGCACGACCGCGACCCGGTTGCTGCCGATGCCCTGGGCCATCCCGTTGACGTACTTCTTGTACGCCGCCTGCTCGGCCGGCGTGGGCAGCCGCTTGTCGACCCTGGCTTCGCCCTCCCACGGGAACATCCGGAAGAGCGTCAGGATCGTCAGCCTGGTGGGGTCGCCGGCCTGGGCGTCCTCGATGTACTGCTCGGTCTTGGCCCGCGCGTCGCCGTCGGCGATCCAGCGGCCGAAGAACTTCGCCTTGTGGATCATCGCGATCGGCGCGAGCTTGTCGCGGTCGGCCTGGCCGAGCTTGTTCCAGCCGATCACGGCCGGGTCCTGGAAGCCGGTGTAGACGCCCCACTCGACGCCGGCCAGCGGGTTGGACGGGTTGGCCGACTGCACCGTGGTGACCGGCGCGATGTACATCGTCTGCTCGGTGTCGGCCTCCTTGCCGGTGACCACGCCGAGGGTCGCGCGCACGGCGACGTCGTACGTGTCCCCGACGGTGAGCCCGCTGTCGATCGTGTACGACGTGCCGATGATCGGCACCGGGTCGCCGCCGACGACCACGCCGTCGAGGAGGACCTCGTAGGCCAGGCCCACCGGGACCCCGGTCGTCGGGGCGCTCCACGTCACCCGGATCGCGTTCTCGCCGCCCACCACGGTCGTGTGCAGGTCCTGCGGCGGTCCGGGCGTGGGCAGCGCCGCCCGCGCCGCGGTCGACCGGTCGTCCGGGCGCGCGGACGCCGTTGCCGGGAGGGCCAGCAGGAGGGCTGCGACCAGGACGAGGACCGCCGGGTGCCGAGAGCGCATGAGTGGAGGGTAAAGGGCCGTTCTCCGGTCTGGAGCCGCTTCGCGGCCATTGACCTACGCCCGGTGTGCGACGCTGGACGCATGTCGGAACGCACCGTGGTCGCCCGGGTCGGCTCCACCGTCGAGGCCCAACTGATCGCGGGCATGCTCGACTCGTACGGCATCGAGGCCGTCGTCTCGGCCGACGACGGCGGTGGCACCGAGCCCCAGTGGCAGCTGACCTCGGGTGTGCGCGTGCTGGTCGCCGAGGGCGATGCGCCCGAGGCCGAGCGGCTCATCGCGGAGGCGGAGACCTCCTCCTAGCTCGCGTACCGGCCGCACCGCGGGTGGGTGTCAGCCGGGGATCTCGTCGCTCCGGCGGGCGTACCGGTTCCGTTCCTCGACCGTGCCGTCCGTACGCCGGATCACGTGCGCGACCCCGCGGATGCGGGCCTCGCTGCGAGCGACCTCGACCGCGGCCTGGCGGGTGCGGTACTCGCCGGGCAGCGGCTCGGCGGTCCGTCCGACGCGGTTGCGCCACACGTCGTCCTGGCAGAACGTCTCCAGGTCTTCATGCCCGAAGCCGACCGACCCATGCGGCCCGCCAAACTTGATCAGATCCAGTCTCGTCCCCTAGGGTCGGGACATGCGGACGCCGGACTTCGAGAGCCAACTGCGCTCGGCCTCCCTCCGGGTGACCAGGCCGCGGCTGGCGGTCCTGGCCGCCCTGCACGACCACCCCCACGTCGACACCGACGCCGTCATCGGACACGTGCGCGCCGACCTCGGCGCCGTCTCGCACCAGGCCGTCTACGACGTGCTGCGGGCCCTCACCGACGCCGGCCTCGTCCGCCGCATCCAGCCCGCCGGCGCGATCGCGCGCTACGAGACCCGGGTCGGCGACAACCACCACCACGTGGTCTGCCGCTCGTGCGGTGCGATCGCCGATGTCGACTGCGCCGTCGGCCACACCCCCTGTCTGACCGCCTCCGACGACCACGGCTTCGTGGTCGACGAGGCGGAGGTCGTCTACTGGGGCACCTGCCCCGACTGCGCGACCGACCCCATCCCCTCGATGAACCCCCGTCCGGAAGGAAGCAGATGAGCGACACCCAGGACAACGGACCCACGAGCCCGCAGGGCGTGGACCGGAAGGCGGAGGCGGGCTGCCCCGTGGCGCACGACTCCGCAGCCGCGCAGGGCAGCGAGAGCGAGAACCCGGCGATCGACTCGCCCACCGCCAAGGCCGGACGGCCCCACACCAACCAGGACTGGTGGCCCAACCAGCTCGACCTGTCGGTGCTGCACGCGCACTCGTCGAAGGGCAACCCGCTGGCCCCGGACTTCAAGTACTCCGAGGAGTTCAAGAAGCTCGACCTCGCCGAGCTCCGGCGCGACATCGTCGAGGTGCTCAACAGCTCGCAGGACTGGTGGCCGGCCGACTTCGGCCACTACGGCGGCCTCTTCGTCCGGATGAGCTGGCACGCCTCCGGCACCTACCGGATCTACGACGGGCGCGGCGGCGCCGGCGACGGCGGCCAGCGGTTCGCCCCGCTCAACAGCTGGCCCGACAACGCCAACCTCGACAAGGCCCGCCGCCTGCTGTGGCCGGTCAAGCAGAAGCACGGCCAGAAGGTCTCGTGGGCCGACCTGCTCGTCTACGCCGGCAACGTGGCGCTCGAGGACATGGGCTTCTCGACGTTCGGCTTCGGCTTCGGCCGCGAGGACGTGTGGGAGCCCGAGGAGATCTTCTGGGGACCGGAGGACACCTGGCTCGGCGACGAGCGGTACGCCGGTGAGCGCGAGCTCGAGGAGAACCTCGGCGCCGTCCAGATGGGCCTCATCTACGTCAACCCCGAGGGCCCCAACGGCAACCCCGACCCGCTGGCCTCGGCCCGCGACATCCGCGACACCTTCGCCCGGATGGCGATGAACGACGAGGAGACCGTCGCCCTCATCGCCGGCGGCCACACCTTCGGCAAGACCCACGGAGCCGGCGATGCCGACCTCGTCGGCCCCGAGCCCGAGGCGGCCCCGCTCGAGGACCAGGGCCTCGGCTGGAAGAGCTCCTTCGGCTCCGGCAAGGGCGCCGACACGATCACCTCCGGCCTCGAGGTCACCTGGACCACGACGCCGACCCGGTGGAGCAACGACTTCTTCAAGCTCCTCTTCGGCTACGAGTGGGAGCTGACCAAGAGCCCGGCCGGCGCGTACCAGTGGGTCGCGAAGGACGCCGAGGACATCATCCCCGGCCCGACCGCCGACTCGCCGAAGCGCAAGCCGACCATGCTCACCAGCGACCTCGCGCTGCGCTTCGACCCGGAGTACGAGAAGATCTCGCGGCGCTTCCTGGAGAACCCCAACGAGTTCGCGCTGGCCTTCGGCAAGGCCTGGTACAAGCTGCTGCACCGTGACATGGGCCCGGTCGAGCGCTTCCTCGGCCCCTGGGTCCCCGAGCCGCAGCTGTGGCAGGACCCGGTCCCGGCCGTCGAGGGCGAGCTGATCGGCGACGCCGACGTCGCCACCCTCAAGGCGAAGGTCCTCGACTCGGGGCTCTCCGTCTCCGAGCTGGTCACCACCGCCTGGGCGTCGGCCGCGACCTTCCGCGCCACCGACAAGCGCGGCGGCGCCAACGGTGCCCGCATCCGCCTCGAGCCGCAGCGCGGCTGGGCGGTCAACCAGCCCGAGCAGCTGGCGAGCGTCCTCGAGAAGCTCGAGGGCATCCGGACCGAGTTCAATGCGGCCGGTGGCGCGCAGGTCTCGCTCGCCGACCTGATCGTGCTCGCGGGCTCGGCCGCGGTCGAGAAGGCCGCGAAGGACGCGGGTGTCGACGTGACCGTGCCGTTCCACGCCGGCCGCACCGACGCCACGCAGGAGCAGACCGACGTCCACTCCTTCCGCGTCCTCGAGCCGCGGGCCGACGGCTTCCGCAACTACCTGCGGGCGGGGGAGAAGCAGCAGCCTGAGAAGCTGTTCCTCGAGCGCGCCTACCTGCTCGGCCTCACCGCCCCGCAGATGACGGTGCTCGTCGGCGGCCTGCGTGCGCTCGGCACCAACGTCGGCGGCGCGCCGCACGGCGTCCTCACCGACCGGCCCGGCGTGCTGTCGAACGACTTCTTCGCCAACCTGCTGTCCGCGGGCACGCAGTGGAAGGTGTCGGAGTCGGAGGAGAACGTCTACGAGATCCGCGACGTCGCCACCGGCGACCTGAAGTGGACCGCCACCGCGGTCGACCTGGTCTTCGGTGCCAACTCGCAGCTGCGGGCCCTCGCCGAGGTCTACGCCAGCGGCGACGCCCGGGAGAAGTTCGTCCGTGACTTCGTCGCGGCCTGGACCCACGTCATGGAGCTCGACCGGTTCGACCTCGACTGACTTCCTGCCTGACGCCACGAGCCCGGTCGACCTGCAAGGGTCGGCCGGGCTCGTGTCATTGCGAGTTTTGCGGGCGAGCCGCTCCTCCGGCACCCGACCCGGTCCTCGAGGGCGACGACGCGCGCGACGCCGGCCAGGTTGAGGCCGTCGGCGAGGAGCTCGCGGATCCGGTGCAGGCGGTCGATGTCGTCGGGGCTGTAGAGCCGTGACCCTCCCGGCGTGCGATCGGGATCGACCAGGCCCCGGCGCTCGTAGACGCGGAGGTTCTGGATCTCCATCGAGACCGATGCGGTATGTCAGCGCAGCTGAGGATGCCATCTTCTCGAAGCTGGCGCGTTCCTCGAGCTGTGAAACTCGGGCGGCTCCATGATCACGCCCCCGCGGGGAAGAGTGCCGCCTGACGGTTGTACTGCCGGATGGGATGGTGGCCCAGGTTCATAGTGCTGGCCAATGCCGTCTGCTGATGCCACCTCCTAGGATCCTCCAGGGGACGGGCACGCAACCGACCATCCTGGAGTCGGTGCGCACGCGCGGCACACCCAATACCAAAGGAGACACCGCCGTGAACACCGCTCACTTCGACAACGTGGCCTGGCCCGAAGCCGAGCCCATCGCCTCCGGGCGCGTCCTGTCGGGCTCTCCGCAGGCCAACACTGTGGTGCTGTACAAGGACGAGCACAGCGAACTGGGCCTCTGGCAGATCTCGCCCGGTGAGTTCACGACGGTTCACCAGGGCTACGTCGAGTCCGTGACGATCGCCTCGGGTCGGGGCCGCCTGGTCCACGACGACGGGACCGTCACCGAGCTCGGCCCCGGCTCCGTCGCCGTGCTCGAGGAGGGCTGGGCCGGTCGCTGGGTGGTCGAGGAGACCATCGTGAAGTCCTACGCCGTCATCACCGTCGGCGCCTGATCGCGTTCCCCCTTCGCGCCATTCGCCCGCGACGGCGCCCAGCCATCTCTGGAGTGATTCGCCCATGCCTGCCGTGACCCCCGCCGCCGAGTCGGCGTTGCTCGACGCCCTGCCAACCGGGCTGTTCATCGGTGGCGCGTGGACCGCTGCGGCCGACCAGGCGACGTTCCCCGTGTGCGACCCTGCCACCGGCCTCGTCCTGGCGGAGGTGGCTGACGCCGGGGTGTCGGACGCCCTGGCTGCTCTCGACGCCGCGGAGGCGGCCGCCGCCGGGTGGGCGGCCACCAGCCCCCGCGAGCGCTCCCGGGTGTTGCGCACGGTCTTCGAGCTGCTGCACGAGAGGGCGGACCAGGTTGCCCTGCTGATGACCCTCGAGATGGGCAAACCGCTGGCCGAGGCGCGTGGTGAGGTCGGGTACGGCGGCGAGTTCCTGCGGTGGTTCTCCGAGGAGGCCGTCCGGATCAACGGTCGCTACGGCCGCAACCCCGAGGGGACGGGGCAGATGGTCGTCTCGCAGCGCCCGGTGGGCCCCTGCTACCTGATCACGCCGTGGAACTTCCCGCTCGCCATGGCCACCCGCAAGATCGCGCCGGCTTTGGCGGCGGGATGCACGGTGGTGCTGAAGCCGGCGGACCTCACGCCGTTGACCACGCTGGTCCTGGCGGCCCTGTTCGAGGAGGCAGACTTGCCGCCCGGCGTCCTCAATGTCGTCACCACCCTGCAGGCACCGGCGGTTTCGGAGGCGCTGATGACCGACCGCCGCCTGCGCAAGGTCAGCTTCACCGGCTCCACCAGGGTGGGGAAGGTGCTGATGCGACAGGCGGCCGACAACGTCCTGCGCACGTCGATGGAGCTCGGCGGCAACGCGCCGTTCCTGGTCTTCGAGGATGCCGACCTGGACAAGGCCGTGGAGGGCGCCCTGCAGGCGAAGTTCCGCAACATCGGCCAGGCGTGCACGGCGGCCAACAGGTTCCTGGTCCACCGGTCCGTGGCCGACGAGTTCACCGCCCGCCTCGCCGAGCGGGTTGCTGCGCTGCGGATCGGCCGCGGCACGGACCCGGAGGTGGAGGTGGGTCCGCTCATCCATGACGAGGCGGCCCGCAGGGTCGACGCGCTCGTGCAGGACGCCGTCGCCCGGGGCGCCGAGGTCGTCACCGGGGGTTCGGTAGGCGAGGGCGAGGGTGCGTTCTACCGGCCCACGGTCCTGCGGGGCGTGCCGCTCGGCTGCGAGATCCTGGCCGAGGAGATCTTCGGTCCGGTGGTCACGATCGTCGAGTTCGACGACGAGGACGAGGCCGTGCGCCTGGCCAACGACACCGAGTACGGGCTGGTCAGCTACGTCTTCACCGAGAGCCTCGCCCGCGGCACGCGGATGATCGACCGGCTGGAGACCGGGATGATGGGGCTCAACGTCGGGATCCTGTCCAACGCGGCCGCGCCCTTCGGTGGCGTCAAGCACTCGGGAATCGGCCGGGAGGGTGGCGCCGAGGGAATCGAGGAGTACCTCGCCTCCAAGTACACCCTGATCCCCGGCTGACGACGGACGGGCCGCCGTTGTCTCGTGGGTCTGGGTACGCTGCGCGACACCGGCGGACCGTGATCGCCCCCGGCCCCGCGACCCCGCTGAGGTGAACGTATGTCCGGCCTGACCATCGACGACCTGGTGGCCATGGAGCAGCTTGGCTGCACCGTGATCGCCGGCGCCGACGGCGGACGCCGACGGGTGGTGTGGGCGCACTCCTGCGAGCTCGAGGACCCGTGGAACTGGGTCGGTGCCGACGAGCTGCTGATGACCGTCGGCATGTGCGTGCCGCGCGACGACGCAGCACAGGTCCGCTTCGTGCGGCGGCTGCGCGAGCACGGTGTCGCCGGCGTCGCGATCGGCGACGATCTCAAGGGGCCGCCCATCTCGGCGGCGATGGCGGCCGAGGCGGACCGGCTCGCGTTCCCGGTGATCACGGTGAGCCACACGATCCCCTTCGCGGCGCTGGGGCGCACGGTGGCGCTGGCCAGCCAGAGCGGCCAGATCCGCCGGATCGCCCGGCTGAGCCGGCTCTACGAGCTCGCCCGCACGGCCACGTTCGGCGACGCGTCCCTGCTGAGCCGGTTGTCCGCGGAGCTCGGGCACCGCCTGCACGTCGTCGACGTGCGGTACGCCAGTGAGGTGATGCGCGAGGGCCAGCCCCTCGCCCGCGGGGTGGTCGAGGAGCTGGCCGATCGTCTGTGCGGCCAGCTGGACCGCCTGCCGGCGCGGATCAACCTGGAGTCCGACGGTGCGGTGACGGCGACCGCGCTGGCGCTGTCGACCCACCGCGCCTGCATGTTGGTTGCCGAGGGTCCCGGCGAGGTCGACGTCGATGTCTTCGTGCTGCTGCATGCCCAGAGCCTGATCGCGATGGAAGTCGAACGGATCACCCGGGACCGGGAGCGGGCCGACCTCGACGGCGAAGAGATCTTCCGCCAGGTCATCCACGGCACCCTGGGCCTCGACGCGGCCCAGCTGAGCCTGCGTCAGGTCGGGCTGGCGGCGGCGGAGCCGCTGACGGTGGTGGGGTTCGACGCGGCCCATCTGCCGACGGTGCGGCTGCTGATGGGCGACGCGCCCCTGCCCCACCTGTCCTGCGAGCTGGGCGAGCACGGCTTCCTGATGGTGCTCACCGCCGACGCGGGGGAGGCCGTCGAGCTGCTCACGCCCCACGTGCCGGCGCTGGGCATCTCGGCGTCGAGCTCGTCGCTGCAGCACGTCGGTGACAGCACCCGGCAGGC
The DNA here is from genome assembly GCA_025965275.1 of Nocardioides sp. Lineage (GTDB taxonomy): Bacteria > Actinomycetota > Actinomycetes > Propionibacteriales > Nocardioidaceae > Nocardioides. The sequence continues at coordinate 16,020 of JAOPXG010000245.1, forward strand.
CTCGTGGGCCCTGCAGGCGGCGCACGCAGCCGGTGGCGGGGTCGCCGACTACACGACAGCCGCCCCGCTCTTCCTGCCGCGGACCCTGGCCGACGCCCACTTCGCGACCCGGATGATCCTCGGCAGCCTGATGGAGCACGACGAGGCCCACGGCTCGGACCTGGTGAACACCCTCGAGGTGTTCCTCTCCACCGACCGCAGCTGGGTGGAGTCCTCCCGGCGCCTGATGATCCATCGGCAGACGCTGGGCTACCGGCTGCGCAAGATCGAGACGCTGAGCGGACGGAGCACGAGGGGCTCGGCCGACATCGCGATGTTCTGGATGGCGCTGGTCGCTCGGCGCATCACCCGCGAGGCTGAGTGAGTCGTACGGTGGTCTGAATCGCCCGCCCCGATTCGAACGAGCGGACGATTCCGACGCTCTGCCACCCACCCCAGACTCGGGGTGGCGCTTCGCCGGCTAAGCGCGGCGGTATCCCATATCTTCGTATTATTGATTCTCCGTAGAAAGTGGTCCTCATGCTCACCCGACTGTTCACGCCCCTGCGCATCGGACCCACCGAGCTGAAGAACCGGATCGTGTCCACCGGGCATGACACGGTGATGATCGAGGACGGGCTCGTCACCGACCAGCTGGTGGCCTACCAGGCCGCCCGCGCCGCCGGCGGCGCGGGACTCATCGTGCTCCAGGTCGGGGGGGTGCACGAGAGCGCCAAGTACACCTCGCACGCCCTCATGGCGCACACCGACGAGTGCATCCCCGGATACCGTCGGCTCGCGGACGTGGGCCACGAGCACGGATGTCTCGTCTACGCCCAGCTCTTCCACGGTGGGCGCGAGGTCATGGAGAGCGAGGACGGATCGCTGGGTGTCTCGTACGCCGCCTCGGCCGTCCCCAACGAGCGGTTCCGGGTCTTCCCGCGGGCCATGGACGTCGGCCTCGTCCGCGAGGTGGTCGAGGGCTTCGGGGCGGCCGCGCAGCGCCTGCAGGCGGCGGGCCTGGACGGCGTCGAGATCGTCGCGTCGCACGGCTACCTCCCGGCCCAGTTTCTCGGCCCCAGCACCAACCTGCGCACCGACGAGTACGGCGGCTCGTTCGAGAACCGCCTGCGGTTCCTGCGGGAGGTGCTGGAGACGGTCCGACGGCGCACGGACGGCAAGATGGCCGTCGGCGTGCGGATCAGCATCGGCGAGGACGGCCCGGACGGCCTGAGCGCCGACGACGCCCTCGAGGCGCTGGCGACCCTCGATGGTGCGGGCCTGCTGGACTACGTGTCGGTCACCCGCGGCAGCTCGGCGACCCTGGCCGGGTCCGACCACATCGTGCCCTCGATGGCGTGGGAACCGGGCTACACCGCCCCGCTGTCCGCGCGCGTGAAGCGGCGGGTGTCGGTGCCGGTCATCGTGGCCGGACGGATCAACCAGCCCCAGGACGCCGAGCTGGTCCTCGAGCGCGGGGACGCCGACGCGATCGGCATGACCCGGGCCCTGATCTGCGACCCCGAGATGCCGAACCTCGCCGAGCGGGAGGAGTTCGACAGTATCCGGGCCTGCATCGGTTGCAACCAGGCGTGCATCGGTCACTTCCACGCGGGCTACCCGATCTCGTGCATCCAGCGCCCCGAGACCGGCCGCGAGCTGCTGTACGACCTCAAGGTCCCCGTTCGCGAGTCGCGCGAGGTGATGGTGGTCGGAGGCGGCCCCGGCGGTCTCAAGGCGGCCGTGGTCGCCGCCCAGCGCGGACACCGGGTGACCGTCTACGAGGCCGGCCGGCGGGTCGGCGGGCAGGTGCTGCTGGCCGAGCAGCTCCCCGGCCGTGCGGAATTCGGGGGAGCGGTGACGAACCTGGTGAACGAGGCGGCGCGCAGCAACGTCAAGATCGCGACCGGGGTTCGGGTCGACGCCGCCTTCATCGCGGAGCAGTCGCCCGACGCGGTGGTGGTCGCGACCGGCGCACAGCCCTACCGGCCGAACTTCGAGTTCTCCGACGAGGCCGTCGTGCTGGAGGCCTGGGACGTGATCCGGGGCGAGGTTCCGCCCCCGGGCCCGGTGCTGGTCGCCGACTGGCGCGGGGACTGGGTGGGCATCGGCACCGCGACCATGCTCGCCGAGCGCGGTCGACGGGTCACGCTGGCCACCATCGGCTACCAGGCCGGCGAGCTGCTCCAGCAGTACGCCCGCGACGAGCTTCTCAAGCAGATGTTCCGGGCGGGGGTGACGGTCATCCCGCTGACCCGGCTGTTCGGTGCCGACGACGACACCGCGTACCTGCAGCACGTGCTGACCGACGAGCCGGTGCTGGTGGAGGGCATCAGCGCCGTGGTCCTCGCCCAGGGCCACGCACCCGACACCACGCTCGCCGACGAGCTGGCGGCCCTGCCGGCCGACCAGAGGCCCGAGGTGCACGCCGTCGGCGACTGCGTGGCCCCCCGCACCGTGGAGGAGGCGATCCTCGAGGGCATGCGGGTCGGGCACGCACTGTGAGCGGCCCGACGACCAGCCCCGGGAGCCGGCTCACCGGCAAGGTTGCGCTGGTGACCGGGGCCTCCCGCGGGATCGGCGCCGCGATCGCCGAGCGGTTCGCGGCCGAGGGCGCCCGCGTGGTCGGCCTGAGCCGGACGTCGCCGGGCGGTGCGCCGATGGCCTCGGTGGAGCACCTCATCGCCGACGTGGCGCGGGACGACGAGGTCCGTGCGGCGATCGAGCAGGTGGTCGAACGGCACGGCCGCCTCGACGTGGTCGTCAACAACGCCGCGGTGGAGCGCGAGGGCACCGTGGAGGAGACCAGTCTCGACGTGTGGACCGAGGTCATGGAGGTCAACGTGCGGGGCGTCTTCCTGGTGAGCAGGCACGCGATGGTCCATCTGCGCCGTACCCGCGGATCGCTCATCAACATCGCGTCCGTGGACGGGTTCTGGGCGGAGCCGGGGCTGGCCGCCTACAGCGCCTCGAAGGGTGCCGTCCTTGCGCTCACCCGGGCGATGGCGCTGGACCACGGTCCCGAGGGCGTGCGCTGCAACAGCATCTGTCCCAGCTATGTCTCGACCGACATGCTCGAGCAGTTCTACGACGCGCAGCCCGACCCGCAGCGCGCCCGCGCCCAGGCCGCGGGGGTGCACGCGCTGCGCCGCATCTCCTCACCCGACGAGATCGCCGGCGTCGCCGCTTTCCTCGCCTCGGCCGACGCCGCCTTCGTCACCGGCCAGGCGATCGTGGTCGACGGCGGGCTGACCGCCGGGCGGGCCTTCCCCCTCGAGAACGTGGGCGTCTGAGCGGATCCCGGCGACCGGGCTGCGCCGGTGTCACTGCGCCATCCGTCATACTGACGACGACGGTTCGCACCCGTGAGGAGCCGTCCGACACCCTGCCCGTACCGAGGAGGAACGCCGTGGCCCCCCGATCGCTCCGCGTGGGTCGGGACCTGACCGCCGAGGAGCGCCGCACCGCGGTGCTGCGGGCAGCCGTCGAGTGCGTGGCCGTGACCGGCTACGACAACCTGCGGCTGCGCGACGTCGCCCGCGCGGCGGGCGTGTCCACCGGGCTTCTCCAGCACTACTTCGAGACCCGCGACGAGCTGGTCGCCGAGGCGTTCCGCCAGGCCAGCGAGGACCTGCTGCAGGAGTGGGGCGTCCTGTTGGCCTCGAACCCCCCGCCATGGGAGCGCCTGGACGCGCTGGTGAGCCAGCTGGCCCTCCGGGAAGGGCTGCGCACCCACTGCATGGTCTGGGTGGAGTTCGCCACCGCGTCGGCCCGCATCCCCAGCATGCGCGAGGGGTTCCGGTCGATCTACAACAAGTGGTATGCGCTGGTCCGCGAGACCGTCGAGGACGGCACGAAGGCCGGCATCTTCACGCCGGTCACGTCCGTCCCCGACGTCGTCGAGCTGCTGCTGAGCCACATCGACGGCTGCGAGCTGAACATCGCCTCGGACCCCGACGGGATGACCGGCCCCCGGATGCGCGAGCTCACCTTGCGCCTGGCGGCGACCCTGCTTCAGTACGACGGGTACGACGCGCCCGACGCCTCGACCGGGAGTGGTGGACGAGAGGTGGCGCGCAGCGCTCCGTAGCCCAGGACCGCCGCGAGCGTGCTGCCCACCAGGATGCCCATCCGCGCCGCGTCCGCGGACGCTGCGTCGGTGAACGCGAGGCCGGCCACGAACAGCGCGACGGTGAAGCCGACGCCGGCGCACATCGCGACCGACGCGAGCTGGAGCCAGGAGACCCCGGTCGGCAGGACCGCCAGCGGCGTGCGGCTGACCAGCCAGACGGCGAGCAGGATCCCGATGGTCTTGCCGAGCACCAGGCCCAGCACGATCCCCAGGGCCACCGGGGCCTGATGGAGGTCGCGGAGGTTGCCGAGGTCGATGGGGAGCCCGGCGTTGGCCAGGGCGAAGACGGGCAGCACGACGAAGGTGACCCACGGGGTGAGCCGCCACTCCAGTCGCTCCAATGGTGACTCGGCCTCGACGGTCATCCGTCGCAGCTCGCGCAGCGAGTGCGCCTTCGGGGAGTCAGCGTGCACCAGCGAGCGCACCCACGCCAGGTACGGCGCCCGGGCGTGGAACGGACGGGCGGGCGTCAGGAAGGCGAACACGACGCCGGCGATGGTGGGATGCACGCCGGACTGCAGCAACGCGTACCAGCAGAGCATCGCCAGCGCGGCGTACACGGCCAGCGCCCGGACGTGCGCGCGGCGCAGCACGAGGGCCGCGAGGACGGTGAGGACGGCGAGGCCGATCCAGCTCGCCACGACCCCCTGGGTGTAGAACACCCCGATCACGACGATGGCCCCGAGGTCGTCGACGATCGCGAGCGTCAGGAGGAAGAGCCGGGCGCCGGTCGGGACGCGGTCGCCCACGGCGGTGAGCACCGCCACCGCGAAGGCGATGTCGGTGGCCATCGGGACACCCCACCCGTGCTGCCCGGGGCCGCCGAGGTTGACCGCGGTGTAGATGAGCGCAGGGACGACCATCCCACCGAAGGCCGCCGCGATCGGCAACGCGGCCGTCCGCGGGTCGCGCAGTTCGCCGTCGACCATCTCGCGCTTGATCTCCAGGGAGACCAGGAAGAAGAAGACCGCCATGGCCGCGTCGTTGACCCAGTCACGCAGGGAGTGGCCCGAAAGCCCGGTCCAGCGGCCCACCGTGACGGTGACGGGGGAGCTCCAGAACTGTTCGTAGTGACCGGCGAGCGGGGAGTTGGCGAGGACCAGCGCGACCAGCAGTCCCACCATCATCACGACGGCGCCGGCCGTGGCCGTGGCGCCGAGCTGCTGGAGGGGCCGCACGACCCGGCGGGGCAGGGTGCGGTCCGAGCGGCTCCAGGGAGCCGGCAGGAGGGCCTCTTCCGGGTGCCGGGTCCGGGTCGGCGAGGGGCCCACGCCGGTCACAGATCCAGCACCAGTCGCGGGGTCCGCGAGCGGCCTACGCAGACCATCATGGTGTCGTTGGCCGCCTGCTCCTCGTCGCTGAGGAGGCTGTCGCGGTGGAGGGGAACGCCGCCGAGCACGCGGGTCTCGCAGCTGCCGCAGATTCCCTCCCGGCAGGAGGTGTCGACTGCGACGCCGGCGCGCAGCAGCGCGTCGACGATGGGCTCGTCCGCCGGCACCTGCACGGTCACGCCGGAGCGCTCGAGCACCACCTCGAAGGCGGCGTCCGCCGCGGCGTCGGGGTCGGCCGCGCGCGGCCGGAACCGTTCGACGTGCGTGGACCCGGCCGGGAGCGCCTGCGTCCGCTCCTCGACCGCGGCGAGCAGCGGCTCGGGCCCACAGCAGTACACGTGCACCCCGGGGCTGCACCGGAGGAGCGCCCCCGCGATGTCCGGGTGCCCGCCCTCGTCCTGGGGCGAGATCAGCACCCGGTCGCCGTACGCCTCGAGCTCCGGCAGGAACGCCATGCTCGCGCGCCGCCGGCCGCCGTAGAGCAGCCGCCAGGGGAGCCCCCGGGCCTCGACGGCCGCGATCATCGGGAGCAACGGGGTGATCCCGATCCCGCCGGCCACGAAGAGGTACTCCGCTGCCGGCTGGAGGATGAAGTTGTTGCGCGGGCCCACCACAGCCAGCTTGTCGCCGCGCTCGAGGCTGTGCACGAACTGCGAACCGCCCCGGCTCTCCGGCTCCAGCAGGACGCCGATCCGCCACGTGGCCAGGTCGTCGGTCCGGCCGCACAGCGAGTACTGGCGGGTCAGTGGCCCCAGGTGGATGTCGATGTGGGCCCCGGGCGTCCACGGCGGGAGGTCCGTGCCGTCCACCTGGGCCAGGTGGACGGCACGGACGCCGACGGCGACCTCCTCGATTCCCACGACCTCAACGTCCAGCCGATGTTCGTCGTGCGAGATCACGCGTGTCTTCCTTCTAGGCAGGGTGCTGTCGGTGAGCCGGTCGGCTCAACGGGCCGAGCCACCGTGGATGGCGTCCCTGGTCAGCTTCTGGAAGTGCTCGATCTGGTTCTCGTCTGGGACGAGGCGTCCGGTGTCGATCAGGCCGCTGGCCATACCGCGCTGCACGGACTCGATCAGCGGCACGTCTTCGGCGCCGACCTCGTCGAGGAACGCCATGAAGTCGCGCTCCACGTCGGGGTCGCTGTCGGGGTCGAAGAAGTAGTCGAAGTAGCCGATCGTGTGGTCGACGGCCGTGGGCCGGAAGGAGTAGATCAGCAGGTTGTTCTGGCCCGGCCATGTCATCGGCGCGAAGTTCGGCCAGACGTAGTCGTTCTGGTTCACGCCGATCGGGCCGTCCGCCTTGTACGGCGCCGCCGCGGCGTCGTGGAGAACCCGGTCCTGGGGCGCGGTGTTCGAGATGAACGTGTGAGCGTCGGTGGCGAACGTGTAGCCGAGGGCGCTGGTGTCGAACGTCCGGGAGTAGTTCGGGTGCGCGACGAGGCAGTGGTAGCACTCGAGGTAGTTCTCGGCGACGATCTTCCAGTTGCCGGCGATGTCGAAGGTGGTGCGCTTGCGCATCGTGAGCGACTCGAAGTTCACGTTGGCCTCGCGCAGCGACGCCTCGACGGGCCCGATCCAGTCCCGGAACGCCCCCACCTGCGGGTCGAGGCTGACGAAGACGAGGGGCCCCCACACCGCCACCGGCAGCTTGGTCAGGGGGAGCTGCGACTTGTCGAAGTCGTCGATCTGCTCCGAGCGGGGCGCGCCGACGAGCGTCCCGTCGAGGCCGTAGGTCCACGCGTGGTAGGGGCACTTGAAGGCGCGGGTGTTGCCGCACCCGCTGGCGACCTCGGAGAACCGGTGACGGCACACGTTGACCATCGCGTGGACCCCGTCGCGCGAGCGGGAGACGATGATCGGGGTGTCGACGAGGGTGGTCGTGATGTAGTCGCCCGGCTTGGCCAGCGCGTCGACGGTGCCGACGTACTGCCAGGTCTTGGCGAAAATCTCCTTCTGCTCGATCTCCAGGATCGTCGGGTCGGTGTAGTACGACGCGGGCAGCGTCTCGACGAGCGCGCCTGTACGAGGCCGCGGTTCTGCGTGGGTGGTCATGGTCGCTCCTTCGTGTGACTCGGAGCACGGTAGGCCGTACCTTGCTCTTTGCGCAAGAAAGTCTGGGACTTATTCCGAAACACGCAACACACCGCGCAGAGTCATCCGGGTTCCGTAAGCCTAAGTTTCCCTTCCTGCGCACAACCCCCGGGCTCACGGCTATGCTGCGAGGGTGTCAGAGACCCCCGATGCGGGTTCCGGTGTCGGCTGGTCGGCGCACCGTTCCCCCCACCAGCTCGACGACCTCGACCGGGCGGTGCTGCACGAGCTGCAGCTCGACGGCCGTCGCTCGTTCCGCGACATCGCCCGCACGATCGGCGCCTCCGAGGCCACGGTCCGTTTCCGGGTGAACCGGCTGCGCGAGAACGGCGTCCTGCAGATCCTCGGCTTCGTCGACCCCGCCGCGCTCGGGTACGGCGTGCTCAGCAGCCTCTTCCTGCGGGTGCGGCCTTCCGCGACCATGACGGTGGTGGAGGCGATCGCGAGCTGGCCCGAGGCCATGTATGTCTCGAGCACCGTGGGCCGCGCCGACCTGTTCGTCCAAATCGTGTGCGAGGACCAGGAGAGCCTGTTCCGGCTCATCAGTGAGCGGATCGGGGCCCTGGCCGGCGTCGAGGGGGTCGAAACGCTGATGGAGCTCAAGGTGCACAAGGCGCAGTACGTCTACGCAAGCCTGGAGTGACCTCGCAGGCGGACGGTTGTCGCGGCCATCAGCCGTTCCCCGGCGACATGTGAACGCGATCACCCGAAGCGCTTGACAATTATTACAGAAATATTGGACTGTGAGCGCCGCCATAGTCCTCCAACTCGGCGGGGGTCTCGGCTTCCCCGTCGCCGACCGGGGGCCCGATCGGTTCACAATCACGCTGGAGGATCCATGAGCGCGTCCGCTGCAGATCAACCCCTGGGGTCTCCCCCCGTCACCCCCGCTCGGTCTCGACGCCGGGAGCCTGCTGGGCTGCCCGCCGACGTGGCTGAGCGCTTCCGAGCGGCCACCTCGCCGGAGAACGAGGGCGAGTCGTTCGTCCGCAATGACTACCTGGTGTTGCTGGCCGCGTGCCTCGTGGCTCCGGTGCTGTTCATCACCCTCGCGTGGCTGGCATGAGCGCCCCGAAGAGGTCCGGCGGGAGCGATGGCGTCCCCCTGCTGCTGTCGGAGCGGAGTTGGACCGGGCTGGACCTGCTGGCGTCCTCCGCCTCCACGTCGGTGGCCACCTGGTGCTTCATCATCGGCGGCACCGTCAGCTACTACCTCGGCGCGGTGGCGGGCTCCTTCGCCATGATGGCGGGCGTGCTGATCGGCATGCTCTTCATCATCCTGGCCCTGGTGCCTGCCTCCACGAAGTACGGGCTGGACTCGACCTCCGCCTCCAAGGCGTTCCTCGGCACCCGGGGCTGGGGATTTTCGGCCGTGCTGCTGTTCGTCAGCCTCGCCGGCTGGAACGCGCTGCTGCTCATCGTGCTCGGCCGCGCCGCCGACGCCATCCTGGTGGCGGCGGGGGTCGTGCCCCAGGACAGCGGTGCCTGGGTTGCCACCCTCGCGATGCTGCTCGGAGCCCTGTGGGTCTGGTCGATCGCGCGCAAGGGCCCCGACGCGGTCCGCGACTCCCAGAAGTGGATCGCCGGGGGGGTCCTGGTGCTCTCCTGCGTGGTCATGGTCCTGCTGGTGAACAAGGTCGGAGTCTCGGGACTCCTCGACGCCAAGCCCAGCGCTCCCTCGCCGGACAAGGCCTTCAACGTCACGACCGGCGTCGAGCTGCTGATCGCCTCCGCGGTGGGCTGGTGGCCCTATGTGGGCGGCATGGTGCGCCTGGTGCCCAGTGCGCGCCGCGCCCTGTGGCCCAGCATTGCTGGCCTCGGCGTCCCCGTCGCGATGGTCTCGCTGATCGGTCTCTACGCAGGCCTGGTCGTGCCCGCCTCCGGCGGTGACCCCACCCTGTTCCTGACCCAGGTGGGTGGTCTGCTGTTCGGCATCATCGGCCTTTCGTTCATCATCCTGGCCAACATCGGCTCCACGGTGGTGGGCGTTTACGCCATGACGGTGAGCCTGCGGAACGTGCCGGCGATCGCCAAGCGGACCTCGTGGAACACCACCACGATCATCTCCCTGTTGCCCGTGGTGTTCGTGATGGTGTTCCTCGCCGACGAGTTCTTCGAGAACTTCCCGTCCTTCCTGGCGATGTGCGCGCTGATCTTCGGTCCCATCTGCGGCGTGCAGATCGTCGACTACTTCATCCTGCGCCGTCAGCAGCTCGACCTGGCGGACCTGTACGGCGCCGGCCCCGACAACAAGTACAACTTCTGGGCCGGGTTCAACCCCGCCGGCTTCGTGGCGATCGCGGCGGGCGTGGCGGCGTACCTGGCGCTGCTCAACCCCCTCACCTACGAGTCGCACGCCTTCTACTCCTACACCACCGCCACGGTGCCGTCGGTGCTCACGGCGGGAGCCGTGTACTGGCTGGTGAGCCAGCTCGTCATCGCCCGGGGCAAGGGCGGGTACTCGCGCGCCGCCCGCGACCGGGTGCGCTCCTCCGCGTCGACGGACTGAGCCGGCGAGCGACCGGAAAGGGCGGGGCCGCAGCAGCGGTCCCGCCCCGCGGTGGTTGGGGGAGCTGTCGTCGGGTGGTACTCAGGATTCGGTGAGGCGGGCGACCTGCAAGCGCAGGGCGTCGAGGTCCAGGTCCTGTCCCGTGACCAGCGTCTGGA
>JAOPXG010000013.1 GCA_025965275.1 Nocardioides sp.
TCGAAGGAGGAGGGCGGCCGTCACACGCCGTTCTTCAACAACTACCGCCCGCAGTTCTACTTCCGTACGACGGACGTGACCGGCGTCGTGACCCTCCCCGAGGGCACCGAGATGGTCATGCCCGGCGACAACACGGAGATGGCCGTTGAGCTGATCCAGCCCATCGCCATGGACGAGGGCCTGCGTTTCGCGATCCGTGAGGGTGGCCGCACCGTCGGCGCCGGCCGGGTCACGAAGATTACGAAGTAATCGCCTGATCCACACGAAGGACCCCCAAGCCGTCAGGCTTGGGGGTCCTTTGCTGTGGATCAGGCATTCGTCGCGGTCTGGAGCCGAGTCGGCGGTCAGGCGAGCAGCGCGGCGACCGCGTCGCCGAAGACCTCGGTGTGCCGGTCGACGTCGGCGGGCGTGTGGTGCGGGCTGAAGAGCGCCATGTTGTGGAAGGGCGTGAGCAGCACGCCCCGATTGAGGCACCACAGGTGCAGGAACCCCTCGAGCTCCTCGTCCACGGCGGCAGCCGCCGCAGCGCCGTCACGCGGAGGCGGGCAGAACCAGTACTCGGCGCGACAGCCCAGCCGCTGCACGTGCCAGGGCAGGCCGTGGGCGGCGATCACCCCGGCGACGCCGTCGGTGAACCGCTCGGCCAGGGGTACGGCGACCGCGAAGTCCTCGTCGCGCAGGCAGGTCGACAGGGTGGCGCGGATCGCCGCGGTCGCGAGCGCGTTGGCGGTGAGCGTGCCGCCCACGCCCGCGACGTCGATCTCGTGGCCGACCATCGGCCCGGTCAGCCGCTCGGCCACCGCCGCGCTCATGCCGTACGCCGCGCACGGGACCCCGCCGCCGATCGGCTTGCCGACCACGACGAGGTCGGGCTCGAGGCCCCAGGCCGCCGTGCAGCCGCCGGGTCCGGCGCAGAGGGTGTGGGTCTCGTCGATGACGAGCAGCACGTCGTGGCGGCGGGTCACCTCTCGGACCGCGGCGAGGTAGCCCTCGTCAGGCAGCACGATGCCGATGTTGGTCAGCGCCGGTTCCATCAGCAGGCAGGCGACGTCACCCTGGGCGAGCCGCCGGTCGAGTGCGTCGATGTCGTTGAACGGCACCACGGCGGTCGTCTCGGCGACGTCGACCTGGGGGCCGAGCGCGCCCGGCCGCGCGACCACCTTGTCACCGTCGAGGACGGCGAGCGTCTCGTCGACGGTGCCGTGGTAGCACCAGTCCATCACCGCGACCCGCGGCCGGCCGGTGAGGTAGCGGGCGAACCGGAGCACGAACCGGTTCGCGTCGGTCGCCGACATCGCCAGCTGCCACGACGGCAGGCCGAAGCGGCGGGCGAGCTCCTCGCCGACCCAGACCGCGTCCGCGGACGGCAGCATCGTGGTGATCCCGGTCCGCGCCCGCGCCGCGATCGCGTCGGCCACCTGGGGGAGGGCGTGCCCGGTCATCGCGCCGGTGTCGCCGAGGCAGAGGTCGACGTACTCCACCCCGTCGACGTCGGTCAGCCGCGCGCCCGAGGCGGTCTCGAAGAAGAGCGGGAAGCGGCCGGGCCACCGGGTCATCCACGGCATCGGTACGCCGGCGAGGAGCGGCCCGCGGGCCTGCTCCGCCAGAGCGCCGGAGCGGGGATGGAGGGAGACGAAGCGCTCCTCTTCGATGAGGCGGAGGCCGGCGAGGCGGGTGCGGTCGATCACGCGGTCAATGTACCGACGAGGCGAGCTCCGCGTGGGTGGCCCGGCCGAGTGATGCGGGTGCAGATCATCTCGGGCGCCACGTCGTGACGTGCTTGCTCAGGTCGTCCCTCTGTGCGGATCGCGCCGTACCTCGACGCTGGGTCCGCCGCCGCCGGCCGACAGGGCCCAACGGCCCGCCAGGGGCGGGATCCCCGGGAGGGGGGCCGCCAGAGAGGATGGGGGCATGACCGATCATCGCGACGACGGGGTGCGCCCGGCGAGGCCGCACCACAAGGTCACCGAGGACGGCCACCGGATGCGCGAGGTGTTGACCTATGCGCGTCGCGGCAGCCGGTTCACCCCGCGCCAGCAGCAGGCCTGGGACGCGTACGCCGACCGCTGGTGGGTGCCGGACGAGGCGGTCGACGACCCCGGCTTCTCCCTCGCGGGCTGCTTCGGGCGCGAGGCGCCGCTGGTCGTGGAGATCGGCTCCGGGATCGGTGAGTCGACGGTCGCCCTCGCCGCGGCGCGTCCGGACCACGACGTCGTCGCCTTCGAGGTCTGGCGACCCGGTGTGGCCGACACCCTGGGCCGGGTCGGCGAGGCGGCGCTGGGCAACGTGCGCCTGCTGAGCGTCGACGCGGTCTGGTCGATCGAGCACCTGGTCGCGCCGGACTCCCTGGCGGCACTGTGGACGTTCTTCCCCGACCCGTGGCACAAGAAGAAGCACCACAAGCGCCGGCTGATCACGCCGGGCTTCGCCGCGCTGGCCGCGAGCCGGCTGGCCCCGGGGTCCGAGTGGCGGCTCGCCACCGACTGGGCCGACTACGCCGACCGGATGGTCGAGGTGCTGGACGCCGAGCCGCGCCTCGTCGGTGGCGTCGTCGAGCGCTGGACCGAGCGCCCCGTGACGAAGTTCGAGCGCAAGGGCCTCGCCGTCGGCCGGGACATCACCGACCTGGCGTACCGCCGCCGCTAGCGGGCGCGGCGGTGGTGCGGCGCACGACGAGCTCGGTCGGCAGCACCACCTGCTCCGGCTTCCACTCGTCGTTGCGCATCGCGGCCAGCACCTGCTGGGCGGCGACCCGGCCCTGCTCGTGGACGGGCTGGGCGACCGTCGTCAGGTCGAAGAAGTCGGCCAGCTCGTGGTCGTCGATGCCGATCACCGACAGGTCCTCCGGCACCCGCAGACCCAGCTCGCGCGCGATCCGGAGCACGCCGATCGCCATCTCGTCGGAGGCCGCGAAGACCGCCGTGGGCGGATCCGGTCGGTCGAGCAGCTCGCGGGCGGCCCGCATGCCGCCGGTCATGGTGAAGTCCCCGTCGACCTCGAGGGCGGGCTCGCGCTCGACCCCCGCGGCGGTGAGGGAGTCGCGGTAGCCGGCGAGCCGCGCGGTCGGAGCGGTGAAGTCGAGCACCCCCTCGGTGGTGCCGCCGACGTACCCGATCCGGCGGTGGCCGAGATCCAGCAGGTGCCGCATGGCGGTCCGGGCGGCGAGCTCGTCGTCGATGCGCACCGTCGCCCAGCCCGGGAGGTCGGCGCCGACGATCGTCACCGGCCGGTCGAGGTGCACCAGCCGGTCGAGCTCGTCGGAGCTCGGCTTCAGGCTGAGCACGAGGACGGCGTCCACCCGCTTGGTCAGCAGGTTGGTCTCGAAGACCCGGTGGCGCGCCGAGGCGTCGCCGGCGAGGTTGTAGAGGAGCAGGTCGTAGCCGCGCTCGCGGAGCACCTCCTCGGCACCCTGCACGACCGCGGCGAAGAACCACTGGGTCACGAACGGGACCACGACCGCGACCGTCCGGGTCTGCCCGGTCGCCAGTCCGGCGGCGCTGGGGGAGGGGACGTAGCCGAGGCGGCGGGCGGTCTCCCGCACCCGGGCGCGGGTCTCCTCCGAGACCCCGGGGAGGTTGCGCAGCGCCCGGGAGACCGTGGCGGTCGACATCTCCACCTCGCGCGCGACGTCCTTGATCCCGGTCATAACGGGAGCGCTCCCACTCCGGGCTCCGACGTACTACGGTGGGGCGCATGAACATGCACCTTCCTGACGGGTCCACCCTGGCGTACGGCGTCGCGACCGCGGCCTACCAGATCGAGGGCGCGACCGCCGAGGACGGTCGGGGCGTGTCCGTCTGGGACACGTTCTCCCGCAGGCCGGGGGCCACCCGCGACGGCCTCGACGGGTCGGTGGCCTGCGACTCCTACCACCGCTACGAGGAGGACCTCGACCTGGTCCGCGACCTCGGGGCGGGCTGGTACCGCTTCTCCGTCGCCTGGCCGCGGATCGTGCCCGCCGGCACCGGCCGGGTCGAGACCCGAGGTCTGGACTTCTACGACCGTCTGGTCGACGCGGCGCTGGCGCGCGGCGTGCAGCCGACAGGGACGCTCTACCACTGGGACCTCCCGCAGGCCCTCGAGGACCGCGGCGGCTGGCTCGACCGCGGCACCGCCGAGGCCTTCGCCGACTACGCCATGGTCGTCCACGGCCGCCTCGGCGACCGGGTGCCGGTGTGGGCCACCCACAACGAGCCCTGGTGCGCAGCCTACCTCGGTTACTCCGCGGGCATCCACGCCCCCGGCCGCAAGGAGGGTGGCGCGGGGCACCGGGCCGCCCACCACCTCAACCTCGCCCACGGCCTGGCCGCCGCCCGCCTGCACGCGGCCGGGGCGACCGACGTCGGCATCGTGCACAACCTGGCGCCGTTCTGGCCGGAGACCCCGGAGGCCGCGGGTGCCGCGGACGAGCTCGACGCCGTGCGCAACCGGATCTGGCTCGACCCGCTCGTCGACGGGGCGTACGACGAGGGGCTGCTGCGCGTCGCGCCCGAGCTGGCCGACCCCGAGCTGGTCCGCGACGGTGACCTCGCGCTGGTGCAGGGCTCCGCCGACTGGCTCGGCGTCAACTACTACACGCCGTTCCGGCCCACGCTCGCCGACCCGGGCCTCGAGGCCCACCCCGAGGTGGAGGCCTACCCGGGCGTGACCCCGGTGTCGTTCGTGGTCCGCGAGCCCCGCACCGACATCGGCTGGGAGGTCGACGCGTCCGGTCTCGAGCGGCTCCTCGTCGACACCCACCAGCGCACCGGCCTGCCCCTCGTGGTCACCGAGAACGGTGCGGCGTACCCCGACGACACGCTGGTCGACGGTGGTGCGGGCGTGGTCGACGACCAGGACCGGATCGGCTACCTCCGCGACCACATCGCCGCCACCCAGGCCGCCCGCGCCGCCGGCGCGGACGTCCGGGCCTACATCGTGTGGACGCTCCTCGACAACTTCGAGTGGGCCGAGGGCTACACCAAGACCTTCGGCATCGTCCACGTCGATCCGTCCGACCAGACCCGCACGCCGAAGGCGTCCTACGGGTGGCTGGCCGGACACATCGCGTCCGAGTCCATGGCGGCTGTCTCCACGCTCTAGCCCTACCCCTTCACGCTGCCGGCCAGCAGCCCGCGCACGAAGTAGCGCTGCAGCGACAGGAAGACGATGAGCGGGATCACCAGCGACACGAAGGCGCCCGCGGACAGCAGGAACCAGTCGTTGCCGCGCGTGCCGGACAGCTCGGCGAGGCGAGCCGTCAGTGGGAAGGTGGTCGGGCTGCCGAAGGTGATGGCGACGAGCAGGTCGTTCCACACCCACAGGAACTGCAGGATCCCGAACGCGGCGATCGCCGGCGCCATGAGGGGCAGCATGATCCGGGTGAAGATCTGCACGTGCCCGGCCCCGTCGACGCGGGCCGACTCGATCAGCTCGCCGGGGATCTGGCTCATGAAGTTGTGCAGCAGGTAGATCGCCAGCGGCAACGCGAAGATCGTGTGCGACAGCCAGAGCGTGTAGAAGCCTCCACCCGGTGCGTCCGGACCGGCCAGCGGCATCAGGTTGAGGGGCGGGTGCACGTAGAGCTTGAGCAGCGGGATCAGCGTGACCTGGATCGGGACGATCTGGAGCGCGAAGATCGCCACGAACAGCAGGTCGCGCCCGGGGAACTTCATCCACACGAACGCGTAGGCGGCCAGTGTCGCGATGCTGATCGGGATGATCACCGCCGGGAGGGTGATCACGATCGAGTTCACGAAGTACGTCGTGAGCTTGGTGTCGCTGCCGTGCAGCACCTGGTCGTAGTTGGACATGGTGAACGACGGGTTGGTGAAGATCTTCCACCAGCCGCTGGAGGTGATGTCGGACTCGGGCCGGAACGACGTGATGAACAGGCCCAGCGTCGGGATCGTCCACAGGACGGCGATCACGACGGCGGCGATGGAGGCCCACGGGGAGGTCAGCGCCCGGTGCGCGCTCGTCGAGACCGGCTCGGGTCCCGGAGCGTCCGTCTCGAGGGCGCCGAGATCGGGGTTCGTGGTGGTCATCGTGCCTCCAGCTTGCGCATCTGACGGACGTTGTAGATCACGATCGGCATCACCAGGAGGAAGATCAGCACCGCGATCGCGGTCGCCAGACCCTGGTTGTAGGAGCGGAAGTACTCGACGTAGAACTGGTAGGCCAGCACGCTGGTGTCGAAGTTGCCGCCGGTGGTCGTGCGCACGATGTCGAACGCCTTGAGCGTCGTGATGCTGATCGTGGTGACCACCACGATCAGCGAGGGCCTGATGCTCGGCACGGTGATGTGGCGGAACTGCTGCATGCCGGTGGCCCCGTCGAGCTTCGCCGCCTCGATCATGTCGTCGGGGATCGCCTTGATGGAGGCCGACAGGATCGTCATCGCGAACCCGACCTGGACCCAGATCAGGATGATGATGAGGAAGAAGGTGTTCCAGGGGTCGTTGAGCAGGAACTTGTAGGTGTCGAGCCCGAGTCCCTTGAGCACGGCGTTCGCGACGCCGATCTGGTCCTGGGTGGGATCGCGGTAGTCGTAGACGAACTTCCAGATGATCGAGGCGCCGACCAGCGAGATCGCCATCGGCAGGAAGATCAGCGCCTTCGCGAACTTCTCGAACCGGGACCGGTCGATCAGGACGGCGTAGATCAGGCCGATCGCCGTCGAGACGATCGGCACCAGGATCACCCAGGCTGCGGTGTTGCGCAGCACCAGCAGCTGCTCGGAGTCGGTGAAGATGGTCTGGTAGTTGTCCAGCCCGACGAACCCGTCACCGGTCTTGTCGAAGAGCGACTGGTAGATGCTGGTCGCGGCTGGATAGAGCAGGCCGACCCCGATCAGGAGGACGGCGGGGAGCACGAAGGCCGCAGCCTGGGCCAGCTCGCCGGTGCGGCTCCGCATGCGTTGGGTTGCGAGGAGGATCACCGCGACGACGGCGAAGAAGACCGCGATCGCGATGAACATCTGGATGAACTTCTCACCTGTCGACATACAGGTACTCCCGATGGCTCGGGCCGGCGAGCGGCGGCTCCTCGGCCAGGTGGATCCGATGGTGGTACGACGGGGGCCGGGCCGCGGACGCCGTTGGCGTCCGCGACCCGGCCGTGGTCACGCGTCGGTCACGAGGGCCAGGACGACTCGATGTTGTCGAGGGCGTCCTTGGTGCTCCCTCCCGTGATCCAGTCGGTCATCTCCTTCCAGAAGGAGCCCGCACCGACCTCACCCGGCATCATGTCCGAGCCGTCGAAGCGGAAGACCGCGTCGGGGTCCTGCAGGATCTCGCCGGACAGCTTGTCGATCGGGCTGGCCAGGTTGTTGATGTCGAGACCCTTGTTGGCGCTGACCCAGCCGCCGGCCGGAGAGGCCTTGGCCTTCTCGTTGGCCCACACGTCGGTGGAGAGGTAGGTCTGGAAGGCCTGCACCTCAGGACGGTCGGAGAAGGCGGCCACGAACTCGCCACCGCCGAGGACCGGGTTGCCGAACTCGTCGCCCATCGGCGGGAGGTAGAAGGCGAAGACGTCGCCGTTCTCGGAGACGTCCGTGCCCTCCGGCCAGTTGGCTGCGTAGAAGCTCGCCTGGCGGTGCATCGCGCAGTCGCCCTTGAGGATCGGCAGGCCGCCGTCCTGGAACGCCGTGGTGGCGATCGACGAGACGTCGCCGATGCCGCCGTTGACGTACTTGTCGTTCTTGAGGATGCCGCCGACGTCGTCGAGCGCCGTGGCGACCGCCGAGTCGTTGAACGGGATCTCGTGCGAGACCCACTGGTCGTAGACGTCCGGACCCGCGGAGCGCAGCAGCACGTCCTCGAGCCAGTCGGTGGCCGGCCAGCCGGTGGCCTCACCGGACTCGATGCCCGCGCACCACGGCTTCATGCCGCTGGCGGCGATCTTGTCGGACAGCGCGAGCATGTCGTCCCAGGTCTGCGGGATGTCCCAGCCGTTGTCGGCGAACATCTTGGGCGAGTACCAGACGAAGGACTTCACGTTGGCCCCCAGCGGGGCTGCGTAGAACGTGCCGTCGACGCTGCCGTAGGACTTCCAGTCCTCACCGAACCACTTGTCGGCGTTGTCCGAGACCTGTGAGGGCGCCTCCACGACCTTGCCCGTGCCGACCAGCGTCTGCAGGAGACCGGGCTGGGGGACGTAGGCGATGTCCGGCGGGTTGCCGGCTTGGACGCGCACCTGGAGCTGGGCCTCGAACTCCTTCGAGCCCTCGTACTCCGGCGTGGCGCCCGTGCAGGTGGTGAAGAGCTTCCACGAGTCGATGTGCGGCTGGTCCTCGGGTGCGACGATCGAGGTGTAGACCGAGATCGACTTGTCGCTCAGGTCGCCGAAGTCGGCGAGCTGACTGAGGTCCTTGCACTCGGCCTTGCCTTCGCCGGGCCAGGTGCCGCTGACGGCCTCACCGCCGCCGCTGTCGCTGCTCGCACATCCGGCGAGGATGAGGCCCGTGCTCGCGAGGGCGGCAGCGAAGGCCACCCCCCGGCGCGTGTTGCGTGATCGCATGCGTGCATTCCTCTCTGCGTTGTCAGCAGGTCCATCCAGGGTCCGCGTGCCCGAAACCCGCTCCGTCGTGGATGATGCAAACGTTTACGCGGCGGCGCGTCAAGGATGGGCAGTAACGTTTCTGTAACGCACGTCACATTCCAATGGGAACGCTCCCATTGCCGATCACGGGTTCTCCCCTTGGTCTAGACCAGCCGGCTCCGGAACGCCGGCCGCGGTCGCCGGTGCCCGTCAGGTGGCGGGCGGGTCACCGGGTCAGGAGCTCGAGCTCCTCGTCGACGAACGGGTCGGTGCGGCCCTCGGCGTCCAGCTCGGCCTTGATCTCGCGCTGCATGGTGAGCGCGTCGGCGTGGTGGCCGAGGTTGCGCAGCGCCCACGCGACCATCCACCGGGCGACCCGGATGCCCTCGGGGTCGCCCTGGCGCTCACGGGCGGCGAGCGCCTGCTCGAAGACCGCGAGCGCGGTGGCGAAGTCGTCGGCTTCGGCGTGCACCATGCCGATGTTGTTCAGCAGCGAGGCGTCCCAGTTGCGGGCGATGGGGTCACCGGACTGGGCGACGATCTCCAGCGCCCGCTCGTTGACCGCCAGCCGGTCGGCGGGGTCGGCGACCAGCGCCTGCATGTGGATCGCGTCGATGCGGAGCACGTCGAGCCCGGCCTCGGCCGCGGACCGCTCCGCGGCGTCGAAGTGCGGCCGGGCCGCCTCCGGGTCGCCGGCCGAGCGGAGCAGCCGGCCGCGCTCGAGCGAGACCCGGGCGGCCACCTCGTCGTCGTTCAGGGTGAGGTCGTCGAGCAGCGCGTGCCCCGCGTCGTAGCGCTCCTGGAGGCCGAGCGCGCGGGCCACCTGGGTCAGCAGCACCAGCCGGTCGGCGCCCTCGGCGATGTCGGCCGCGTCGCGGAGCCGCCGCTCGGAGCCGGCCGGGTCGTCGAAGTCCCACAGGGAGGTCGCGTCTGTCATGCCCCATGGTCTCAACCTTTCCGGCGTCGTGGTGCTCCATCGCTGCGACGAGCGGTACGACGGCCCCGCGGGGTCGCTCGAGCTGCCTAGGAGCTGAAGTCCGCAGGCGAGAAGTCCCGGGGCTCGACGAGCACGATCCAGTTGCCGGAGTTGTCGCGACAGAGGGCCTCGACGCCGTAGGGCCGGTGCTCGGGCTTCTGGAGGAACTCCACGCCCTTGGCGCTCAGCTCCTCGTAGGTCTGCTGGCAGTCGTCGACGTGCATGCCGAGGCCGTTGAGGCCGCCGTCGGCCTGGGCCCGGGTCATCGCCTCGACGAGCTCGGGCGAGAACGGCGGCCCGGGGACGGTCAGGTGCACGGCCAGCTCGGGCTGGCTCGGGTGGTTGACGGTGCACCAGCGGTACCCGTCGCCGAGGGTGATGTCGTCCTTGAGCTCGAAGCCGAGGACGTCGACGTAGAAGTCACGGGAGGCGTCGACGTCCTGGACGAAGACGGACGCGATGGCGATGTTCTTGATCATGCGTCCACGCTAGGCGGACGGGGCGTCGTCCTGCTTCTCCTGCCTTGCGGCTCTTTCGGCCAGCCCCCACTGGAAGAGGTAGCAGCCCGGGATCCGCGGCGCCCCGGTCACTGCGTAGCGGCGCTGGAACTCGCTCGGTGCCTCGCCGACCAGCGCGCGGAACCGGCTGCTGAACGACCCGAGGCTCGAGAAGCCGACCGCGTGGCAGACCTCGGTGACGGTGAGGTTGGTGGCGCGGAGCAGATCCTGCGCCCGCTCTACCCGACGCTCCGAGACGTACGCCGCGGGCGTCAGGCCGTACGTCGCCTTGAAGAGCCGCTGGAAGTGGTACTTGCTGATCCCGGCGATCCGGGCCAGTCGCTCGAGGTCGAGCGGCTCGTCGTAGTGCCGGTCGGCGTGGTCGCGAGCATGCCGGAGGTGGATCAGGACGTCACCGGGCACGCGCTGCGGAGCGGTGGTCATCGTCGCGCGGTCAGCCGTCGGCGGAGCTCGGCCTCGCGGTTCAGCCGGGCGGTGTCCCGCTCGCGCCGGGACGCGATGACGGCCGCGAGGTAGGCCTCGGGTGGTGTGCCCGGCGGCGGAGGGGGCGCGACGTACTCGCTGACCTGGGTGGCGAGGCGCCCGCCGATGGTGGCGCGGGAGGCCGGGTCGATCTGGGGCAGTCGGCCGAGGAACTGACGTACGGCGAGCGCCAGGCCGGTCGGCAGCGACGCGATGTCGGCGCCGGCCGCCCAGCGCGCCAGCTCGGGGGGCATCGCGGCCGGGGGTGCGAGCTTGAGTCGGACCCGCTCGCGCACGACGTACGTGCCGGCGGCGTAGTCACCGAGCCGCTTGCCGCGCGAGCTCAGCAGCGCCGAGAAGAAGGCGGGGCTGCCGAAGAACACGTAGATCTCGACGATGCCGACCAGGGCGCGCACGAAGGCGTGCTGGAAGGAGATCGGGCCGGCGTCGTCGCGGACCGTGCGCAGGCCGAACGTCATCTTGCCGATCGACCGGCCTCGGGTCAGCGTCTCGATCGCGGTGGGGAAGACCAGCAGCGAGCCGATGATCGCCGCCAGCATCGCCACCTCGACCAGCGCCAGGTCGGTCTGCGCGGCCGCGATGACGAACGCGATGACCAGCCCGATCAGCAGCAGGAACGTGATGGTCACGTCGATCGCGCCGGACGCGATCCGGGAGCCGAGGCTGGCGGGCGGCAGGTCGAGCGCGACCGCCTCGCCGGTGACGAGGTCGTCGGTGGTGAGCGTCGCGAACTCCGGGGCTGCCATCGCGGTCAGTCTAGGAGTGCCCGGGAGCCTAGGCTGATCCCGTGGACCTGGACGCGTACGTCGCCGCGCACGCGACGGAGTGGCAGCGCCTCGAGCAGCTGACCCGCCAGCGCCGCCTCTCCGGGGCCGAGTCCGACGAGCTGGTCGAGCGCTACCAGCAGGTCGCCACCCACCTGTCCGTCGTCCGCACCTCGGCGCCCGACGCCTCGCTCATCGCGCACCTCTCGTCGCTGCTCTCGCGGGCCCGCAACCGCGCGGGCGGCAGCCGGATCGGCACCTGGAACGGCGTCCGGCTGTTCTTCGTCGAGCGCTTCCCGGCTGCGCTGTACCGGCTGCGGTGGTGGTGGATCGGCACCCTGGTGGCCAACGTCGCCGTCACCGCGGTGATGATCCTGTGGCTCCTCGACCACCCGAACGTCGAGCAGAGCCTGCTGTCGCCCGACGAGGTCGACCAGCTCGTCAACCACGACTTCGAGGACTACTACAGCGCGTACGCCGCGAGCCACTTCGCCGCCCAGGTCTGGGTCAACAACGCGTGGGTGACCGCGCTGTGCCTGGCGCTCGGCGTGCTCGGCTTCCCGGTGATCTACCTGCTGTTCCAGAACATCGCGAACCTCGCGATCATCGGCTCGATCATGATCCGCCACGACCACGGCGCCCACTTCTGGGGACTCCTGCTCCCGCACGGCATCCTCGAGCTGACGGCGGTCTTCGTGGCCGGCGGGGTCGGGCTCAAGCTCTTCTGGTCGTGGGTCGAGCCGGGTGAGCTGACCCGGGCCCAGTCCCTCGCCCGCGAGGGGCGTACCGCCGGCACGGTCGCGCTCGGCCTGGTCGCGGTGCTCTTCTGCAGCGGCATGATCGAGGCGTTCGTGACGCCGTCCGGCCTGCCGACCTGGGCGCGGGTCGGCATCGGGGTCCTCGCCGAGGCGGTCTTCCTCGCCTACGTCTTCGTGCTCGGGCGGGCGGCGTTCCACCGCGGCCAGACCGGCGACATCGACGCATCCCTGCTCGAGGACCGGGTCGCGACGCAGGCCTGATGGGCGTGCCGTTGGTCTCTCCCGGTCGCGCCGTCGCAACCGTGTCGAGACCCCGGAGACGAAGAGCGATGACCACCACCTCTACTCGCCGTTCGCCGTCGGCTCACGGGTCTCGACACGCCGGCCGCGACTTCGTGCCTCAGTCGCGCGGCTCGCTCGACCACCATCAGCGGACCCGCTGGCGCGTCCCCGCTACAGAAGTCCGCGGGCCTTGAGCCCGAGATAGTGGTCGGCCAGCGCGGGCGGCAGCCGTTCCGCGTCGGTGTCGAGCACGTCGACGCCGAGCGCGCGCAGCAGGCCGGCGGTGTGCCGGCGCCGGCCGATGACCTGCTCGGCCGCGGCCGCGTCGTACACCTCGTCCAGGGTGTCGTGGCGGGCGGCGAGCTCCTCGAGGGCGGGGTCGCGCACCGACGCGAGCACCACCCGGTGGTGCGCGGTGAGCACCGGCAGCACCGGAAGCAGGCCCTCCTCGACCGCGGACGGCTCCAGCGGCGTGAGCAGCACGACCAGCGCGCGCTGACGGCCGAGCCCGGTCACCGCGCCGGCGAGCGACGACCAGTCGGCCTCGGCGATCACCGGCTCCAGGTCGGCCATCGCGTCCTGCAGGTTGGCCGCGACGTCCCGCGCCCCGGCGGACCGCAGCCGGCTGCGCACTCGGCGGTCGCCCGCGACGAAGTCGATCCGGTCGCCGGCCCGGGCGGCGAGCGCGGCCAGCAGCAGGGCGGCGTCCATGGCGGAGTCGAGGCGGGGTACGTCGCCGACGCGGCCGGCCGACGTGCGCGAGGTGTCCAGCACCAGCACCACCCGGCGGTCGCGCTCCGGCTGCCAGGTGCGGACGACGACGTTGCGGTTGCGCGCGCTGGCCCGCCAGTCGATCGACCGGACGTCGTCGCCGCGGACGTACTCGCGCAGCGAGTCGAACTCCGTGCCGGCGCCCCGGACCCGCACCGCGGCCCGGCCGTCGAGGTCGCGCAGCCGCGCGAGCCGGCTGGGCAGGTGCTTGCGGGAGTCGAACGGCGGGAGCGAGCGGACCGCGCCCTCGACCACCCGGGTCCGCTGCCGTGCGGCCAGGCCGAGCGGGCCGCGCAGCCGCACGGTGACGCCCACGGCCCGCAGGTCGCCACGGCGTACGGGGAGGAGAGCGGTTCGCAGCACGACGCGCTCGCCCGGACCCAGCGCGATCCGGTGCCGGTTGCCGGTGGCGCCGGCGGTCGGCTGCCAGGCGTCCCGGAGGAGCCCGCGGAGACGACGGGTCGACGTGTTGGTGGCGACCAGCCGGGTCTCGGTCGGCTGCCCCTGGCGCACCGTGCCGACCGGCGGTCGCTCGAGCGCGAGCCGGGCGGGTGCGGGGGCGAGCAGCACGTCGAGCAGGACGAGGAGCCCGACCGCGAGCACCCACAGCCACACCGTGCCCATGCTCGGGCGCAGCACGACCGGCACCAGCCCCAGCAGGAGCAGGAGAGGGACGCGGCCGGAGATCGACATCAGCTTCGGGGTCCCCGGTCACAGCGGAGCGAAGCGAGCATGTGTCTGGGGTGAGTCATCGCGGGACCGGCACCGATCCGAGGGCGGAGGCGAGCACCTGCGCGACGTCCACGCCTTCGAGCTCGGCTTCGGGTCGCAGCCCGAGCCGGTGCACGAGCGTGGCGTGCGCGAGGGCCTTGACGTCGTCCGGCGTCACGAAGTCGCGGCCGGTCAGCCAGGCCCACGCGCGCGCCGAGCGCAGCAGCGCGGTTGCGCCGCGGGGGCTGACGCCGAGGCTCAGCGACGGGGACTCCCGGGTCGCGCGGGCGATGTCGACGATGTAGCCGGCGACGTCCGGGCTGACCTGGACGCGTCCGACGGCCACGCGCCCGGCCGCGATGTCGGCAGCACCCGCGACCGGGGTCACGCCGGCCCCGGCGACGTCCCGCGGGTCGAAGCCCGCGGCGTGCCGTCGCAGGATCTCCATCTCGGCGGCGCGGTCCGGGATCGGCAGCACCACCTTCAGCAGGAAGCGGTCGAGCTGCGCCTCGGGGAGCGGGTAGGTGCCTTCGTACTCGACGGGGTTCTGCGTGGCCGCCACGAGGAACGGCCGCGGGAGCGGGCGCGAGACACCGTCGACCGACACCTGGCCCTCCTCCATCGCCTCGAGCAGGGCGGACTGGGTCTTGGGTGGGGTCCGGTTGATCTCGTCGGCCAGCAGCAGGTTGGTGAAGAGCGGGCCCTCCCGGAAGCTGAGCTCGCCCTGCCGGCTGTCGATCACCATCGAGCCGGTGATGTCGCCGGGCATCAGGTCGGGGGTGAACTGCACCCGGCGGGTGTCCACCGACAGCGCGCCGGCGAGGGTGCGCACCAGCAGCGTCTTGGCCACACCGGGCACGCCCTCCATCAGCACGTGCCCGCCGCAGAGCAGCGCGACGAGCAGGCCGGAGACGGCGGCGTCCTGCCCGACGACGGCCTTCGCGACCTCGGTTCGTACGGCGGCCAGCCGCTCGCGGGCGTGATCGCCCGGGGGAGTCTCGGTCATGTGCGGCGTACCTCTCTGTCGAGCTCGGCCAGGTGGCCGGCCAGGGCGATCAGGTCGTGGTCGGTGGCGGGGATGGGGGCGTGCGGGCCGAGCAGGTGGTCGATCTCCTCCACCGAGCGGCCCGTGTGGCGAGCCAGGTCGCGCACCAGCGCGTCGGGGTCGGGCCGGGAGCCGAGCCCCAGCCGGTCGCCGGCGCGGGTCCGGGCGGCGGAGCGCAGGTGGTCCGCCGCGTGGCCGCGGTCGCCGGACTTGCGGTAGAGCCGGCCACGGCTGCGTGTGGTCTCGATCGCCTTCACGACGACCGGCAGCGGCTCGGTGGCGAGCGGCCCGAGCCGGCGCGCCCGCCAGAGCAGCAGCGCGAGCACGGCGAGCGCGCCGATCCACAGCCCGGGCCGCAGTCCGCGGGGGAGCAGCGTCGTGAGGCTGACCCCGTCGTCGCCGACCAGGTCGTCGAGCGAGGGGACGTACCAGACCAGCCGGTCGTGCTGGCCGAGCAGCCGCAGCGCGACCGCGGCGTTGTCGGCGCGCAGCACCTGGTCGTTGCTGAGCACGTCGCCGGCGCCGAGGAGCGTGACGCCCGGCGTCGGCTCGGCCAGCAGCGCACCGTGCTCGCCGCGGAAGCAGCCGCCCGCGACGGGGTACTCGAGCGCCCGGTCGACCTGCAGCGACAGCCCGTCGTACGTCGGGTTCGTGCAGGCGGCGGGTCGGGGGTCGTCGACCGTGACCTGGAAGGGCAGCTCGTCGATCCCGAACGCCTCGGTCGTGCCCGGGCCCGGCTCGGCGAGCACCAGGTCGGCGTCGGCGGCGGCGTCGAGGAGCCGCTCGATCGTGCTCTCCCCGAGCAGCCCGGTCGACGTCACGAGCACGGTGGTGTCCGCGTCGACCCCGGCGTCGTCGAGCGCGTCGGCGCCGCGGACCACCGTGACGTCGACGCCCTGCTCGGCCAGCACCCGGCCGACCGCCCGGCCGCCGCCCGGGTCGGGGTTGTCCGGGTCGAGCGCTGCGGTCGTCCGGGCGGTGCCGCCGCCGACCAGGAGCACGACCGCGACCGCCAGCACCAGCCCGGCGCCGATCACGAGCGTCGACCGCTGGCGGCGGACCCAGCCGCCGTCCGTGGTCGTCCCCGGGGCGGTCGTGGTGGCCATCAGCGCCCCACCAGCACGTCGTCGAGCCCGAGGACCTCCGCCGCCTGGGCGGGCGAGGCGGGGCGGTCGCCGTACAGCACCGCGTCGAAGAGCGCGGCGCTGCGGTCGACCTGCTCGCGCCGGCCCGGGTGCACGGCGGCCAGCGCGGCCGCGACCTCGTGCGCCGTGGCACCGGGCAGGTCGTCGAGGGCTCCTCGCTCGATCTGCCGGACCGCGACCGCGCGGAAGCCGTCGACCACGGCGTCGCCGTTGCGGCCCTCGGCCAGGGCCCGTTCGGCGCGGGCCCGGAGCTCGTCGGCCGTGATCCGCTCGTCGGTGAGCACCGCGCCCCGGACCCGTGCCGCGCGCGCGGTGCGCCGGGCCTTCGACAGCAGCCAGACCAGCCCGACCGCCAGGAGGAGGAAGACGACCATGGCGGCGAACGTCGAGAGCGGCGGCGCGTGCGAGGCGGCGTCGATGCTGTCGCTCACGAACCGGTCGACGCGGTCCAGGACCTGCTCGAGGAGGTTGCGGTCGTGGTACTCGGGGTGCACCAGCTCCCGACGCAGCAGCGACCTCGCATCGTCCGGCGACGGGTCGAGGGGTGGATCCGCGGCCAGCGCGAGGAGAGACCTCACGACGCGGTGATCCCCGCCTGGGCCATCAGCTCGACGTCGTACGCCTCCTTGCGCATCCGCTGGTCGAGGTACTGCAGCGTGGTCACGGCGGCCGTGAACGGCGCGACGAACGCCGTCTGCACCACCGTCCCGACGGCGGCGAGCACCACGCCGACGAGGACCGCGTAGCGCGAGCTCTCCATCGCGAGCGGCACGATCTGGGCCGCGATCGAGAACGGCGCGGAGAGCATCCCGCCGGCCACGGACCCGACCACGAAGGTCAGCAGGGCGATCCCGAAGGTGCGCCAGAACTGCCTGCGGGTCAGGCGGAAGCCGCGCCCGATCGCGGCCGTGACACCGATCCGCTCGATCATCAGCGCCGGCACCGGCAGATAGTAGACGCGGATCCAGAACCAGAAGAGCAGCACGACCACGGCCGGGACGGAGACGATGCCGAACACGACGGTCGCCCACGTCGGCAGCAGCGCGATGAAGAGCACCCAGGCGACGACGTAGACCAGCACGATCGCGATCAGCATCAGGGCGAGGAGCAGCGTGAGACCGACCAGCCGCCAGCGGGACCCTCGGGTGGCCGCCCACGCCTCGCCGAGCGAGAGGCGGCGCCCGATCGCCGCGGCTGCGGCGACGTGGGCGATCATGCCGGTCACCAGGATCAGCCCGACCGACTGGAGCAGCGAGCCGAGGACGAGCGACGCGCCCGATCCGGCGTAGCCCAGCTGCTCGGCCGTCGAGAGGTCGTCCCCGGACTGGTCGAGGGACAGGTCGAGCAGCACCGTGAGCAGGGCCGTGACCACGATGGGGATCGCCATCGCCACGACGGCCACCAGGACCGCGGAGCCGACGGTCGCCTTCGGGTTGAACCGGATGATCTTGAACGCGGCGTCGTAGATGTCGCCCAGCGCGAGCGGCCGCAGCGGAAGCGCGCCGGGCTTGTGGGCGGCGCCGAGCATGCCGGGCTGGGGTGCCCAGGACGGGCCGGGTGCGGGCGGCGGCGCCCACGTCTGCGGCGGTACTGCCGGGGCCGGCGCCCATCCGGGCGGCGGCGGGCCGCCGGGCTCACTGCCCGGTGGTGGGTACGACTCGTTGCCCGACATGCGTCGCCTCCAGGGGATCGGCCGCCGCCATCTTGTCAGCCCGACCCGGCACGCCGGTCCGTCAGCCCGGGATCGCGTGGCTGGGCAGCACGCACTCGGCGTCGAGGCCGAGCACGCGGTTGAGCCGCCCGAACGCGAGCCACGACCCCAGGCACATGGACAGCTCGACGATCTCGCGGTCGGTGTAGGACGCCTTCATCCGCGTCCAGAACCCGTCGTCGAGACCGTGGTGGTCGAGCGCGTACCGCTCGGCGTACTCCGCGGCGAGCCGGGTCCGGTCGTCGAAGGCGCGCGTGGTGCGCCAGTCGGTGACCGACTCCGCGAAGTCGCCCTCGACCTGCACGCCGTCGCGCTCGGTGCGCCAGTCCTGACAGAAGAGGCAGCCGTTGATCTGGGCGATGCGCAGCCGCGCGGCCTCGAACTCGCGCAGTCCCAGCGTCGTGTGCTCGTAGACGCTGGTGGCGAACTTCGAGGCGGCGATGCCGATGCCCGGCACCATCTCCCCCCACACGTACAGGATCGGGTCCTTGTCCTCAGGCAGGTCGATGATCACGGTGTCTTCCTTCCGATGCGGCCGGTCGCGGGGGTGAGGGGTACGTCGAGGCCGTCGTACAGGCCGGGTGCTGCGGTCGTCGGCCGGGGGATCGCGTTGACGAGCCGGTTGGCCGCCGTGGCGTTGCCGCCGGCGGCCCGGTTGCCGCCCGCGTCGGTCGCCTCGAGCCCCGCGTGGGCGTCGGGTAGAACGTGTTCTCGTCCGGCATGGGGGGACACTAACCCGAGAACTGTGGCTTCGGAACGGCTGGTGTTTCGAGACGCGTCGCTGGGTCCCGCGCTGGCGCGCGACCCCCAGCCGACGCTCCTCAACCTCCCCGGCTGAGCCCTGTCTCCTCGCAGGCTCGGAGCCAGGGGCCGGTGAATTTGGCGAGGGCGGGGATCTCTGTCAAGATGGTCCGGTTGCTTCGGCAGGGTTGCCGGGGTGCGCACATCTTGACTACTGAATCGTGTCTCCATGAGGGGTCAGTGGTCCGGCGTGTGGCCGCACCGACCCAGGAGACCCGATCTGCTCGACGAACCGTCGGGCGCCACCCCAGCAGTGTTGCGAGATCCCGGTCTCGTGTTGTGTCCACAAGGCGCGACACGCCCGACCGCGGGGGTCGGAGCAGCAGGGGTGGGAAGCACGGGCGGGACCGACTCAAGCCGGAGGACGTCTCGGAACACGCACGCGGTACTGATCGAGAAGGACGAGAGAGACCTATGGCGGGACAGAAGATCCGCATCAGGCTCAAGGCCTATGACCACGAGGTGATCGACACCTCGGCACGCAAGATCGTGGACACGGTTACCCGTACGGGCGCCAAGGTCGCCGGCCCCGTGCCGCTGCCGACCGAGAAGAACGTGTACTGCGTCATCCGCTCGCCCCACAAGTACAAGGACTCCCGCGAGCACTTCGAGATGCGCACCCACAAGCGCCTCATCGACATCATCGACCCCACGCCGAAGACCGTCGACTCGCTGATGCGTCTCGACCTGCCTGCCGGCGTCGACATCGAGATCAAGCTCTGAGGTTGACGAGATGACTTTCGAACGCAATGTGAAGGGCCTGCTGGGCACCAAGCTCGGCATGACCCAGCTGTGGGACGAGAACAACCGCGTCGTCCCCGTGACCGTGATCGCCGCGAGCACCAACGTGGTCACCCAGGTCCGCAAGCCCGAGACCGATGGCTACAACGCCATCCAGGTCGGGTTCGGCGAGATCGACGGCCGCAAGGTGACGAAGCCGCGCGCCGGTCACTTCGGCAAGGCCGGGACGACCCCGCGTCGGCACCTGGTCGAGATCCGTACCGCTCTCGCGAGCGAGTACACCGTGGGCCAGGAGCTGGCCGTCGACACCTTCGCCGCTGGCGAGGAGATCGACGTGACCGGCACCAGCAAGGGCAAGGGCTTCGCCGGCGTCATGAAGCTGCACGGCTTCCACGGTGTCTCCGCGTCGCACGGTGCCCACCGCAACCACCGCAAGCCGGGATCGATCGGCGCCTGCGCCACGCCCGGTCGCGTGTTCAAGGGCACCCGCATGGCCGGCCGGATGGGTAGTGACACCGTCACCATCCAGAACGTCACCGTGCACGCCGTCGACGTCGAGAAGGGCCTGATCCTGCTCAAGGGTGCCGTTCCCGGCCCCAAGGGTGGCGTCATCGTCCTGCGCTCGGCCGCCAAGAAGACGCAGGAGGTCTGAGCATGGCTATCGACACCAAGAAGACCGCCGCGAAGAAGCCGGCTGCGAAGAAGACCGCCGCGAAGAAGTCCACGGTGAAGAAGTCCACGGTCGACCTCCCCGCCGCGATCTTCGACGTCGAGGTCAACATCCCGCTGATCCACCAGGTCGTCGTGGCCCAGCAGGCTGCCGCTCGTCAGGGCACCGCGTCCACCAAGCGTCGCGGCGAGGTCCGCGGCGGTGGCCGCAAGCCCTACAAGCAGAAGGGCACCGGCCGCGCCCGCCAGGGCTCGACCCGCGCGCCGCAGTTCGCCGGTGGTGGCGTCGTCCACGGCCCCAAGCCGCGTGACTACGACCAGCGCACCCCCAAGAAGATGAAGGCCGCCGCCCTGCGCGGTGCCCTCTCCGACCGGGCCCGCAACGACCGCGTCCACGTGGTCGACTCGCTGATCAGCTCCGACGTGCCGTCGACCAAGGCGGCCATCGCCGCGCTGGCGACGATCGCCGACCGCCGCCGCGTCCTCGTGGTGCTGGAGCGGGCCGACAGCGTCACCTGGCTCTCGCTGCGCAACGCGCCCGAGGTGCACATCGTGGCGGTCGACCAGCTCAACACCTACGACGTGCTCGCCTCCGACGACGTCGTCTTCACCAAGGGAGCGTTCGACGCCCTGGTGAACGGCACCGCCAAGGCGAGTGACAAGCCCGAGACCGACGTCGAGGCCCCGGCCGCCGACAGCGCTGTCGAGGCTTCCGCTGACGACACCGCCGAGGAGGCTTCCCAGTGAGCACCCTGCACAAGGACCACCGCGACATCCTGCTCGCGCCGGTCGTGTCCGAGAAGAGCTACAGCCTCCTCGACGCGAACAAGTACACCTTCCTGGTGCACCCGGACGCGAACAAGACCGAGATCAAGATCGCGGTCGAGAAGGTGTTCAACGTCAAGGTGACGTCGGTCAACACGATCAACCGCCAGGGCAAGACGCGCCGGACCCGCAACGGTCTCGGCAAGCGCAAGGACACCAAGCGCGCGATCGTCAGTCTGGCCGAGGGCGACCGCATCGACATCTTCGGAGGTCCGGTCTCCTGACCGGGCTCCGTAGAGACAGAGCAACGAGGACATAAGACTCATGGCTATCCGCAAGTACAAGCCGACCACCCCGGGCCGTCGCGGCTCGTCCGTGGCCGACTTCGTCGAGATCACCCGGACCACCCCGGAGAAGTCGCTGACGCGTCCGCTGCCCAAGAAGGGCGGCCGCAACAACCAGGGCCGGATCACCACCCGGCACCAGGGTGGCGGTCACAAGCGCGCCTACCGCATCATCGACTTCCGTCGCTACGACAAGGACGGTGTCCCGGCCAAGGTCGC
>JAOPXG010000017.1 GCA_025965275.1 Nocardioides sp.
ACTACCGAGGGGCCGGCACGGTCGAGTTCCTGCTCGACCCCGAAACGGAGCGGTTCTTCTTCCTAGAGATGAAAACACGGCTACAGGTCGAGCACCCGGTCACCGAGCTAGTGCACGGCGTCGACCTCGTCGGCCTGCAGATCGCCGCGGCCGAAGGAGGTTTCGAGGCTCGCTCCGCTCGCACCTCAACCACCGAGGTCGACGGGCACGCGATCGAGGTCCGGCTCTACGCCGAGGACCCGGCGGCCGACTACCAGCCGCAGAGCGGGGTCCTGACGACGTTCGAGGTCCCCCTCGAGGAGGGCGTCCGCGTGGACGCCGGCTTCGAGTCCGGCAGCGAGGTGTCCACGCACTACGACGCCATGCTCGCCAAGGTGATCGCGCACGCGCCGACCCGGGAGGCGGCGGCCCGCAAGCTGGCCGGCGTGCTGTCCCGGGCGAAGATCCACGGGCTCGTCACCAACCGCGACCTGCTGGTCGAGATCCTGCGCGACGAGACGTTCCTCGCGGGCGACGTCTCGACTGCCTTCCTGGAGGGTGGTTTCGAGGCTCGCTCCGCTCGCACCTCAACCACCGAGGACGCCGCCGTCGCGGCGGCGATCGCGCTGGCCGAGCAGGCGTCGGAGGCGCGCACGGTGCAACGGGGCATCCCGGTCGCCTGGCGCAACGTCGTCTCCCAACCGCAGCGCACGGAGTTCGAGGGCGGCATCGTCGTCGAGTGGTACGGCGCCTACGCGGTCGACGGCCACACGGTCGTCGCCGCGAGCCCGACCAGCGTCACCCTCGAGACCGACGGCGTGCGCACGACGTACGACGTGGCCGTCGTCGGCGACACCGTCGACGTCGACAGCGCCCGAGGCCACGTCCGGCTGACCCGGGTGCCTCGGTTCGTCGATCCCGCGGACGCGGTGGCGGGCGGCAGCCTGCTGGCGCCGATGCCCGGCACCGTCGTCCGGGTCTCGGTCGAGGCCGGCCAGGCGGTCGGCGCCGGAGACCCGGTGCTCGTCCTCGAGGCCATGAAGATGCAGCACACCGTGAGCGCGCCGTACGCCGGCGTCGTCACGGAGGTCAACGTGAAGCCCGGTGCGCAGGTCGCCTCCGGTGAAGTCCTAGCAGTGGTGGAGGAAGCATGACCGTCGCATTCAGCGAGACCGAGGAGCGCCAGGAGCTGCGCAGGCAGGTCGCCAAGCTGGCCGGCAAGTACGGCCGCGAGTGGTTCACCCAGAAGGCCCGAGCCGGGGAGAAGACCACCGAGCTGTGGCTCGAGATCGGCAAGAACGGCTATCTCGGCATCAACATCCCCGAGCAGTACGGCGGGGGTGGCGGCGGCATCGGCGACATCGCGGCCGTGTGCGAGGAGCTCGCCGCCCAGGGCTGCCCGCTGCTGCTGATGGTCGTCAGCCCGGCGATCTGCGGCACGATCATCACCCGCTACGGGACCGAGGAGCAGAAGCAGCGCTGGCTGCCCGGCATCTGCGACGGCACCGGCACCATGGCGTTCGCGATCACCGAGCCCGACGCCGGCACCAACACCCACAACATCACCACGACCGCCCGCCGCGACGGCGACGGGTGGGTGCTCAACGGCCGCAAGATCTACATCTCCGGTGTCGACGAGGCCGACAACGTGCTGGTGGTCGCGCGCACCGAGGACGCCAAGACCGGCAAGCTCAAGCCCTGCCTGTTCGTGGTGCCGACCGACGCCGAGGGCTTCGAGGCGCGGTCGATCCCGATGGAGATCGTCAGCCCCGAGCTGCAGTTCCAGGTGTTCATCGACGACGTCCGGCTGCCCGCCGACGCCCTGGTCGGCGACGAGGACGGGGGCCTGGTGCAGCTCTTCGCCGGCCTCAACCCGGAGCGGATCATGGCCGCCAGCTTCTCCACCGGCCTGGCCCGCTTCGCCCTCGACAAGGCGGCGACGTACGCCAAGGAGCGGGTGGTCTTCAAGGACGCCATCGGCTCCCACCAGGCGGTCGCGCACCCGCTCGCGCAGTCGCACATCGAGATCGAGATGGCCCGACTGATGACCCAGAAGGCGGCCGCCCTCTACGACGCCGGTGACGACATGGGCGCCGGCGAGGCCGCCAACATGGCGAAGTACGCCGCCGCCGAGGCGGCCTGCGACGCCGCGGACCGGGCCGTGCAGACCCACGGCGGCAACGGGATCACCCAGGAGTACGGCATGGCCGGGCTCCTGGTCGCCACCCGGGCGGGCCGGATCGCACCCGTCAGCCGCGAGATGATCCTCAACTTCGTCGCCATGCACTCCCTGGGTCTGCCAAAGTCGTACTGATGACGACGGACGCGAGCGACGGTGGCACCGACAGCTGGACCAGCGGCGGCGCCGCGGCGCTCGCGACGTACGCCCCCGAGGCCGCGACGTCGTTCGCGCGGCTCGTCTCGGTGCGTCCCTCCGGGGTGAACGACGAGATGCTGGAGGGTCCCGAGGTCGCCGCGTTCGCCGACCAGTTCCGGGTCGACGTCTCGGTCATCGACGAGCAGCTGCGCGCCGCCTTCGCGACGGCGACGGGCGAGCGGTCCTTCGCGATCGCCCAGATGGTGTGGATCTCCGACGTCGCGCCCCGGGTGCACGCCGCCCTCGACGCGCTGTTCGGGCCGTCGGAGGAGTGGCCCGGCAAGCGCCGCCAGCCGGTGGCCGACACCTGGGCCGTCATCGACGCCTTCCTGCGCTCGGTGGCCCGGCTCGACGCGCTCGACGTGACCGCGACCGAGCTGGTCCGGCTGCGTGGTGCCCGCCAGCACCACTGTCGCATCTGCACGTCCCGGCGGTCGGCCGCGGCGATCGAGGCGGGTGCCGACGCGGTGATGTTCGACGCCGTCGACCACTACGAGTCGAGTGAGCTGCCGGACGCCACGAAGGCGGCGCTGGCGCTGACCGACGCGATGATCTGGACGCCGACGGCGATCCCGGAGCCGGTCGTCGCCGCCGTACGCGAGCTGCTCACGCCGGCCCAGGCCGTCGAGGTCGTGCTCGACGTCGCCCGCAACGCCGCCAACAAGATCGCGGTGGCGCTCGGCGCGGACGCCGCAACCGTCACCGACGGCGTCGAGCTGTTCGTGACCGACGAGGACGGCGGACTCACCGTGGTTTGACCTTGCCATGATCGAACATGTGTTCGATCATGGCAAGGGTGATCCTCCACGCCGACCTCGACTCGTTCTTCGCCTCGGTCGAGCAGCGTGACGACCCGCGCCTGCGGGGCCGCCCGGTCATCGTCGGCGGTGGCGTCGTGCTCGCTGCCAGCTACGAGGCCAAGGCCCACGGCGTCCGCTCCGCGATGGGGGGACGTACGGCGGCCCGCCTGTGCCCGGACGCGATCGTCGTCCCGCCCCGGTTCTCGGCGTACGGCGAGGCCAGCCGGGCGGTCTTCGAGATCTTCCACGACACGACGCCGCTCGTGGAGGGCATCTCCATCGACGAGGCCTTCCTCGACGTCGGCGGGCTGCGCCGGCTGGTGGGCACGCCCGAGCTGATCGGGGCGCTGCTGCGTGAGCGGGTGAAGGCGGACGTCGGGCTGCCGATCTCGGTCGGCATCGCCCGCACGAAGTACCTCGCCAAGGTGGCCAGCGCCGTCAGCAAGCCCGACGGGCTGCTGAGCGTGCCGCCCGACGGCGAGCGGGCTTTCCTCCACCCGCTGCCGGTCGAGCGGCTCTGGGGCGTCGGCACGGTCACCGCCGCCAAGCTGCACGCCGACGGCATCCGCACCATCGGCGATCTGGCCCGCCGGGAGGAGGCCGAGCTGACCGGCGCGATCGGGCAGGCCGCCGGCCGGCACGTCTGGGCCCTGGCCAACCTGCGCGACCCGCGCCCGGTCGTGGTCGGGCGGCGGCGGAGCTCGATCGGGTCGCAGTCCGCGCTGGGGTCCGGCCGCCGGCGCTCGCAGGCCGAGCTCGACGTCCTGCTCGCCGGGCTGGTCGACCGGGTCGCCCGACGGCTCCGGGGCGGCGCCCGGACCGGCCGGACGTTCACGCTGCGCCTGCGCTTCGACGACTTCACCCGGGCCACCCGGTCGGCCACGCTGCCCCGCTCGACGGCGACCACCGCGACCTGGCTCGACACCGGCCGGGGGCTGCTGACGGCCAACTGGCCGCTGATCGAGGAGCGCGGCTGCACCCTGCTGGGCATCACCATCTCGGGCCTGGTCGGGGCCGACGCGCCGGAGCAGCTCGAGCTGCCGCTCTTCGCCGAGCAGGCCCGCGCCGACGTCCTCGACGGGACGCTCGACCGGGTGCGCGACCGGTTCGGCGCGGCCGCCGTGACCCGAGCGACGCTGGTCGGACGCCGAGTCGGTATCGAGATGCCGACCCTGCCGGACCCCCCGCCGGTACCGTGAGCGGGTGGCAAGGGCTCTGGACGCCGTGGACCGCGGGCAGCGCCGCTTCCCGCCGGTCGGCTTTCCCCTGGCCGTGATCTACAAGTTCTTCGACGACCAGGGCAACTACCTGGCCGCGATCATGACCTACTACGCCTTCGTCGCGATCTTCCCGCTGCTCCTCCTCGGCTCGTCGATCCTGGGCTTCTTCCTCCAGGGCAACCCGGGCCTGCGCAACGACCTCATCGACTCGGCACTCGCCCAGTTCCCGATCATCGGCGACCAGCTCGGACAGCCGGAGGGGCTCCAGGGCTCGACCGCCGGCATCGTCCTGGGCGCGCTGGTGGCGCTGTACGGCGCGCTCGGGCTCGGGCAGGCGCTGCAGAACGCGCTCAACATCGCCTGGTCGGTGCCGCGCAACAGCCGGCCCAACCCGGTGCTCCTGCGGCTCAAGAGCCTGGGCCTGCTGCTGACCGCCGGGCTCGCGGTGCTGGCGCTCTCCGTGCTCTCGGCGCTGAGCAGCAACACGTCGGTGCTGGGCGACCGGTTCGCGTCGTACTCCTGGCCGATCTGGGTGGCGACCGTGCTCATCAACACCCTCGTGCTCGCCGTGCTCTTCCGCTACGGCACCTCGCGCACCCACCGTTTCTGGGGCTCGGTCCCCGGAGCGCTCACGACCGCGCTGCTGTGGCAGCTGCTCCAGCGGATCGGGACCCTCTACGTCACCCAGGTGCTGACCGAGACCAGCTCGATGAACAAGACCTTCGGCCTGGTCCTCGGTCTGATCGGGCTGATCTACATCGCCGCGGTGATGGGCGTGCTCGGCATCGAGGTCAACGTCGTGCTCAACCGGCGGTTGTGGCCCCGGGCGCTGCTGACGCCGTTCACCGACAAGGTCGACCTCACCGAGGCCGACAAGCGCGCCTACACCGGCTACGCGCTGGCCCAGCGCCACAAGGGCTTCGAGAACGTCGAGGTCACCTTCACCGACACGATGAAGCTGCGCGTCGTCGAGTCCGAACCCGACGACGGTGCCGATCACGCGTCGTAGTGCGACAGGCCGGCCGGCTCACTCCACCAGTCTGGCCCGCAGGCGCTCCAGGGTCTCGGAACCGAGACCGAGCCCGTCGGTCACGTAGCCGTCGACGGAGCCGTAGAGCTCGGACGTCGCGTCGTACGCCGTCTGCAGGTAGCTCTCCTCGACGATCATCGCCGGCTCGTAGACGGCCGCCTTCTCCTCGCCGAGGTGCTCGGCGATCAGGGCGAGGTACTTCTCCCGGGTGGCCGACGAGACGTCGTTGGTGAGCAGGTAGTCGGCCAGGATCGTGGCGCGGTCGACGCCGGCGATCTCGAGCAGGAGCGCCGCCGCCCAGCCGGTGCGGTCCTTGCCGGCCGTGCAGTGGAAGAGCTGTGGGAGGTCACCGGTCGCGAGGTCGGTGAGCAGCCGGGCGTACGACGCCCGCGCCTGCGGGTCGCGCACGAACGCGTCGTACACGCCGCGCATCACCCGGACGGCGGCGTCGGTGTCGTGCAGTCCCTCGACCATCTCCATCGGGATGCCGGAGACCTCGACGTGCTGCCAGGTGGCGCCGGCGACCTCGGTGTCCGGGTGGGCCTCGATCTCCTGGCTGCCGCGCAGGTCGTGGATCATCGCGACCCCGAGGTCGGCCAGCGTCGTGGCGTCCTCGGCCGTGAGCTGGAGCTCGTTGGAGCGGTAGAAGACACCTCGGCGTACGTGCCGGCCGTCGCGGGTCGGGTAGCCGGCACCGGCGCCCGCGACGTCGCGGAAGTTGTCGGCGGAGACGAGGCGGACCAGCTCCTCGGGGAGCGCTCGGTCGGTCGTGGGGCTGTCGGTCACGCTCCGCAGGATAGGCGGGCCGGACGAAGGGCAGGTGAACGGCAGCGGCGGTGATGGTCCATACCGGACGCGCTTCCTCGGTGGTTCGGCGGCTTGGTCACGAGATCCGACCTAGCGTGACGAGGGCGAGCGGCCTCGGGGCCGGACGAACGCGTCGCTCCGAGTCCACCCCCAGGGGGAACCCACCATGCTCGCACGCCGGCTGGTGCTACCGCGGCCGCTTCCAGGACGCCCACACCGTGGTCCGGGGCAGCGTCTGGCACGCGTGGGAGGCCCGCGCCTACTCGGCCTGACCATCAGTACCGTGCGCATCCTCGTCGCCGCCCTGGTCTGCTTCGCCGGCCTGGGCGGCTCGGTCGCGTCCGGAGCCGCCACCGGAGCTGACCTCGCGACCGCCCCTGCGCACCGCGTCGCGGCGGCTGCGGACCCGACGGGATGCGCCGGTGCGAACGACGAGGGCCGCACCGCGCCCCGAACCCGTGGCCGCGCCACCCACGCCCGGGCGCACCGACGCACGTCCGGCCACGCCGTCGAGGCGTCGGCTCCCGGCTCCACCACCACGGTCGGCCGAGCCGACCGCCCCACCCGTGCCTGCTCTCGGCCCGCGCGCAGGACGCGACACCACCACACCCGTGGACCACCCAGGAAAGAAGGACCCGCATGACCCGCAAGATCTGCTCCATCCTCGTGGCGGTGCTCTGCATCGCCGGCTTCACCATCGGCACCTCGGGCACCGCCGACGCGGCTCGCACCGTGATCGCCAAGCGCGGCGCCTACCAGGGCATGGACCACATGGGCAACGTGGTCCGCTTCCACTTCGCCGGCAACGACGTCACCAACTTCTACGTCGGCTCCCAGAACTTCGGCGGCGCCTACGTGGGGAGCGACGCCTGGCACGAGCGCTGCAACGGAGGCTGGTGCTTCAAGGGCCACTGGGTGACGTCCAGCTACGCGGTCGGCGAGTGGCGTCACGGCAGCAGCAACCAGTGGCACGCCTGGAGCGCGACCGTCCCCAACCCGTACGTCGGCAGGTACATGGGCAAAGACCACGGTGGCGCCGACATCACGATGTCGTTCAACGGCTCCCATGTGCACGGCTTCAGGGTCAACGGTTACGGCGACTTCCCGTCCGCCCTGGTGCAGGCCGACGGCTACTGGTCCGAGACCTGCTCGCGCGACTGGTGCTACCGAGGCCACTTCGAGGACGACTACTTCGCCGTCGGTGAGTGGCGCACCCCGGGCAGCACCTGGCACCCGTGGGAGGCCCGCGCCTTCGCGTCCTAACGCAGCGGCACGAACCGGTAGTCCCCGTGCCGGCTGACGTCCGGCTGCCCGCCACCCTGGTCCTTGACGACCAGCACCATCTCGCCCGCCACCGGGATCACCATCCGGCCCGGCGCAGCGAGCTGGTCGACCAGGGAGGCGGGCAGCTCCTGCGCCTCGGCCGACACCAGGACCCGGTCGTACGGCGCCCGCAGCGGGTCGCCGTACGACCCCGGGGTCGCCTGCTCGATCCGCGCCCACGGCCAGGCGCCCCGGGCGAGGTTCGCCCGGCCGACCTCGACAAGGTCGGGCTCGAGCTCCAGGCCCAGGACCTCGCCGGCCGGGCCGGTCAGGTGCGCGAGCAGTCCCGTGGTCCAGCCCGACCCGGACCCCACGTCGAGCACGCGGTCACCGGGTCGGACCGCCAGCAGCCGGAGCATGGCCTCGACGGTGCGGGGCTGGGAGTTGGTCTGGCCGTGACCGATGTCGAGGGGGCCGTCGTACGACGCGCGCCGCCGTGCGGCGCGAGGCAGGAACCACTCGCGCGGGGCTGCCGCGAAGGCGTCCGCGACCGAGTCGGCGGTCATGCTCCCGAGTGAACCACGCGATTCGTGAGACGGGCGCCGCGCCGCCGGGTGACACTCTCGGCGTGATCAAGATGGAGCTCCTTCTCGGGGTCCTGTCGTTCGCGCTGTGGGTCTTCTGCCTCGTGGACGCCATCGGGACCCCCTCCGACCGGGTGCGCAACCTGCCCAAGGTGGCCTGGGTCCTGCTGATCCTCTTCTTCCCGCTCGTCGGCTCGATCGCCTGGTTGGTCGCGGGTCGCCCGGAATCGGCGGCGCCCAGGCGCTCGCCGTACGAGAGGGAGACCCCGCACTTCCCGGAGTACGACCGGCCCGGCCGCGCGGCGGCCGTCGATCCCGAGAAGGACGACGAGTTCCTCCGCCAGGTCCGCGAGCGCGCCGAGGCCCAGCGCAAGGCCTACGACGAGAAGCGCAAGCGCGAGTCCACCGAGGACTGACCCGGCTACTTGTCCTACGCCTGCAGCTTGCCGACCTGGTTGACCGCGCGGCCCTCGACGGTCAGGGTCATGCTGCCGGCGACGCCGCTCGGCACGTCGGGGTAGCGGGTCTCACCGCGGGTGCGGTAGCCGGTGGTCTGCCACAGCTCGGAGTGCTCCGGGTCCTGGCGGCCGTAACTCGTGCACGTCGAAGGTCATCCGGTCCCGGTAGACCCGGGCCAGCATGTAGATCCCCCATCGCTCGAGGCTAACCCGCCGCCCCCACACCCGGTGGTTGAGGAAGGACGAAGACCTGTCTCGAAACCACCGCAGCCGAGCCGCCGCCTACCTGGTCGGGCGCGGGCATGGGTGTGGCCCCGCGGGCCGTGGCCGGCGGGGTCGGGTGGTCAGGTATGTCGCTGGTGGGTGAGGTCGTTGATGTAGACGTGTCCGAGCGGGCTGGTCCAGCGGAAGATGCGGGGTGCGATGCGTTCGTAGGTCCAGCCGCCGTGGGTCTTGTACCGGTGGTGGTGGCGGCACAACGGGGCGAGGTTGCAGGAGCAGGTCGGTCCGCCCTGGTCGTAGTCGATGATGTGGTCGCCGTCGCAGGACGGGGACGGTCTGGTGCAGTGCATGAAGACGCAGGTCGGGTGGGTCAGGTAGACCTGCTCGCGGAGGAGCGGGGTGGGGTCGTGGCCCTGGTTCCAGCGGTGCTCGTTGAGGTCGATGACCTGACGGGTGTGCACGCTGGCGGACTGGCACCAGTCGCGGACCTGGTCCATGGAGTGGAAGCTGCGGGTGTTCTCCAGCGTGGCGAAGGGGCCGCCGGCGGTGTGCACGTTCATCACGACCTGCCGCTTGGGGAACTCGAGGGTGCCTTGGTGGCGGGCGAGGTCGCCGGCGGCCATGGACCGTCGTACGTCCAACGACTCCTCGCACCC
This sequence comes from Nocardioides sp., assembly GCA_025965275.1. Taxonomy (GTDB): domain Bacteria; phylum Actinomycetota; class Actinomycetes; order Propionibacteriales; family Nocardioidaceae; genus Nocardioides. Next base: position 9,397 of record JAOPXG010000017.1, read on the forward strand.
GAGGTCGGCCAGCCTCTGGGCGCCGGTGGTGATGGCGTCGTCGAGGTCCAGGGCGTCGGCGAGGTCGAGGGTGCCGCGGACGTCGACGGTGCCGTCGTAGGAGACCTGTCCGGTGTCGACGTCGAAGCACCGGCCATCAGCAGCCGCCTGGCGGCGGGCTTCGGCTTCGGCCGGGTCGAACCGGACCCGGGCTTCCTCGACGACGCGTTCGAGCTGCGCGAACGAGAGCTTCGCGGCGACCGGTGCGACGTGGGTGTCCACGAACACTGCCCCGTCCAGGGGTAGCGACATGGTGGCTTTGGCGATCTGGCGGGCCTTCCACACCGGCACCCGGCCGGCCACGACGAGGGACCAGAGTTTGGGGAGCCGGTAGCGGACCTCGACGGCCTCACCCAGGTAAGCCCGTCCGGCGTCGGTGGACTTGCCGATCGCGAGGGCGAACTCGGCGACGCAGAACTCGGCGACCAGGGGTGCGCCGTCGCCGGCGATGGGCAGCTCGCCCTCCCACACGGCGGCGGGTCCGAGGGAGTCGACCGAGTGCATCGCGGCCCAGTCCACGGCGAGCTGGAACCGGCGTACCTCCGCCATCTCTGCGGCCTGAGTTTCGTCGCGCGCGGCAGCCAGCACCGCGGACGCGGTGTCGAGATCGATGGTGGCTGCCATATGAACAGCCAAGCACTAAGCACCGACAGTCAGACCCCCAGAACCCGCTTACACACAGGGTTCTGGGCATTCGGAAAGTAAAATCTGGCTCTCCTGACGTATCCGTGGGTCGGTTGAGCGCGTCAGGAGTGGCGCACCCCGCTTGGTCCCTAGGTTTTCGAGCTGTCGAAGGCTTCGAAAAATAGGAGAGCAAACGGGGTGCTGGG
>JAOPXG010000030.1 GCA_025965275.1 Nocardioides sp.
AACGACGAGACGTTCGAGCTGCTCGGCGAGGAGCTCAACTACGTCGTGCTCGTCATCTCCCCGGAGGACGAGGACCGCGAGCTGCTCGAGTCGTTCGACCTCGAGTTCGGTGAGGACGAGGGCGACGAGGCAGACCTGGTCGTCCGGCCGCCGGTCGTGACCGTCATGGGTCACGTCGACCACGGAAAGACCAAGCTCCTCGACGCGCTCCGCAACACGAACGTCGTCGACAAGGAGGCCGGTGGCATCACCCAGCACATCGGTGCCTACCAGGTCACGGCCGAGGTCGACGGCAACGAGCGTCGGATCACCTTCATCGACACCCCGGGTCACGAGGCGTTCACCGCCATGCGTGCTCGTGGTGCGCAGGCGACCGACATCGCGATCCTCGTGGTCGCCGCCGATGACGGCGTGATGCCGCAGACGGTCGAGGCGCTCAACCACGCCAAGGCCGCCGGCGTCCCGATCGTGGTCGCGGTCAACAAGATCGACAAGCCGGACGCCGACCCGACCAAGGTCCGCGGCCAGCTGACCGAGTACGGCCTGGTCCCCGAGGAGTACGGCGGCGACTCGATGTTCGTCGACGTCTCCGCGAAGTCCGAGCTCAACCTCGACAAGCTGCTCGAGGCCGTCAACCTGACCGCCGACGCGTCGCTCGACCTGCGGGCCAACCCAACGCAGGACGCCCAGGGTCTCGTCGTCGAGGCGCACCTGGACCGCGGTCGCGGTCCGGTCGCCACGGTGCTGGTCCAGCGCGGAACGCTCCGCGTGGGCGACTCGATCGTCGCCGGTGCCGGCTACGGCCGCGTCCGCGCGATGCTCGACGAGCACGGCGAGAACATCAGCGAAGCCGACCCGTCGCGTCCCGCGATGGTGCTCGGTCTCACCGCGGTGCCGGGTGCGGGCCAGAACTTCATCGTGGTCGAGGACGACCGCATGGCCCGCCAGATCGCCGAGAAGCGTGAGGCACGTGAGCGTGCGGCCATGCAGGCCAAGCGTCGCGTCCGCCGTACCCTCGAGGACTTCATGGCCTCCATGGAGAAGGGCGAGAGCCAGGAGCTCAACCTCATCCTCAAGGGCGACGTGTCCGGTTCGGTCGAGGCGCTCGAGGACGCCCTCTCGCAGATCGACGTCGGCGAGGAGGTCACCCTCCGGGTCATCGACCGCGGTGTCGGTGCGATCACCGAGACCAACGTCGACCTGGCCGCGGCCTCCGACGCCATCATCATCGGCTTCAACGTCCGGCCCCAGGGCAAGGCGACCGAGATGGCGGACAAGGAAGGCGTGGAGATCCGGTACTACTCGGTCATCTACAACGCCATCGAGGAGATCGAGGCGGCCCTCAAGGGCATGCTCAAGCCCGTCTACGAGGAGTCCGTGCTCGGCCAGGCGGAGATCCGCAACATCTTCCGCTCGTCGAAGATCGGCAACATCGCCGGTTGCATGGTCACCAGTGGCCTGATCCGTCGCAACGCCAAGGCACGCCTGCTGCGGGACGGCGCGATCGTGGCCGACAACCTCGACCTGGCCTCGCTGAAGCGGGAGAAGGACGACGCGTCCGAGGTCCGTGAGGGCTTCGAGTGCGGTCTCGTGCTGAAGAACTACCAGAACATCGAGATCGGCGACATCGTGGAGTCCTTCGAGATGAAGGAAATCGCGCGCACCTGATGCACCACCGAGTCGGCGCTACCTCACCCTCACGGGGTTGAGGTGGCGCCGACTCGACCATTTGAGAGAGTAGGAACCATGGCCAGCCCACGAGTGCGCAAGATCGCCGATCGGATCCAGGTGATCGTCGCGGAGATGCTGGAGCGACGGGTCAAGGACCCGCGTCTCGGGTTCGTGACCGTCACCGACGTCCGGCTCACCGGTGACTCCCAGCAGGCGACGGTCTTCTACACCGTGCTCGACGCCACCGGCGACGACGAGGCCGCGCTCGCCAACACCGCCGCGGCGCTGGAGTCGGCCAAGGGCCTGCTCCGCTCCGAGGTCGCCAAGCAGCTCGGCATGCGGACCGCCCCGACGCTGACGTTCATCGCCGACGCCCTGCCCGAGACCGCCCGGCACCTCGACGAGGTGCTGGCCCGGGCCAAGGCGCTGGACGACGAGGTCGCGGCCCGCCGCGTCGAGTCGTACGCCGGCGACGAGGACCCGTACAAGAAGCCACGCGAGCTCGACGCCGAGGGCGACGAGACCCAGGACGACGAGCCCGACGAGGCCGACGACAAGTGACGGCTGAGCCCGGGCTGGTCGTCGTCGACAAGCCCGGCGGCATGACGTCGCACGACGTCGTGTCCCGGGTCCGTCGACTCGCCGGCACCCGCAAGGTCGGCCACGCCGGCACCCTCGACCCGATGGCGACCGGCGTGCTGGTGCTCGGGGTCAACCGCGCCACCCGCCTGCTCGGGCACCTGATGCTGACCGAGAAGGGGTACGACGCCACCATCCGGCTCGGCGTCGCCACCACCACGGACGACGCCGAGGGGGAGGTCACCGCGACGGTCTCGGCCGCGGCTCTCGACGAGGCCGTGGTCCGCGCCGCGGCGGCGGAGTTCGTCGGCGACATCGAGCAGGTCCCGACCGCGGTCTCCGCGATCAAGGTCGACGGCAAGCGCGCCTACCAGCGTGTGCGCGACGGCGAGGACGTCGAGCTGAAGGCCCGACCGGTCACCGTCCACGAGCTGGTCGTCCACGACGTACGTCGCTCCGGCGAGGTCGTCGACGTCGACGTCTCCGTGCGCTGCTCGAGCGGCACCTACATCCGGGCGATCGCCCGCGACCTCGGTGCCCGGCTCGGGGTCGGCGGCCACCTCACCGCGCTGCGCCGTACGGCGGTCGGCCCCTACGACCTGGCGGCCTCGCACACGCTGGAGGAGCTGGGCGACGACTTCACGATGCTGCCCATCGCCGAGGCGGCCCGGGCGGCCTTCGACGCGGTCGACCTCGACGACGCGCAGAGCGCCGACGTGCGCGTCGGCCGGGCGCTCGACCTCGAGCTGGCCGGCCTCACCGCGGTCTTCGCACCCGACGGCGAGTTCCTCGCCCTCTACGAGCCGCGCGGCGAGACGGCCAAGGCCGTCGCAGTCTTCGTCTGACCCACGGATAGAGTCCTGCACGTGCAGATCTGGCGCTCCCTCGACGAGGTCCCGGCCGACGTCGGACCCACGGCCGTCGTGGTCGGCAACTTCGACGGCGTGCACCTGGGGCACCGGCACGTGCTCGCCCGGGCCCGCGAGATCGCCGACGAGCGCTCGCTGCTCGTCGTCGCGGTCACCTTCGACCCGCACCCGATGGCCGTGCTGCGGCCCGAGCACGCGCCGACGACGCTGACCTCGCTCGAGGTGCGCGCCGAGCTGCTCGGCGACGCCGGGGCCGACGCCGTGCTCGCGCTGCCCTTCGACATGGACGTCGCGAACTGGACCCCCGAGGTGTTCGTCGAGCGGGTGCTGGTCGACAGCTTGCACGCCGCGGCTGTCGTGGTCGGTGCGAACTTCCGTTTCGGCCACCGGGCTGCGGGCGACGTCGCGACGCTGCGGACGACCGGTGAGCGGTTCGGCTTCACGGCCGAGGGCATCCCGCTCGACGGCGGCCCGCAGGTGTGGTCGTCGACGTACGTCCGGATGAGCCTGGCCGCCGGCGACGTCGCCGGCGCCGCCGAGGCGCTCGGCCGCCCGTACGCCGTCCGCGGTGTCGTCGTGAAGGGCGACCAGCGGGGTCGCGAGCTCGGCTTCCCGACTGCCAACGTCCCCACCGACACGATGACGGCCGCGCCGCCCGACGGCGTGTACGCCGGGTGGGTGCGCCGCCTCGACACGGGGGAGCGCTACCCGGCCGCGATCAGCGTCGGCACCAACCCGACCTTCGCCGGCAACCGCCCGCGCCGGGTCGAGAGCTACGTGCTCGACCGCACCGACCTCGAGCTGTACGGCGTGGAGGTCGAGGTCAGCTTCGTCGAACGGCTGCGCGGCATGGTGGCCTTCGAGGGTGTCGAGAGGCTCGTCGAGCAGATGGCCGACGACGTCGACCGGGCACGCGAGCTGCTCGGCGCCGGTTGATGCCCGGCGCTCCGCGGGACGTCGTCGAGGCCACCGACGTCTGGTTCCTCCAGCACGGGCTGTCCTACTTCGTGCCCGAGAAGCGGGCCGACGTCCGCAACGCGCTGCGCCTGAAGCGGACCGTCCCCCTCGTGCTCGTCGTGGCCCTGCTCGCCGCAGGTGCTGGCGTGGTGCTGGCGTGGCTGCTCGAGGAGTTCAGCGCGGCGCCCGCCACCCTCGTCTCGCTCGGTCTGCTGGCCGCGCTCTGGTACGCACTCACCGCGCTGCACGCGCGCCAGATCGTCACCTGGGCACTCGGCCGCACCTTCGGCAGCCTGCGCACCCTGCTGCCGATGACGACCCGCGCGCTGCCGCTGCTGCTGCTCGCGATCACGTTCCTCTTCATCAACACCGAGATGTGGCAGGTCGCGTCCAACCTCACCGTCGGTGACCTCTGGCTGGTCGTGCTGCTGTTCGCCGGGCTCGCCGTCGCGTTCCTGTTCGTGCGGCTGCCCGAGGAGGTCGACCGCGCCGACGACCACGTCGACGAGGCGTTCCTCCTGCGCGCGTGCGCGCACACCCCGCTCGAGCAGGTCTGCCGCGAGCTGATCGACGACCCCGAGGCCGACCCCGCGTCGTACGCCGAGGTCACCGGCTACGAGCGCTGGAACCTGATCCTGGTGCTGATCATCGTCCAGACCGTGCAGGTGCTGCTGCTGTCGCTGTCGGTCTTCGCGTTCCTCATGGTGTTCGGCGCGATCACGATGACGACCCCGGTGATGGACGCCTGGCAGACCGACCCGCCGTTCACCCCCTCGCGGGGCCTCGTGCAGGTGTCGACCTTCCTTGCGGCGTTCTCCGGTCTCTACCTGACGGTGTCGACCGTGACCGACGAGGCCTACCGCGAGCAGTTCTTCGGCAGCGTGATGCGCGAGCTCGAGCGCGCCGTCGGCGTACGCGCCGTCTACCTCACGCTCAGGAGTCGTTCCTAGGACGCGTCCAGGTCCTTCTCGACCAGCGCGACGATCGCCTCGAGAGCGGCCTGGTCGTCGCTGCTGACCTCGACCAGGTCGCCGGGGCCGGCGCCGAGGGTCATGATCATCAACGACGAGCTGGCGTCGACCGGCTCGTCGCCGGGGATCCCGATGAGCACCTCGGCGTCGAGCTCGTCGGCCGCCTCGGCGATGAGCTGGGCCGGCCGGGCGTGCAGGCCGACGGAGGAGCCGACGGCGACGGTCTTGCTGGGCATGCTGTTCTCCTTGGTTCGAGGTGTGGGTCAGACGGTGGCGAGCTCGCGGTCCTCCACGAGCTCCGGGTCCTTGGCGCCGATCGACTTGAGCGCGATGACGGCGGCGGCACCGACGAGGGTGCCGGCGACGAGGGCGATGAGGTAGCCGATGATGTTGCTGACGGCGAAGAGCACGAAGATGCCGCCGTGCGGGGCGCGGATCCCGACGTCGAGCGCCATCGAGAGGCCACCGGTGACGGCGCTGCCGGCCATGATCGCGGGGATCACCCGCAGCGGGTCGGCGGCGGCGAACGGGATCGCGCCCTCGGTGATGAAGCTGGCGCCGAGCGCCCAGGCCGCCTTGCCGTTCTCGCGCTCGGCCTGGTTGAAGACGCCGGGGCGGACGACGGTCGCCAGCGCGAGCGCCAGCGGCGGGACCATGCCCGCGAGCATCACCGCGGCCATGATCTTGAGCTGCGGGGCGTCGCTCGCCAGGGCCGCACCGCCGACGCCGGCGGCGGCGAAGCTGTAGGCGACCTTGTTGAGCGGGCCACCCATGTCGAAGGCCATCATCAGACCGAGGATCACGCCGAGCAGGATCGCGCTGCTGCCGTTGAGCGAGTTCAGGCCGTCGTTGAGCTGGTTCATCAGCCAGCCGATCGGCTTGCCGAAGACCATGATCATCAGCAGGCCCGCGACCACCGAGGTGAACAGCGGGATGATCAGCACCGGCATCAGGCCGCGCATCCAGGTGGGGACCTTCCAGCCCGCGACCCAGTGCGCGATGACACCGGCGAGGACACCGCCGATGATGGCGCCGAGGAAGCCGGTGGCCGGCAGCGCGACACCGCCGCCGGACTGCACGTTGAACAGGTTGGCCGCCAGGCCGCCCATCACGAAGCCGGGCGCGATGCCGGGCCGGTCGGCGATGGCGTAGGCGATGTAGCCGGCCAGCGCCGGGATGAAGAGCATGAACGCGGTCTTGCCGATGATGAAGAACAGCGCACCGATGTACACCGCCAGACCGGAGCCGAACAACGCGTGGTCGAGGCCGAGCGCCTGCGGGTCGGGGAGGTCGAAGATCGTGTTGTCGACGGCGATGTCGCCGTAGGGGCCGACGATCTCGTAGCCGCCGAGCAGGAAGCTCAGGGCGATCAGCAGGCCGCCGGCGGCGACGAACGGGATCATGTAGGAGACGCCGGTCATCAGCACGCGGCGGGTGCGACCGCCCCAGCTCTCGCCCGCGGTGCCCGCCCCGGCGCCGGAGCCGCTGTCGGCTCCACCGCCCTCGACGCGCGGCGCGGTGGGGTCGTCGGCGAGGCGGAGCGCCTCGGCGATCATCGCGTCACCCTGGTCCATCGGGCGCTTCACGCTGGAGGAGACGAGCGGCTTGCCGGCGAAGCGGCCGCGGTCGCGGACCCCCACGTCGACCGCGAAGATCACCGCGGACGCCGCGGCGATCGTGTCCGGGGACAGCGGCGTCGAGCCGGCGGAGCCCTGGGTCTCGACCGCGATGTCGACGCCGGCCCGCTCGGCGGCGGCCTCGAGGGCCTCGGCCGCCATGTAGGTGTGCGCGATGCCGGTCGGGCAGGCGGTCACCGCGACCAGGCTGCGCTTCGCCGTCGGCACCGGTGTCGCGGCGGCCGGGGCCGCCGCCTGCTTCGGCGCGGGCTCGGCGTCGACGACGTCGCTCACCAGCGCGACGACCTCGTCGGGCGTCGCGGCGGCGCGCAGCGCGTCGGTGAACGCCGGCTTGACCAGCGCCCGGGCGAGCTTGGTCAGCAGCTGGAGGTGGGTGTTGTCGCCGCCCGCCGGAGCCGCGATCAGGAAGACCAGGTCGGCCGGCCCGTCCTTGGCGCCGAAGTCGACGGCGGGCCGGAGCCGGGCGAAGGCGAGCGTCGGCTCGTCGACACCGGAGGTCCGGCAGTGGGGGATGGCGATGCCGCCGGGCAGGCCGGTCGCGGACTTCGCCTCGCGGGCGAACACGTCCTCGACCAGCTGGTCGACGTCGGTGGCGCGGCCGGCGTCGGCGACGACCCGGGCCAGGGCACGGATCACTGCGTCCTTGTCGGAGCCGAGGGCTGTGTCGAGGCGCACGAGAGCTGCGTTGATGAGGTCGGACATGGTCAGGCTCCAGGAGTGAGTTCCAGGCGCCGGACCGAGACGAGCTCGGGCCGGACCTGGTGGGGTTGAGGGATGGTCGTCCCTGGGAGGCCGGCGGCGGCGCTGCCGTAGGCCACTGCGAGCGCGAGTCGCTTCTCCGGGGGGTGGCCCCGGAGATCGCCGAGCAGATATCCGAAGAGGCTCGAGTCACCCGCGCCGACCGTGCTCACCACGGTCATCTGCGGGGGGACAGCGTGCCAGGCGCCGGTCGCGGTGACGAGGACCGCTCCCTGGGCGCCGAGGGTGGCGAGGACGGTCTCGACGCCGGACTCGACCAGGGTGCGGGCTGCCTTCGCGGCCGCCTCCGGATCGGACTCGAGCACGTCCGGGTCGTCGCCGGTGAAGGAGGCGAGCTCCTCGCCGTTGGGCTTCATCAGGTGCGGCGCCGCCTCGGGCAGCCGTCGCACCAGCGCGCGGAGCGGCTCGTCGCTGGTGTCGACCGCGACCCGTGCCCCGCTCTCGCGCAGCGTCACGACGAGGTCGGCGTACCAGCCGGCCGGAGCGCCCGGCGGCAGCGAGCCGGCGAGCACCACCCAGTCGGCGGTGGCCGCGCGCCGGCGCAGGGACTCACCGAGCTCGCGGCGTACGCCCTCGGAGAGCTCGGGGCCGGGGCTGTTCAACTTGGTGGTGGTGCCGTCGGGCTCGGTGATCGTGATGTTCACCCGCAGGGTGCCGTCGTGGTGGACCGGGCGGCAGTCGATGCCGGCCGCCAGCAGCTCGTGCACGAACGGGTCGTCCTTGGCGGCCGGGAGCACCGCGATCGCGGGCACTCCGGCGGCCACGCAGGCCCGGGCGATGTTGACCCCCTTGCCGCCGGCCTGCGAGGTCACCGAGTCGGCGCGGATCACCGC
>JAOPXG010000052.1 GCA_025965275.1 Nocardioides sp.
CGACGAGATCGAGGACGCCCGCTGGTTCACCCGCGCCGAGATGCGTTCGCAGGCGGCCGACGGCAGCCTGGTGCTCCCCGGCGGTGTCTCGATCAGCCGCTCGCTCGTCGAGCACTGGTACGGCGGCCCGCTCCCGGGCTCCTGGTGACCCGTCAGGCACTGCTGACGGGTCGACGGGCCCGACGACGCCGACCGTCAGACATCCCCGACGGGTCGGCGCAGCGCGTCAGGCGAGGGAGGCGACCTTCTCCTTGACCTGGGCCAGGGAGGGGTTGGTCTGCGCGGTGCCGTCGGAGTAGACCAGCGTGGGGACGGTCTGGTTGCCGTTGTTGGCGGACTCGACGATCTGCGCCGCGTCGGGATTCTGCTCGATGTCCACGATGTCGAACGCGATGCCCTCGCGGTCGAGCTGGCCCTTGAGACGGTGGCAGTAGCCACACCACGGGGTGGAGTACATCGTGAAGGAACCGCTCATTCGGACTGTCGCCTCCGGCGTCTAGGGTTTGGAAAGTCTCGCACGCAGAACCATCCCGCCCGAGGAGTTGTTCCCCCGCATGGCCGTCGCCCCCGACCTGCTCGCCGCGCTCGACCCCGAGCAGCGCCAGGTCGCCGAGGCGCTGCGCGGACCGGTCCGGGTGCTCGCCGGAGCCGGCACCGGCAAGACCCGGGCGATCACCCACCGGATCGCGCACGGCGTGGCCACCGGCGTCTACGCCCCGACCGAGGTCCTGGCGGTCACCTTCACCACCCGTGCCGCCGGCGAGATGCGCGGGCGGCTGCGCACGCTGGGCGCCACCGGCGTCCAGGCCCGCACCTTCCACTCGGCCGCCCTCCGCCAGCTGCGCTACTTCTGGCCGCACGCCCACGGCACCGAGCTGCCCACGCTCATCGAGTCCAAGATCGGCCTGCTCGCGACGGCCGCGCGGCGCCAGCGGCTCTCCGCGGACCAGGCACAGCTGCGTGACCTTGCCTCCGAGGTCGAGTGGGCCAAGGTCAGCAACGTCCACCCCGACGACTACGCCACGGTGGCGGCCGCCCGCGGGCGCACCGTCACCGGCCACGACCCCGAGACCGTCGGCCGCGTGTTCGGCAGCTACGAGGAGGTCAAACGCGGCCAGGGCCGGATGGACATGGAGGACGTCCTGCTCCTCACCGCCGGGATGCTCGCCGACGACGAGCGGGTCGCGGCCCAGGTCCGCCGGCAGTACAAGTGGTTCGTCGTCGACGAGTTCCAAGACGTCTCCCCGATCCAGTCCGCGCTGCTCGACCTGTGGCTCGGCGGCCGCAACGAGCTCTGCGTGGTCGGCGACCCGGCCCAGACGATCTACTCCTTCGCCGGCGCCAACGCCGACTACCTGCGCGACTTCCCGGCCAAGTTCCCCGGCACGACCTCGATCGAGCTGGTCCGCAACTACCGCTCGACCCCCGAGGTGGTGACGGCCGCCAACGCGCTGCTCGCGGGCTCGGCCAGCCGCGGCGTCGAACTGCGCGCGCAGCGCCCGTCCGGCCCGACGGTGACCTACACGCCTCGCCCCGACGAGGTCGCCGAGGCCGAGGCGGTCGCGGCCCAGATCACCCGGCTGCGCGACGCCGGGCGCCCCCTGAGCGAGGTCGCGATCCTCTTCCGCATCAACGCCCTCTCCGAGGCGTTCGAGGAAGCGCTCTCCGCGCGCGGCCTGCCGTACGTCGTGCGCGGTGCCGCCCGCTTCTTCGACCGGCCCGAGGTGCGCGAGGCGGTCACCCGGCTCCGCGGCGCGGCCCGCTCCGGCGAGGCCGAGTCGTCCGACAGCTGGGTCGACGCCGTGCACGGCACCCTGGCCGGCATGGGCTGGAGCGCCGAGGCGCCGACCGCCCGTGGCCAGACCCGCGACCGCTGGGAGTCCTGGCAGGCGCTGTTCCACCAGGCCACCGAGTTCGCCCTGGCCCACCCCGACGCCGACCTCAACGTGTTCGTCGACGACCTCGACCGCCGCGCCTCCGAGCAGCACGCCCCGGTCGCCGACGGCGTCACGCTCGCCACCTTCCACGCCGCCAAGGGCCTCGAGTGGGACGCCGTGTTCCTCTGCGGCCTCCAGGACGGCACCCTCCCGATCACCTACGCCGACACCCCGGCCGCGATCGAGGAGGAGCGCCGGCTCCTCTACGTCGGGATGACGCGCGCCCGCGTCGACCTCGCCCTGTCGTGGGCGCAGGCCCGCAACCCCGGCGGCCGCGCGACCCGCAAGCCGTCCCGGTTCCTCGACCGGCTGCTGCCCGACGACGCCCGCGCCGCGCGCGAGGCCCCGCGCGGGCGCAAGGTGATGAGCTGCCGCGAGTGCGGCAAGCCGCTCTCGACCGGGGCGGAGAAGAAGCGCGGCCGCTGCGCCGCCTGCCCTGCGTCCTACGACGAGGAGCTCTTCGACCGACTGCGCGAGTGGCGCCGCGACCGGGCCGGCGAGGAGGAGGTGCCGGCGTTCGTCGTCTTCACCGACGCGACTCTCCAGCTGATCGCGGAGCACAAGCCGCGCAGTCCCGAGGCGCTGCTGCGGATCAGCGGGATCGGCCAGGCGAAGCTCGAGCGGTACGGCGAGGACGTCCTCACCGTGGTCGGTTGACGGCCTCCCAGGCGGCCGGACCGGCCGCGTCAGACTCTTTTCGAGAAATACCCATTAAATCGTTTGCCCATTACAGGCGGCGCACGATAGTTTTCTCAGGACTTGCACGGAAGCGCATGACGATCCTGACAAGATCGGCGCACGACGAACCGAAGGAGGTGGCCATTGTGAACAACATCAAGCTCCGGATGACGGCTCAGATCCCGTCCGGCTTCGGCATGCCCGTTTCCGGCCACGCCTTCGACGTCAACACGAACGTCACGGGCGCGCGCCTGGCCGATGTCCAGGGGACCACTGTGTCCGCTGGCCGCCGCATCGAGCGGGATCTCGTCGCCGGCATCACGGGCACCAAGGCCGCCGTCACGGGCGACATGGGCTCTGCCTACTTCCCGGGTACCTCCGCCTGGAGACCACCGAACTGTTGAGACCAACAGCATCGGCAGCCTCCAGGCCGCGGAACCCGAACCCGGGATCCGCGGCCTTTCTGTTTCTCGGGCCACGACTCTCCGCAACACCCACGCGATCAGGTCAGAAGAAGGAGGTGAAAAACATGACTGTCAGCGAACTCGTCCGCACCGATGGGACCACTGCCGATGTCAGCCTGGGCCAGCTCCACGACACAGCCGGCCAGGTGGACGAAGAACTGCTGCCGTGCCGGGTCAACAACCCGGAGCTGTGGTTCGCCGAGTCACCCGCCGACGTGGAGGACGCCAAGGCGTTGTGCCTGGACTGCCCGGTCCGTGCCCTGTGCCTCGACGGTGCGCTCGAACGCCGTGAGCCCTGGGGCGTCTGGGGTGGCCAGCTCTTCCTCCAGGGAGTGGTGATCCCCCGCAAGCGGCCCCGAGGCCGTCCCCGCAAGAACGAGGCGGCCGCCTGATCCACCGGCACTCCCGCTTCATGACCAGCCCGACCAGCCCGACAACCTCCGCATCACTTCGACAACGACGTCAAAGGACCAGCCATGAACATCAACCACGACGACCTGGTACGCGCGCAGATCAGCGCCCGCCTGGGTGAGGCACAGGGGTGCCGGCCGGGACGCCAGCTGTCCCGCGTGCTCCGCTCCGGTCGCAAGGCCGAGCGGCTCGCGCAGCAGGCCCGTCTCGCGCTCGCCCGGACGCTCTGAGCGCCGCACCGCACGAGGAAGAACCTGATGAACACCACCACCACGAACTCGAACCCGAACGGAAGTCACGACATGAATCTCATGAATGAAAATCTGGCCCGCGCACAAATGTCCGCGCGCCTGGGAGAGGCGCAGCAGCTTCGGCAGGGTCACCAGCTGGCCCGTGCTCGCCGGCTCAGCCGCAAGGCCGAGCGGGCCGCGCAGCAGGCTCGACTCGCCCTCGCCCGCGCGCTGTAAGGACCGATCGACCACCCTGATCGCGGGTGTCTGACAGAGAGCCGGGTACGACGACCACCAGGTCGCCGTACCCGGCTCTCGGCAGGTCAGGAGTATCGTCGAGACCGTGCTGACCTGCAGTTTCTGTGGACGTCAGGAAGCCGACGTGGCGTTGACCCTGACCTGGACGACCTCGGTCGAGAACGGCCGCAAGCGCGTCTACTGCGACGCCTGCTCGCGCCAGCACCTCCGGTCGATGGAGGGCAAGCTGGACAGCGAGTTCTGGTGATCAGCCGCTGACCGCCAGGTCCCACGAGCAGCCGCAGTGCGGGTGTCGCGCCCACGGACGTCGCGCCGGCTCGAGATCGGACCCGACCTCCACGGTTGCCGACCAGGTCGACGGTTGGTCGCCGTCCACGTAGGCCAGGACGTCACGCACCGCCCAGGCGGTGGCGAGCGCGGCGAGCGCGGGGTCGCCCGGGCCGGCGTCCAGACCGGCCAGCTGCTCGACCACGACGGCGCGCCGCGGGTCGTGGGTGCCGAGGTGGGCGTCGACGCAGCGCAGGCACGCCGTCGCACCCGGCACCACGAACGGCCCGAGCACGAAGCCCCGGGGAGTGGCCGCCACCGGCAGGTGGGCGCGGCCGTCGCGCAGGTGGGCGTCGACGAGGTCGCGGCGCGGCTCGCCCTCCGCGATCAGCAGCGCCACCGTCGCCTCGTCGGGCGAGACGACCGGGCAGCCGGCCGCGCGGAGCAGCCGGACGGCGTCGGCCACCTCCTGCCCGGCCGCCTCGACCGAGACCGTGGCCGCAGCCCGTCGCCGGCTGACGTCGCGGGCGGTCTCGGGGTCGACCAGCAGGTCCGCGGCCAGCAGCGCGCGGAGCGCCCGGTGGCCGGACGCCGACTGCGGGTCTGCCGGGCGACCGTCGCTCAGGTCGCCGAGGAGACGGCGTACGTCGGGCTCGTCGGGCACCACGAGGCGCCAGGGCGGGTCGACGCCGACCTGCAGGTGGTGGTCGTCGCGACGGGTGACGTGGAGGCCGGGGCGCAGCTGCATGGCTGGTCCCTACCCAGCGCGGACCGGTCGGTCGGCGTCATCCACAGGTGGGATCGTGTAGCGAGCCTCCTCGGCGGAAGCTCGGCCCTCCCAGGCTCGGTTCGAGCTACCTCGGAAATGCCGAAGGCGGCACCGGCCCGGTCGTGATGACCCGGGCCGGCGCCGCCGTATCAGCTCGTGGGGCGCTTACGCGTCGTGCGTCAGGCCTTGCCGAGGATGCGGTTGAGGTTCGTGCCGCAGACGGGGCAGACAGCCTTTGCCATCCGGGTGCCCTTGTCGTTGACCCTGACCTCGCCCTCAGCCTCGCGCTTCTCCTTGCACTTCACGCAGTAGAACTCGCCGCTCCAGGTCTCCGCCATGACGGCCTCCTTGCCTATTCATTACTCGGTCGTCGCGACGGGGAAAGGGGAAGACCCGCCGGAAGTTCGGCGACGGGTGCCGCCGAACCGTCCTGACCCTACGACACGCCTGGGCGCAGGCGTAGGAGGCACACCGATCACTGTTTCGGCGCGGTGAATCGGGTCACGGCGCTCGGAGCGCCGGATGAGTACGTTGAGCGCATGCCCGAACTCACTCATCTCCGGCTCGAACGTCCCTCCGACGGGGTCGCCGTGCTCACCCTCGACAACCCCGACCAGCGCAACGCGATGTCCGACGCGATGACCGCGTCCTGGGTCGAGGCGGTCGACGAGCTCGCCGCCGACCGGTCCCTGCGCGCCGTCGTGGTCACCGGCGAGGGCTCGGCCTTCTGCTCGGGCGGCAACACGTCGTGGATCGCCAGCGAGCCGGACGCGTCGGTCGACCACCTGCGCACCCGGATGATCGCGTTCTACCGCGCCTGGCTCTCGATCCGGAAGCTCGAGGTGCCGACGATCGCGGCCGTCAACGGCCCGGCCATCGGCGCCGGCCTGTGCCTGGCGCTCGCCTGCGACCTCCGCTACGCCGCGTCCGGCGCCAAGATGGGCGTGCCGTTCGTGAAGCTCGGGATGCACGCCGGCATGGCCGGCACCTACCTGCTGCCGAACGTCGTGGGCGCGGCGCACGCACGCGACCTGCTGCTCACCGGCCGCGTGGTCGACGCCGACGAGGCGCTCCGCCTGGGCCTGGTCTCGCGGGTGATCGAGCCCGCGTCGTTCCACGACGAGGTGCTCGCCACCGCCGCGGGCATCGCGGCCACCGCGCCGATCGCGAGCAGGCTGACCAAGCTGGCGCTCGCCGACGGCGGACACGCGGACCTCGAGAGCTGCCTCCAGTGGGAGGCGATGGCGCAGCCGATCACGCTGGCGACCGCCGACCTCCAGGAGGGCATCCGCGCCGCCCGGGAGAAGCGCCCCGCGGTCTTCACCGGCGCCTGAGCGGCAACGATGAGGAGGCCCCCGGCCCGTCGTGCGGACACTTGCCTTCCCCTTGCGAGTGTCCGGTTGACGGGCCGAGGGCCTCATCTGCCGCTCACGCTAGGAGGCCAGGGGCAGGGGGTCAACGCGTGCGGCTCGCAGCCTGTGGACAACGCTGTGGATAAAGCTGTGGAGGACGGCCCCTGTCGGTGGAGGACGGGGGGCAAACCCGGGATCCGCCTGTGGAGGGCGCGCGATCTCGGCCGGCCTGCCCGCCGCTGACCAGCGACAATGGCTGTCCACGGGGTGTGGACGAAAAACAGTCGGGAGGAAATCGGGTGTCGGAGGCGTACGACGGCGGTCCGGTGGCGGCCCTGCGGCGGATCGCGTTCCTGCTGGAGCGGGCCCGCGAGGACACCTACAAGGTGAAGGCCTTCCGGGGCGCGGCCGCGACGATCCTGCCGATGCCGGCCGCCGACGTGGCGACCGCGGTCGAGGACGGCACGCTCACGAAGCTGCCCGGCATCGGGGCGAGCTCGGCGAAGGTGATCACCGACGCGGTCCGCGGCGTCGTCCCCGAGCGGCTCGCCGCGCTCGAGCGCGAGCACGGCGGCCCGCTGACCAGCGGGGGAGCCGACCTCCGGGCGGCGCTGCGCGGCGACCTGCACTCCCACTCCGACTGGTCCGACGGCGGCTCGCCGATCGAGGAGATGGCCTTCACCGCGATGGAGCTCGGCCACGACTACCTCGTGCTCACCGACCACTCGCCGCGGCTGACCGTCGCCCACGGGCTCAGCCCCGAGCGGCTCACCCGCCAGCTCGGCGTGGTCGAGGCCGTCAACGGCCACCTCGGCGAGGGCTTCACCCTCCTCAAAGGCATCGAGGTCGACATCCTCGACGACGGCTCGCTCGACCAGGCCGACGAGCTGCTCGCCCGGCTCGACGTCCGCGTGGCGAGCGTCCACTCGAAGCTGAAGATGGACGCGAAGGACATGACGAAGCGGATGATCGGGGCGGTCGAGAACCCCCGGACCAACGTGCTCGGCCACTGCACCGGCCGGATGGTGATGGGCAACCGGGGGACCCGGGCGGAGTCGCAGTTCGACGCGAAGGCCGTCTTCGAGGCCTGTGTCGAGCACGACGTCGCGGTCGAGATCAACTCCCGTCCCGAGCGCCGCGACCCGCCGACCAGGCTGCTCGAGATGGCTCGCGACCTCGGCTGTCTCTTCTCGATCGACAGCGACGCGCACGCGCCCGGGCAGCTCGACTTCCAGGTCTACGGCTGCGAGCGGGCCGAGGAGGCCGGCATCGATGCGGATCGGATCGTCAACACCTGGCCGAAGGAGCGTCTCCTGGCCTGGGCGAACAAGTAGGGGTGCGAAGGCGGGCCGGAGGGCCGTCGAGTCGCCGACATCGCCGCCCGGTCGGATGCGAAACGCCGCGTAGCAGGCGTTCCCGACTCGGGAGCCGTGCCCTAACGTCTGACCATGGACCGGCCCGAGGTGGAGGTACGTCGCTCGAAGCGACGCCGCCGTACCGTCTCCGCCTACCGCGACGGCGACCGCGTCGTGGTGATGATCCCCGCCTCGCTGAGCCGCAGGGAGGAGGCGGAGTGGGTCGAGACCATGCTCGCCCGGCTCGAGAGGTCCGAGAAGCGGCGCAAGCCCAGCGACGCCGAGCTGATGAAGCGGGCCAAGGACCTCAACGACCGCTACCTCGGCGGCATCGCCATGCCCGAGTCGGTCCGCTGGGTCGAGAACCAGCAGTCCCGCTGGGGGTCCTGCACGCCCGGTGACCGGACCATCCGGCTGTCGGCACGGCTCCAGGGCATGCCGGCGTGGGTGATCGACTACGTGCTGGTCCACGAGCTCGCGCACCTGCTCGAGTCCGGCCACGACGCGGCCTTCTGGTCGTGGGTCGACCGCTACCCGCAGGCCGAGCGGGCCAAGGGTTTCCTGATCGGCTGGTCGACCGCCGCCCGGCTGGAGCCGCCACCGGGCGACGGCGACGAGGTCGACTGACCTACTTCTCGAGGAAGGCGACCAGCGCGCGGTTGAACTCGGCGGCGTGGCTGACGTTGAAGCCGTGGGGTCCGCCCTCGACGACGACCAGTTCGCTGCCGGCGACGGCCTCGTGGGTGCGCTTGCCGGATCCCTCGAACGGCACGATGCCGTCGGAGTCCCCGTGGATGACGAGCGTCGGCACGGTGATCTTCGTCAGGTCGTCGCGGAAGTCGGTGCCGCCGAAGGCGTCCATGCAGCCCAGCGCTGCGTCCTGGTCCGACTGCTTGCACGACGCGAGTGACTCCTGGCGCTGCT
>JAOPXG010000083.1 GCA_025965275.1 Nocardioides sp.
GACGTCCTCATCTCGATCGACATGACCGCCGACTACATCACCGGCATCTTCATCTCGATGATGTTCGCGGGCCACCACACGTCGTCCGGTACGGCGTCCTGGGCACTGATCGAGCTGATGCGCAACCCGGAGGTCATGAAGGACGTCGTCGCCGAGCTCGACGACCTCTACGCCGACGGCTCCGAGGTGTCCTTCCAGGCGCTGCGCTCGATCCCGCGGCTGGAGGCGGCGCTCAAGGAGACGCTGCGGCTGCACCCGCCGCTGATCATCCTGCTGCGCGTCGTGCAGGAGGAGATCGAGCTCGCGGGGCACCTGATCCCGCCCGGCACCATGGTCGCCGCGTCGCCCCGGGTGTCGAACCGGATCGCCGAGGACTTCCCCGAGCCGCAGAGCTTCGACCCGTCGCGCTACCTCGACGAGCGCCAGGAGGACCTGCAGAACCGGTGGACCTGGATCCCGTTCGGCGCCGGCAAGCACCGCTGCGTCGGCAACGCGTTCGCGATGATGCAGATGAAGGCGATCTTCTCGGTGATCCTGCGCGACTACGAGTTCGAGATGGCGCAGCCGGCCGAGTCCTACCGGGACGACACCTCGAAGATGGTGATCCAGCTCGAGCAGCCGTGCCGCGTGCGCTACCGCCGACGCGGGTCGTCCGCCTCAGGCGCACCCAGGGCTAGCCGAGAGGCGGACGACCCGTCATGACCTTCCGGGTGGTCGCCGACCTGGGGCTGTGCCAGGGACACCAGATGTGCCAGGGCGAGGCGCCCGACGTGTTCGGCTTCGCCGAGGACACCGACCTGGTGGTCGTCCTCCAGGAGCACCCCGACGACTCCCTGCGCCCGCAGGTGGACGCCGCCGTGAAGTACTGCCCAGCGATGGCGCTGGCCGTTGAGGAGGAACAGTGAGTCTCACCCGTGCCGAGATCGAGGAGTTCTGGGAGACCTGGCTCGAGGTCAACCGGGAGGCCGAGCGCACCGGCGACTGGCGGCTGATGGCCGAGTGGTACGCCGAGGACGCGACGTACGGCTGGATGTACAGCCCCGACGAGCACTTCATGGCGGTCGGCCGCGACCAGATCCGGGACTGGGCGATCGGCATCGAGATGGACGGCCTGGACGGCTGGCACTACGACTACCAGTGCACGATGATCGACGACGCCAAGAGCATGGCCGTCGGCTTCTGGAAGCAGAAGTCCGGCATCCTCGACGACGCCGGCAAGGAGTACGAGATCCTCGGCATCGGCGGCAGCTGGTTCGGCTTCGAGCGGCAAGACCGCGGTGCCGGCCATCCTGATCAGGGTCTCATCAAGATCGCCTGGCAGCGCGACTGGTTCGACATGCCGTCGACCGCCCACACGTTCCTGGCGATCGTCGAGGCCGGCAAGGCGCCCGACACGCTGCTCAAGCGGATGTCGGTCGGCGGGCTCAAGGTGCCCGGCCACTACCGCCACCAGGACATCCCGTCGTCCGTGTGGCCGCCGCCGGTCGAGCGCGGCGACTTCATCACCCAGGGCAAGGCACCGGAGGCAATGGCATGAGCGACCTCCCACCCCCGGCCCAGCAGCTCATCGACGGCAAGCTCGTCGGCGCGGCCGACGGCACGACGTACCCGATCCTCAACCCGGCCACCGGCCAGGAGATCGGGCAGGCGCCGAACGGGATGGCAGCGGACGTCGAGGGGGCGATCGCTGCTGCCCGTCGTGCGTTCGACGAGACCGACTGGTCCACCGATGCGGCGTTCCGGGTCCGCTGCCTGCGCCAGCTCCACCAGGCGCTGCTCGACGACGCCGAGGCCTTCCGCGACCTCACGACGGCCGAGGTCGGGATGCCGGGCTTCATGATGGGCGCGGCCGGCTTCGACGTGCCGGTCGAGGGCCTGGCGTGGGTGACCGACCTGCTCGAGGGCTACGAGTTCGAGAGCGGCCTGGGGGTCGCTGCGCCGATGGGGATCAAGAGCCGCCGCACCGTACGGCGGGAGGCGGTGGGCGTCGTCGCGGCGATGACGCCGTGGAACGTGCCGACCCAGATCAACCTGGCGAAGGTGGGCCCGGCACTCGCCGCCGGCTGCACGGTCGTGCTCAAGCCGGCGCCGGACACCCCCTGGGTGGCCTGCGAGCTGGGCCGGCTGGTCGCCGAGCACACCGACATCCCTGCGGGCGTCTTCAACGTCGTCACGCCGCGCTCCACCGAGGTCGCGGCCGTGCTGTCGACCGACCCACGCGTCGACATGGTCTCCTTCACCGGCTCCACGGCGACCGGACGCGCGATCATGGCCGCCGCAGCACCGACCCTGAAGAAGGTGTTCCTCGAGCTCGGCGGCAAGTCCGCCGCGATCGCGCTCGACGACGCCGACGTCGCCGCCGTGGCCGGTGCGACCGCGTTCGCAGCCTGCATCCACGCCGGTCAGGGCTGCGCCATCACGACGCGCCTGGTCGTCCCCCGTGAGAAGTACGACGAGGCGGTGCAGGTGGCCGCCGCGACGATGGAGTCCATCGGCGCCAAGGACCCGACCGACCCGGGCACCATCTGCGGACCGGTCATCTCGGCTGTCCAGCGCGACCGCGTCGAGGAGTACCTCAAGATCGCGTTCGAAGAAGGCGGCACGTTCGCCACCGGTGGCAAGACGGCGTCGATGGAAGGGGGGCTCTCAGGCGGCTACTGGATCGAGCCCACCGTCGTGGCTGGTCTCGACAACTCCTCGCGGCTGGCGCAGGAGGAGATCTTCGGGCCGGTGCTCATCGTCATCCCGCACGACGGGGACGACGACGCGGTGCGCATCGCCAACGACTCGGCGTACGGGCTCTCCGGTTCGGTCGACTCGGGTTCGCTCGAGCGCGCCAAGGCTGTCGCCGCCCGGATCCGTACCGGCACGCTGGCGGTCAACGGTGGCG
>JAOPXG010000086.1 GCA_025965275.1 Nocardioides sp.
TGACGTCGAGCCTCTTCGGGATGGTCCGGCCGACCGACCGGATCCCGGCGTACCGGCTCTCCGGCGACGCCACCCTCCCCGGGCTCGGCTCGGTCGCCGGGGTGTGGCGCGACAGCCTCGGCCCGGCCCTGGCGGACGCGATCGGCGGCGGGCTGCTGGT
This sequence comes from Nocardioides sp., assembly GCA_025965275.1. Taxonomy (GTDB): domain Bacteria; phylum Actinomycetota; class Actinomycetes; order Propionibacteriales; family Nocardioidaceae; genus Nocardioides. The sequence goes on from JAOPXG010000086.1 coordinate 161, forward strand.
CGACCTGCGCAGCGGCATGTACGCCGCGTTCTGGCGCCCGGTCGACGTGAAGGTGGCGACGGTCCGCGTGCTGCACGAGCACCAGGGGCAGCGGAAGGTGGTCAGCCACTTCAACAAGGCGACCAAGGGCCGGATCGTGCGCGCGCTGCTCGAGTCGGGCGCCGCGCCGCGCACCCCCGCGAAGCTCGCGGACGCCCTGCGCGACCTCGGCTGGGTCGTCGAGCTCGACGACGGCCGCCTCGACGTGGTGGTCAGCGAGGTCTAGCTTTCGCGCTGTTCACTGGTGTCGTGGCGGCGCACGAGCAGCGCTGGGGGACAGCGCACCTGGAGGACGGCGGGCAACGACGACCTCAGGAGACGTGAGGCCGGGTCACCACGATCCGCCGGAGAACGCGTCGTTCCCGGGCGGCAGGGCGTTGTACATCCGCATCGAGGCGCGGCCGTCGTCGAAGTAGCTGAGCACCGTCACCGACGCCGGGGTGAGCTCCATCCGGAACACCGCGCCCAGCGGCGCGTCGACGGCGTCGGCCACCAGCGTCTTGATCGGGGTGACGTGGCTGACGACCACGACCGTCTTGCCGCCGTGGTTCTCCTTGAGCCGGGCCAGCCCGTCGAGGACGCGCTGCTGCACGACCCGGAACGACTCGCCGCCCTCGGGGGCGGCGTCGAGCGACCCGAGCCAGGCCTTCAGCTCGTCGGGGTGCTTCTCCCCCACCTCGGCGAAGGTCATCCCGTCCCAGACCCCGAACTCCATCTCGGCGAAGCCGGGCTCGACCTCCACGGTCCGGCCCAGGGACTCGGCGAGGATCTCGGCCGACTCGAGGGTGCGGCGCACCGGCGAGGAGATGACGGCGTCGACCCGCTCGGCCAACGGCCCCAGCCAGTCGGCCACGGCCCGGATCTGCGCCTTGCCCTCGTCGCTCAGCCCGGGGTTGGCGCTCGCCAGCCCGCCGGAGAAGCGCTTCTCCACGGTGTGCGGCGTGACCCCGTGCCGCACCAGCACCACGGTCGTCGACGTGCCCCGGACCCCCCAGCCGGGGCTCTCCTTCTGGACGGCCGGCGGCTTCTCCTCCTCGATCTCCTCGATCAGCGACTCCCCCGCGACGGTGACGCCGTTGCGGATGCCGTCGAGGGCCTCGTTGGCGAGCCGGTCGGCGTGCTTGTTCTGCTCCCGCGGGACCCAGGTGTACGTCGTGCCGAACGGCGCCAGCCGGTTGGCCTCGGTCGCCAGCGGCCGCATGTCCGGGTGCTTGATCTTCCAGCGGCCGGACATCTGCTCGACGACGAGCTTGGAGTCCATCCGGACCTCGATGTCGGCCTCGGGAGCGAACTCCTCGGCCATCCGCAGCCCGGCGATCAGGCCGGAGTACTCCGCGACGTTGTTGGTCGCGAGCCCGATCGGGGTGCCGTCCTCGGCGATCACCTCGCCCGTGTCGGCGTCCTTGAGCACCGCGCCGTACGCCGACGGCCCGGGGTTGCCGCGAGACCCGCCGTCGGCCTCGATGATGACGTGCCGAGCGGTCACAGGCCTGACTCGGGCGTACGGACGAGGATCCGGGAGCACTCCTCGCAGCGGATCACCAGGTCCTCCGGTGCCTTGCGGATGACCTCGATCTCGGCGGCGTCGATGTTGATGTTGCAGCCGCTGCAGCGGCGCTGGCGCAGCTCGGCCGCGCCCACGCCCCGCCGGTTGGTGCGCAGCTTCTCGTAGAGCGCGAGCAGGTCCTCCGGGAAGCCCTCGACCAGCGGCGCCCGCCCGGCCAGGAGCTGGGTCAGCTCCGCCTCGATCTCGACGCCGCGCTCGTCACGCGAGGCGCGCAGCGCGGTCAGCCGCTCGTCGGCGGCCTCGATCTGGGCGGTGAGCGAGTCGAGCGTGCGCTGGGCGTCCTCGAGGGTCGCCATCACCTCGAGCTCCTCGTCCTCCAGCGAGACGATCCGGCGCTGCAACGAGACCATCTCGTGCTGCATCCGCTCGATGTCCTTGGGGTTGCTGATCAGACCCTGGTCGATGCGGTTCTGGTCGCGCGTGCGACGGGTCTTGACCTGCTCGACGTCGGCGTCGATCTTCTTCTGCTCGACGGTGAGGTCGTCGACCGCGATGCGGGCGTCGCGGGACTGGTTGTCGAGGTCGAGACGGCTCGCCTCGAGGGCGGCGATCTCGTCCAGCTCCGGCAGGCTCGCGAGCTGGTGCCTCAGCAGGTCGGCCCGGGCGTCGAGCTCCTGGATCTCGAGGAGCTTGAGCTGGGCGGAGGGATCGGCTTTCAGGGGGTGCTCCTCGATCAGGTGCGGAACTGCCAGGGGTCGGTCCGGGTGGTGCTCACCCGGGTCACCACCGTATCGCCCAGGGCCGCACGCAGCTTCGCCTCCACCACCGGGAGCCAGGTCCACTCGGCCGACCAGTGCGCCACGTCGACCAGCGCGGGGCCCTCCTTCTCCACGAACTCGGCCGCGGGATGGTGCCGGAGGTCACTCGTCACGTACACGTCGGCGTCGGTGCCGAGCACCGCGTCGAGCAGGAAGTCGCCCGCACCACCGCAGACGGCGACCCGGCGCAC
>JAOPXG010000255.1 GCA_025965275.1 Nocardioides sp.
GACTGATGCGTACGCCGACCGTGGTGCGGCCCGAGGGCCTGCCGGAGCGGGTGACGATCTACGAGGTCGGCCCGCGCGACGGGCTGCAGAACGAGAAGGCGCTCGTGCCGACCAGGGTGAAGGCGGAGTTCGTCCAGCGCCTGGTCGCCGCCGGGCTCCCGATCGTCGAGGCCACCAGCTTCGTGCACCCGACGTGGGTCCCCCAGCTGGCCGACGCCGCCGAGCTGATGGAACTCCTCGGCGAGGCCGGTCGCGACTGCCCGGTGCTCGTGCCCAACGAGCGCGGCCTCGATCGCGCCCTCGAGCTCGGCGCCCGGCACATCGCGATCTTCGGCTCGGCCACCGAGACCTTCGCGCAGAAGAACCTCAACCGCGGCCTCGACGAGCAGTTCTCGATGTTCGAGCCGACCGTCCGCCGCGCCCGCGACGCCGGCCTCGACGTCCGCGCCTACGTCTCGATGTGCTTCGGCGATCCGTGGGAAGGCAGCGTGCCGGTCGACCAGGTCGTCAGCGTCGGCAAGCGGCTCTTCGACCTCGGGGCCAGCCAGCTCAGCCTCGGCGACACCATCGGCGTCGGCACCGCCGGGCACGTGACCGCGCTCGTGAGCGCCTTCGTCGAGGCCGGGATGGGCCTCGACCAGCTGGCCATGCACTTCCACGACACCTACGGGCAGGCGCTCGCCAACACGTACGCCGGACTCCAGGCCGGCATCACGACGTACGACGCCAGCGCCGGCGGCCTGGGTGGCTGCCCGTACGCGAAGAGCGCCACCGGCAACCTCGCCACCGAGGACCTCGTGTGGATGCTGCGCGGCCTCGGGATCGACACCGGGGTCGACCTCGACCAGGTCGTCGCGACCAGCGCCTGGATGGCCGGTCACCTCGGCCGGCCCAGCCCGTCGGCCGTCGTGCGAGCCCTCGCTCCCGGTACGGCAGAATCGGGAGCATGAGTCGCAAGGTCTATCTCCACATCGGTGCGCCGAAGACGGGGACGACCTATCTCCAGGACCGCCTCGCGGTGAACGCCAAGTCCCTGGCCGCGCACGACGTGCACTTCCCGACCGGCTCGCCGCTGGTCAGCCCCGGGCTCTTCCAGTTCCGCGCGGCGCTCGACCTGCTCGGCCAGGACTGGGGCGGTGCCCCGGGCCACGCGGAGGGCAGCTGGGACGGCCTGGTCCGCAAGGTGCGGCGCCGCTCCGGCACCGTGGTGGTCAGCCACGAGATCCTCGCGCCCGCGGCGCCCGGCCAGGTCGCCCGCGCGATGCGCGACCTCGCCGGCAGCGATATCCACGTCGTCTACTCGGCCCGCGACCTCGGCCGCCAGCTCCCGGCCGCCTGGCAGGAGAGCATCAAGCAGGGCCGGCGCTGGTCCTACGCGCGCTTCCTCGACCGCGTCGAGAAGCACCGCACCTGGTTCTACCGCGCGTTCGACGTCCCGCGGGTCCTCGGCACCTGGGGTGCCGGGCTCCCGCCCGAGAACGTGCACGTCGTGACCGTCCCGCACCCCACGGCCCAGGACAAGCACGGCGACCTGCTCTGGCTGCGGATGTGCGAGGTGCTCGGCATCGACCCCGACTGGGCCCCGCTCGACAGCGACCGCTCCAACCGCTCGCTCGGCGTCGCCGAGACGCAGGTGATCCGCCAGCTCAACCGCCGGATGGACCGCGCGGCCCGCCGCGAGTCGTCGTACGACGCCCTGATCCGCGACATGCTCGCGCAGGGTGAGCTGGTCAAGCGCGAGTCCGCCGCCGTGAAGCTCCCCCCGGACCGCTTCGACTGGGCAGAGGAGCAGACGGAGCGGTGGATCGAGTGGATCGAGGGCAGCGGCGTGCACGTGGTCGGCGACCTCGAGGAGCTGCGTCCGGTCCGCCCGGCGGAGGGCGAGAGCTACCGCAACCCCGACCGGGTGACGGCCAAGCGCCAGCTCAAGACCTCGCTCGACGCTCTGGCCGCGATGACGCGGGAGGCCGCCCGACGGCCCGACCCCGAGCGGCAGCTGAGCACCCGGGTGCGCGTCCAGGCGCAGCGCCTGCGCGACCGGTGACCCGCCGGTGACGCCCCGGTCCGAGGAGGACACGCCCGGCGTACGCCGGGCCTGGGGCTGGGTCGCCCACCTCCTCGACGCGGGTACGACGCCGTGGCGCGACTGGACCGGTGAGGCGCCCTCGCGCGGCCGGGTGCTGCCCGGCGCCCAGCAGCTGGAGCTGCTCCGCCGCCTCAACCTGGCCGGACCGCCGTCGCCGGCCCTGGCGACCCGGGTGGTCGAGGCCAGCGCCCCCGGGCGCGGTCGCCCCGACCTCGAGCTCGCCGGGGCCGTCGACCGGCTCGCGTTCGGGCCGCCGCCCGTCGACCCCGCCGACCTGCCCGACGACGAGCTGCTCCGGGTGGCCGCAGGCATCCTCGCCGACGACGTCGTCGCGGCCGGGCTCCCCGACCCGCCGCGGGCCGCGAACCGCCGGCCGTGGGCCCGCCGCTACCGCGTGGTCGGCGACGCGCTGCTCGCCGACCCGGTCCGCGCCGAGCTGGTCGCGCGCGGCCGTCCGCCCGGCGGCCGCGGCTCGGTGATCCTGGTCCTCGGCACCGACCTCGGCCAGATGCTCGCCGACGCGTGGACCGCCCGCAGCCTGGCCGAGGGCGGTCCCGCCTGGCGCGACTGGCTCGACCCGCTCACCCGCCACCGCACCCTGCCGCCGCGCATCGACCTGGTGCGCGCGGCCCGGGCCTGGAGCGACCGGGTCGGGCCCGAGCGGGTCCGGATCGTGCTCGACCCCACCGAGATCCCGCGCCTGGTCGGCGTGCGCCGGCCACTCCCCGGGCCGCCCGAGATCTCGGCCGACGCGGTCGACCTGGCCCGCCGCGTCGGGCAGGTGCTCGGCCTGCTCGCCGTGCCCCCGCGCCGGCGCGCGCTGCTCCACGAGACGCTGCTCCCGCGGCTGGTCGCCGCCGGCGGTCCGCAGCTCGTCGTCCCCGACGAGCACGCCGACTGGGTGCACACCCGGGCGGTGCGGATGCGCGACGCGCTGCTGCGTGCTGGATACCCTGTGCACGGCGATCCGGACAGCCTGCTGCCCCTCGGTCGCACCGGCGTGTCCGAGCCGTCGGACGCCGGGGTCCTGGCGCTGGCGATGCGCCTCGTGCTGGAGGAGGGTCGGTCGTGAGCAAGCGGGTCCTCCTGCACGTCGGAACCCCCAAGACCGGCACGTCGTACCTCCAGGACGTGCTCTACCGGAACCGCCGGCTGCTCGCCTCCGCCGACATCCTCTACGCGGCCGACCGCTTCGACGCGCACTTCCTCGCCGCGCTCGACCTGATGCGGCTGCCGTGGGGCGGGCTCGAGGCCGAGGCCGTCGGCGCGTGGGACAGCCTCGCCGCGAAGGTCCGCGACCACCACGGCACGGCCATCATCAGCCACGAGATCCTCGCGACCGCGTCGCGCTCCCAGGCCGGCCGGGCGCTCGAGTCGCTCGGCCACGGCTCGGGCACCGAGATCCACGTCGTCGTGTCGGCGCGCGACCTGGTGCGGCAGATCCCCGCCGAGTGGCAGGAGAACGTCAAGCACCGCCAGGCACTGACGTACGGCGCGTTCCTCGACCAGATCCAGGACCCCGAGCGGAAGAGCCGGATCGCGACCTGGTTCTGGGGTGTGCAGGAGCTGCCCGACATCCTCAACCGCTGGAGCCACGACCTGCCGCCAGAGCAGGTCCACATCGTCACCGTGCCGCCCGCGGGAGGCCCGCAACAGCTGCTGTGGAAGCGGTTCAGCGTCGCCTTCGGGCTCGACGGCCTCGACCTCGACCTCGAGGCGGAGCGCGCCAACCCGTCCCTCGGGGCACCCGAGACCGCGCTGCTGCGGCGGATCAACCGCGCCGCCAACCGCGAGCTGCCGCCCGCCGACTACCGACCACTGGTCCGCGAGCTGCTCGCCCACCAGACCCTCTCCCGGCGGTCCCGCTCACCCCGGCTGGCGCTGCCGCCCGACGCGCACCCGTGGACGCAGCAGGTCGCCGGCTCCTGGATCGCCGAGATCGAGCAGCGCGGCTACGACGTCGTCGGCGACCTCCACGACCTGCTGGGGCAGCCGCCCGTCCAGCAGTACGCCGACCCCGACCACCCGGCCGAGCGGCAGGTGTCGGCCGCGGCCGTCGACGCGATCAAGGCGCTGCTGCTCGAGAGCGCGCGGCTGCGCCAGTCGGAGGACCGGCTGCGTCACGAGCTGCAGGAGACCCAGGTCGCGCTCGAGCGCTCCTACCTGCGCCCGACGTACCGCTGGCGCGAGAAGGCCGTCCGCAGGCTCAAGGCCAGCGGGGCCGGACGAGGTCTGCTGAAGGCCTACCGCCGCGCCCGCGGCCGCAGCTCGCGACCCGCGTAGCGACCGACGCGCCAGGTGTCGAAGCCGTCGATGCCCATCCCGAACGCGCCGCCGACGATCGGCACCCGCCGGCCGATGGTGATCGCGAGGCGCTTGCCGCCGGCCTGGGTGATCAGGTCGGACGCGACCTCCGCGGACAGCACCCGGTCGAGCTGGGGGTCGTGGACCGGCGCGGTGGCGATCGCCATCGGCGGCGCCGGGAGCAGCTTCCGCTCGATCAGCGAGTCGACCTGGTCGCCGCCGAGCATGCAGGCCAGGATCGCGTTGCGGACCCGCGGGTCCTCCAGGTCGTAGCCGCGCAAATGCGCGATTCCGGCGACCATCCGCGCCTGGATCAGGGCCAGGCCGGTGATGTTCGCGGGGATCGTGACGACCGCGGTGAGCACGCCGCCGAGCCCGTTGACCAGCCCCTGCGCGCCGGCGTACCGGACGTGGTTCTCGATCACCTCGTGGACGCCGCGCTCGACGTCGCCCTGCTGCTCGCGCAGCTGCTTGTCGGCCGCCTCGGCCGCGGGCGGCAGCGGGCCGATGCCGTGGATCGCGCGGTGCAGCGCCTCGCGCACGAAGGAGTGGGTCAGTTGGGGGGCGAGGTGCGGGACGCGGGGCGCGACCTGCTTGCCCACGATCTGGCTGCCGATGCCCTTCGCGCTCATGCGTCGATCGTACGGATACCGTCGTGACGTGCCTGTCGAGCCGCCGCCGTCGCCCTGGTCGTTCGGCGACCCCACGGCGTACGACGCGCTCGACGACCTGGTCGCGGTCGGCGCCGACCTGGAGCCCGGGACGCTGCTGGAGGCCTACCGGCGCGGGCTCTTCCCGATGCCGTCCGGGTCGCCGGGCGACTCGATGTACTGGTTCTGCCCGGTGCGTCGCGGCGTGATCCCGCTGGACGGCCTGGTGGTGTCGAAGTCGCTGCGCCGGTCGGTGCGGGACTTCGAGATCCGGGTCGACACGGCGTTCGCGGAGGTCGTCGACGCCTGCGCGGACCCGCGCCGGGAGTCGGGCTGGATCGACGCCGACGTGCGGGCGGCGTACCTGCGTCTCCACCAGCTCGGCTGGGCGCACTCGGTCGAGGCCTGGCGCGACGGCCGGCTGGCCGGGGGGCTGTACGGCGTCGCGATCGGCGGGCTGTTCGCCGGGGAGTCGATGTTCCACCGGGTCCGCGACGCCTCGAAGGTCGCGCTGGTCGGCCTCGTCGAGGGCCTGCGCGACGAGCACGCGGCCGACCGTCTCGTCGACGTGCAGTGGCTCACGCCCCACCTCGCCACGCTCGGTGCGGTCGAGGTGCCGCGCGCGACGTATCTGCGGCGGCTGGCGCGCGCTCTTCCCGTGCAGACACCTGCGCTGTTCACCCGCGACGGGTGAGCATGAACCCACCGACGGTGGGAAGGGTGAGTCGGACGCACCACGACCGAGGGAGACGGATCCATGAGAGCTGCAGTGACGGTCGCCGGGATGGCGCTGGTGCTCGGCGGCCTGACCGGATGTGGTGGCGGCAGCGGCGGTGGTGGGGGCGGTGCGAGCGCTCCCGACGACGCGTCGAAGAAGGACTTCTGCGCGGCCTTCAACGGCTTCTACGAGAAGGTCGTCTCGCAGGCCACCGACGCCGACTCCGCCTCCATGATCAAGGCGCTCAAGGAATGGGCAGGCGACATCGAGGACGTCGGGACCCCGAGCGAGATGCCGGAGGAGGCCCGCCACGGCTTCGAGCTCTTCATCGCGGCCGCCAACGACATCGACGACGATGCCACCCTCGAGGACCTCCAGATCATCGGGGACGACCTCAGCGACGCGGACCAGAAGGACGGCCAGGCGTTCAGCGACTGGACGACCGACAACTGCCCGCTCGACATCCCCGGGCTGCCGGACGCCTCGGACCTGCCCAGCGACCTGCCGACCGGTCTCTCCGACCTCCCGTCGGACCTGCCGACCGACCCGAGCGAACTGGAGTCGATGCTGAGCGAGCTGACCGCGAGCGCCGGGAGCTGAGGCCTCAGAAGACCCGGGGAGGCTGCCCGGAGTCGCTCACCATCGGGCGCCCGGCAGCCTCCCAGTCGAGCATCCCGCCGTCGAGGTTGACGACGTCGTAGCCCTGCTCGGCCAGCCAGGCGACGACCTGGCCGGAGCGGCCGCCGACCTTGCACACCACCAGGGTCTGCCCACCGCCGACCTCGTCGAGCCGGTCGGGCAGCTCGTTCATCGGGATGTGCACGGCCCCCTCGATGTGGCCGTGCGCCCACTCGACCGGCTCGCGCACGTCGAGCACCGAGAGCTCCTCGGGCAGCGGGTCGGGCACGGCGTCGATCGACACGGTCGGGATCTGGCTCATCGGTCACTCATTTCAGGAGTCTGCTCATTCGGCGGTCGGCCAGTGGCTTGCCGCCGGTCTGGCAGGTGGGGCAGTACTGGAGGCTGGAGTCGGCGAACGACACCTCGCGCACGGTGTCACCGCAGACCGGGCACGGCTGGCCGGTCCTGCCGTGCACGGCGAGGATGGACTTCTTCTCGCCCTTCAGCACGCTGGCGTGCAGGCCCCGCGAGCGCTCGACCGCGTCGCCGAGGGTGGTGCGCAGGGCGTCGTACAGGGTCTGGAGCTCGTCGTCGGTCAGGCTGTTGGCCGGCTTGAACGGCGACATCTTCGCGGCGTGCAGGATCTCGTCGGAGTAGGCGTTGCCGATGCCGGCGATCGTGCTCTGGTAGCGGAGCACGCCCTTGAGCTGCTTGCGGCCCTCGCGCTCGAGGATCTCGCGGAACCGCTCCACGGTGAAGTCGTCGCTGAGCGGGTCCGGGCCGAGGCGGGCGATGCCGGGCACGTCCTGGGGGTCGCGGACGACGTACGCCGCCAGGCTCTTGCGGGTGCCGGCTTCGGTGATGTCGAGCCCGGACTGGTCGTCGAGGACGACGCGCAACGCGAGCGTCGACTTGGTGCTCGGCTTCGGCGGGATGGTCGGCACCTCGTCGCGCCAGCGCACCCAGCCCGCGCGGGCCAGGTGGAGGCAGAGGTGGATGCCGGAGGCCTCGATATCGAGGAACTTGCCGTGCCGGGTGACGCCGTCGACCATCGTCCCCTCGAGGGCGGAGACCGGCGGGTCGAAGGTCTTCAGGGCGCTGAACGCCGCGATGTGGATCTTCGCGATGGCATGACCGTCGAGCCGGCCTCTCAGATCGAGGGCCAGGGCTTCCACCTCGGGCAGCTCAGGCACCCCGTCATCCTAGGCAGAACCGGTGACAGGTCTTGCCTGTCAGGCGCATCATGGAGGGGTGCCCGCCGTACGTCCGCTGCCGGAGACGGGGTCGATCTTCCTCGACGCCCGCGGTGGCGACCGTGCCCTGCGGGTCTCGTGGCACCAGGAGTCCGGGCTCGTCGTGCTGTCCCTGTGGCGCGAGAACGTCTGCGCCGGGTCGTTCCGGCTCGCCATCGACGAGGTGCCCGACCTGATCGACCTGCTCCGCGCCGGCCTGGTCCGCTCCTACGAGACCGCCCGCGACCAGATGGGCGTCGTCGAGTCCGCCTGATCCTGGACTTCCTGGGGCAAACCCGCACGACACGCCGGGATGCCTCGGCGTGTCGTGCGGGTTTCACCGGCTGACCGGGGAAACCCGCCCGGCGTGTCGCCCCGCATCTACGGAAATCGCTAGACACCCGGATACCGTCCTGACGTGGACCCGATCCGGAACCCGTACGCCCCGGGCGCGGGCCAGCGCCCGCCCGAGCTGGCCGGTCGCGACCGCGAGCTGGAGCAGTTCGAGGTCACCCTCGAGCGGGTGGCGGCAGGCCGGCCCGAGCGCAGCATGGTCCTCAGTGGCCTCCGCGGCGTCGGCAAGACGGTGCTGCTCAACGCGCTGCGCGGCCAGGCCGTACGGCGGGCCTGGGGCACCGGCAAGATCGAGGCCCGGCCCGACCAGAGCATCCGGATCCCGGTGGCCCAGGCCGTCCATGCGGCGGTCCGCGAGGTGTCCCACCGGCACCGCGACCCCGACCGGGTCGACGAGGTCGCCGGGGTGCTGAAGAGCTTCGCGCTGCGCACCGGCGTCGAGGACCGCAAGGGCATGCGCTGGACGCCGCCCGTCGACGTGCCCGCCACCAAGGGCCGGGCCGACTCCGGTGACCTCGAGCTCGACCTGGTCGAGCTCTTCACCGACGTCGCCACCCTCGCCGGCGACCTCGGGGTCGGCGTCGCGCTGTTCGTCGACGAGATGCAGGACATCGCGATCCCGGAGCTCGCCGCGCTGTGCGGCGCCTGCCACGAGATCAGCCAGCAGAGCGCGCCGCTCCTGGTCGTCGGCGCCGGGCTCCCCCACCTCCCGGTCGCGCTCGCCGCGTCCAAGTCGTACGCCGAGCGCCTCTTCCGCTACGTCTCCGTCGACCGGCTGCCGCGCGAGATGGCCGACCGCGCCTGGCGGGTGCCGGCCGGCACCGAGGACGTCGACTTCGAGGACGCGGCGCTCGACGAGCTCTACCGGCTGACCGACGGCTACCCCTACTTCGTGCAGGCCTACGGCAAGGTCACCTGGGACGCCGCGGTCGGCTCGCCGATCCGCGTCGCCGACGTCCTCGAGGCCGCACCCGAGGCGGAGGCCGAGCTGGCGGTCGGGTTCTTCGGCGCCCGCTACGACCGGGCGACCCCGGCCGAGCGCGACTACATGACCGCGATGGCCGACCTCGGCGCCGACCGGGGGACGGGTGAGGTCGACGGCCCGATCTCCACCGCCGACGTCGCGAAGCACCTCGACCGCAAGCCCCAGTCGCTGAGCCCGGCCCGCGACGGCCTGATCAAGAAGGGCCTCGTCTACTCCGCGGAGCGCGGCAGCGTGGCCTTCACGGTGCCGCACTTCGGCCAGTTCCTCCGGTCGCGCTGATGGTGCCGAGCACCGCCGACGCGGTCGCGGCGTCGGTGGCCGGTGCCGAGCTGCTGGGACTGCTTTCCGACGAACCCGAGGTCATCGCCGAGCGCTACCCCTGAGGCCGACGACGCGGGGATCGCGCGGCACACGCCCTACGATCGGCCGGTGAGCGCAACCCTGGTCGCCAAGAACCTCGCCGGCGGCCACGGCCACCGCACCCTCTTCGAGGGCCTCGACCTGACGGTCGCGCCCGGTGACGTGGTCGGTGTCGTCGGCGCCAACGGGGCCGGCAAGTCCACACTGCTGCGGATCCTGGCCGGCGACCTCGAGGCCCTCGACGGCACCGTGTCGACCGCGCCGTCCGACGCGTTCGTCGGCTGGCTGCCCCAAGAGCACGAGCGGATCGTCGGCGAGACCGTCGCGGCGTACGTCGCCCGCCGCACCGGCGCGACCGGCGCCACGGCCGCGATGGAGGCGACGGCCGAGGCGCTCGGGTCGGGCGAGCCCGGGGCAGACGACGCGTACGCCGTCGCCTTCGATCGCTGGATGGCCAGCGGTGCCGCCGACCTCGACGAGCGGATCGCCCCGATGCTGGCCGACCTCGGGCTCGACGTCGGCCCCGACGCCCTGATGACGTCGCTCTCGGGCGGGCAGGCGGCCCGCGCCGCGCTGGCCGCCCTGCTGCTCAGCCGCTTCGACGTCGTGCTCCTCGACGAGCCCACCAACGACCTCGATCTCGCCGGACTCGAGCGCCTGGAGGCGTTCGTCCGCGGTCTGCGCGCCGGCGTCGTGCTGGTCTCCCACGACCGCGAGTTCCTCGCCCGCTGCGTCACTCGGATCGTCGAGCTCGACCTCGCGCAGCAGCAGGTGAGCGTCTACGACGGCGGCTACGACGCGTTCCTCGAGGAGCGCGCGGTGGCGAGACGGCACGCGCGGGAGGCGTACGACGAGTTCGCCGACA
>JAOPXG010000295.1 GCA_025965275.1 Nocardioides sp.
GGCAGCCGGCCCATCCCGCCGGGGATGCCGGCGAAGACGGGCCGGTCGTACGTCGTGGGGATCGCCGCCGCCTGCTCCAGCACCGAGCCGCGCTGCGCGAAGGCCACCAGCTGCGGCACCGCGGCGCGGGCCGAGATCAGCCGCGCGTGGCCGGCGTACACACCCCCCAGCAGCGGCTCCACCAGCCGGTCGGTGACCTCGGGCCCGAAGCGCCGGTCCACCAGCTCCCCGACCGAGATGTCGCCGTCGATCTCCTCGGCGGGCAGCGACACCTCGCGGCGGACCCGCTCCAGACCGTCCGCCGACAGCACCCCCGACGACGCGAGCTGCGCGAGGTCGAGCGGGACGCCCATCAGGGAGCGCGGCAGCGGACGCAACGCGTCGCGGGTCCAGATCCGCGAGGAGGCCAGGACCGGGTGCTCGACCGGGAGGTCCAGCGACCGGGCCAGGTCCACGCCCTCGGGACGCCGGTTGAGCATCGCCTCCGCACCGACGTCGACGGTGACGCCGGCGACCGGGGTGCGGTACAGCTTGCCGCCGACACGGGCCGACGACTCGAGCAGGAGGACGTCGTGCCCGGCGCCCACCAGGTCGCGGGCGGCGGTCAGCCCGGCGATGCCGCCCCCGACCACCACGACGCGCTTGCCCACGCTCCCACTGTCCCAGACGTGAGAACCGGGCCGTGGCGGCGGGTGCGGCCGCCACGGCCCGGGGATCGGGGTGGGTCAGGCGCTGTCGGCCAGCCGGCCGAACCCACTGCGGTGGAAGACCAGCGGCCGCCCCGCGTCGGCCCCCTGGATGCCGGCGCCGACGGCGTGCAGCTGGAGGATCACGATCGTGTGGTCGCCGGCCTCGACCTCGCGGTAGACCGAGCAGTCGAACATCGCGAGGCCGTCGTCGAGCGTGACCGCGCCGTCACCGGTCCGGGTGACGTCGAGGTCGTCGAAGCGGTGCTCGACCGGGCCGGCCAGCCGGCGGCAGACCTCACCGTGGTGGTCGGCCAGGATCGTCACGCCGAGGTGCGCCGCCTGGCGCAGCGTCGGCCACGTCTTCGAGGTGTTGGCGACCGAGAACGACACCAGCGCGGGCTCGAGGCTCACCGAGGTGAACGAGCTCGCCGCCAGGCCGATCAGCTGTCCGTCGACCTCGGAGGCGACGGCCACGACCCCGCTGGGGAAGACGCCGAACGCCTCCCGGAGCCGCTTCGCGTCGAGGTCCTGGTTGGTGGACAGGGACGTGATGGTCATGTGTTCGCTCCCGTTCTGCTCTCGAGGATGGCGGAGACGACCGGACGGGCGAGCCCGAGCCAGTGGGCGTACGCCTCCGGGTCGTCGTACGCCGAGTCGACGACGTAGAGACCCTTGGTCGCGACGATGCCGCCGATCTCGGTGAGCACCGGCCGCAGCGTCAGCTCCGGCGCGAGCGCGTGGCCCGGTCCGCCGCCGAGCATCAACGGGATGGCGATCCCGCCGAGCCCGTCGGTCTTGAAGCGGTCGAGGAAGAGCTTGAGCAGCCCGGTGCAGGCCGCCTTGTACGTCGGCGACGCGAAGACCACCAGGTCGGCGGCACCGACCTCGGCGACCAGCCCGGCGACCGTCTCGTCCTGCCAGTCGAGCAGGCGGGCGCCGAGCTCGGCCAGGTCGACGACCAGGTCGGGTTCCTGACCGCTCAGCTCGCGGGCGACGTACGTCGCGGCGTCGAGCGTGCGGCTCCGCGGCTTCGGGTTGCCGACGACGACCGCGACCACGGGCCCGGTCACGACGCCGCCTTCGACGAGCCGAACGGCACCGCGGCCGTCGTCGACCTCGGCGGGGCGGGGTGCTCCCAGAGCCCACGCCGGGTCAGCTCGGGCAGCACGCCCTCGCCGAACCGGTAGGACTCCTCGAGGTGCGGGTAGCCGGAGAGCACGAACTCCTCGATCCCGACCTCCTGGTACTGCTCGATCAGGTCGGCGACCTCGACGTGGCTGCCCACCATGGCGGTGCCGGCACCGCCGCGGACGAGACCGACGCCGGCCCACAGGTTGGGGTGGATCTCCAGGCCGTCCTTGGAGCCCTGGTTGAGCTCGAGCATCCGCGCCTGACCGACGGACTCGCTCTGCTTCAGCCCGTTCTGCACGCGGGCGATCTCCTCCTCGGAGATCCCGGCCAGCAGGCGGTCGGCCTCGGCCCACGCCTCCTCGGAGGTGTCGCGAGCGATGGTGTGCAGGCGGATGCCGAAACGGATCTTGCCCTCGCGACCCTCGTCGGCGGCGAGCTTGCGGATCATCTCGACCTTCTCGCGGACCGCCTCCGGCGGCTCGCCCCAGGTCAGGTAGACGTCGACGTGCTTGGCCGCGACCCGGCCGGCGGCCGGCGAGGACCCCCCGAAGTAGATCTCCGGCAGCGGGTCGGGGATCTGGCTGAGGACGGCGTCCTCGACCTGGAGGTGCGTGCCCTGGAACGTCACCGGCTCACCGGTCCACAGGGCACGGACGATGGTCAGGAACTCGTCGCAGCGTTCGTAGCGGCCGTCCTTGTCGACGAAGTCGCCGAACATCCGCTGTTCCTTGCTCTCGCCGCCGGTGACGACGTTGAGGGCGAGGCGCCCGCCGGAGAGGTTCTGGAAGGTGCCGGCCATCTGGGCCGCGATGAACGGCGACGTCAGGCCGGGCCGGAAGGCCACCAGGAACTTCAGCCGCTCGGAGACCTGGCTCAGCATCGCCGTCGAGACCCAGGCGTCCTCGCACCAGGCGCCGGTCGGGGTCAGGGCCGCCTCGAAGCCGAGCTGCTCCGCGCTGCGCGCGATCTGACCGAGGTACGGCACGGACGCGGGGCGACCGGCGGCGCCGGCGCTGACGCCGTGACCGCCGCCGACGACCTGGCGGCCGTCGCCTCCGTTGGTGGGCAGGAACCAGTGGAACTTGAGCTTGCTCATCATCTTCCTTTTCGGTGGTCGAGTGCCCGCGAGGGACGCGCGGGTGTATCGAGACCCTCTAGAGCTGGCCGTGGTTCGGAGGCAGCGTCCCGTCGACGGCGTACCGCCCGAGGTGCTGGACCTTCCACGCGGCCGGGTCGTGCAACGTGTGGGTGCGTGCGTTGCGCCAGTGGCGGTCGAGGTTCAGCGACGCGAGCGCCGAACGGGTGCCGGCCACCTCGAAGAGACGACTGCCGACCTCGACCGAGGCACGTGTGCTGGACGCCCTCGCCGCCGCGACGGCGAGGCTCGCCTCACCCGCGGTCTCCGCCGTGAGGTCGCGGTCGGCCCGCTCGACGGCCAGTCCGGCCTCGTTGAGCAGCGCCTCGGCGGCGCGCACCTCGAGCTCCATCTGGCCGAAGGCGTGCACCACCAGCGGGTCGTCGGCGGCCCGCTCCACCCCGGCGTCGGGGTAGGGCCGGCTCTTCGTGGTCACGAAGGTCGCCGCCTCGTCGAGCGCGGCCCGGGCGATGCCGGTGTCGATGGCGGCGTGCAGCAGCTGCGCGAACGCGCCGTACGTCTGCGGACCCTCGAAGGTCAGGTGGAACGGCGTGATCCGGGACGTGTGGACGCTGACGTGCCGGAGCTTGACCGTGCCGCTCGCGGTGGTCCGCTGGCCCATGCCGTCCCAGTCGTCGACGACGCTCACGCCGTCGGCACGACGGTCGACCCACGCAACGTGCATCGGGCCGTCCTCACCGAGGTGGGCGAGCACGGGGATCCAGTCGGCGAACAGCGCGCCGGTGCTGTAGCCCTTCTCGCCGTCGAGCACCCAGAGGTCCTCCTCGGCCTGGCGCAGGGTGGTCCGGTAGTCCCGCACGTGCTTCGTGCCGATCTCGGACTGCGCGTTGCCGAACCGCTTGCCGGCCAGCGCCTCCTCGAAGAAGAACGACTGCTGGGCGCGGGTGCCGCGGTGGCGGAGCGCGTTGACGTAGACGAAGTGGCTGTGCGGGATCTGCGCGACGTTGGGGTCGCCGATCGCGAGCAGCCGGAACACCTCGGCCACGGCCCCCGCGGGCAGGTCGGCGCCGCCGTGGGCTGCGGGCACCGTGATGCCCAGCAGGCCCGAGGCGGACAGGGCGTCCATCTCGTCGGCCGGCAGGATCCGGTGAAGGTCGCGCTCCGACGCGCCCTCGGCCAGGTGGGCCGAGAGCTCGGTCGCGACGCCCACCGCCTCGCTCGCCGCGAGGACGGGGATCGTGGTCTCCAGCTCGGTCAGCGTCATCCGACCCGCTCCAGCTCGACCGCCTCGAGCTCGCGCACGATCGGGAGCACGTGCTTGCCGAAGAACTCGACCTCCTCGTGGAAGTGCAGGAAGCCCAGCAGCATCAGGTTCGCGCCGACCTTCTTGTACTCGAGGATGCGCGTGGCGATCTGCTCGGGCGTGCCGACCAGACCGGTGCGGAAGCCGTCGTTGTACTGGACCAGGTCGGAGAAGTCCGAGTCCTGCCACATCCCCTTCTTGTCACCGGTCGACTGGCCGGCCTGCTTCACCGCCGAGCCGAAGCCTTCAACGGCCTCGACGTCGGCCTGGTCGATGATGTCCTGCACGACCCGCCGGGCCTCGGCCTCGCTCTCGCGGGCGACCATGAAGCCGTTGACGCCGAACTTCACCGTGCGGCCGTGGACGGTCGCGACGTCGGTGACGTCCTGGACCTGCTCGGAGATGCCTTCCGGGGTGTTGCCGTTCATGAAGTACCAGTCGGTGACCCGGCCACCCATGCCGCGCGCGTCGGTGGAGTTGCCACCCATGAAGATCTCGGGGTGCGGGCGCCCCGGCACGTCGTACGGCTTCGGCTTGAGGTCGAAGTCGTGCAGCCGGTAGAAGTCTCCGCTGAGCTCGGCGTGGTCGCTGGTCCAGATCTCACGCAGGTAGCGGATGAACTCCTCGGAACGCCGGTAGCGCTCGCCGTGCTCGAGCCACGCCTCGCCCATCTTCGTGAACTCGTCCTTGAACCAGCCGCTGACCACGTTCACGCAGAAGCGGCCGTGGGTGTACTGGTCGGAGCTGGCGACCAGCTTGGCGAGCACCCCCGGCTGCCACAGCCCCGGGTGGATGGCGGCGATCACCTTGAGCCGCTCGGTCGCCAGGGCGATGGCGAGGCTGATCGAGGTCGACTCATGCTGGTAGGCCGCGCCGTACCCGGCCATGTAGCGCACCTGCGAGAGGGCGTACTCGAAGCCGTTGTCCTCGGCGAGCCGGGCCAGCTTGACGTTGTAGTCGTAGCCCCAGTCGGTGCGCTGCTCGATCTTGCTCACGACGAGGCCGCCGCTGACGTTGGGGACCCAGTACGCGAACTTCAACGGCTCGCGCGCCGGGGCGGGGGATGCAGTCATGGGGTGACTCCTCTGCTCAACAACTGTATGTTGACTAGATTGCTTGACTATGCCCTGCCTCTGCAAGGCGAAACGGCTCATCAGGCGGCCGTTTGCGACGAGGGGGTGATAGGCGTTGCCTGCCAGCGGCGTCCGGACGGCGGGCGGCTCACGTGTACCAGGTCGGCTCGGGCAGCTCCCCGAGCAGCGCGTAGCGGCCGACCTCGGCCCGCTAGGCGCGGCGCCCACGACCACAGGCAGTGGTAGCCGAGCAGCTGGCCGATCGACCCGTCGCCGGTAGACACTGCCCGGACGACGCGGAGCGCCGTCGTCCAGTCCTGGCCGCCGCCCCCGTGGGCGACCGGACCGAGAAGGGTGACGAGGCCGGCGTCCTTGAGCAGCCGCACCTCGGCGTACGGCGGCTGGTTGGCCCGGTCACGCTCGACCGCGTCGGCGGCGAGCTGGGTGGCGACGTCGCTGGCCCGCTCGACCCAGGCGTCGGGGCTGCGCGGCGAGGAGCCCCAGGAGGGTGCTCGGGTCTGCTGGCTCTGGACTGTCATCGGGAGGCCTCTCGAGACGGGCTAGAATCTTGAGTGATCTTTGTCGACTAACTTACTGCACTTTTAGCCCAGTTCAAGGGAAGCGAGACCCGGGTGCGCATCGAACAGCTCGAGTACATCGCCGCGGTGACGCAGCACGGGTCGCTGCGCCGCGCCAGTGAGCGGCTGCACATCTCGCAGCCCGCCCTGAGCGAGGCGGTCTCCAAGCTCGAGCGCGAGCTCGGGGTGACCCTCCTCGACCGCAAGCGCTCGGGCGCCCGGATCAGCCGCCGCGGGCGCGAGCTGCTGCAGAACATGGTCGAGGTGCTCGAGGCCGTCGACCGGCTGCGGACCGCCGCCGGCGACCAGGCCGCCGGCCATCACGTCGTCCGGATCGGCACCGTCAGCGCCGCGACCTCGACCCTGCTCGTGCCCGCCGTACGCGACTTCCGGGCGAGCCACCCGGCCAGCACCGTCGAGGTGCTCAACACCCAGCAGGCCGAGATCCACCAGGGTCTGCTCGAGGGCGCGATCGACCTGGGGCTGGTCAACGTGCTGGCCGGGGACGACCCACCGACCGACCTGGTCAGCACGACGCTCGTGCACGGCCACCCCGTGGCGGTGCTCCCGTCCGACCATCCCCTGGCGGCCCTCCCCGAGGTGACCATCGAGCAGCTCCGGGCGGAGCCGTTCGTCGCGATGCGGGCGGGCTACCTCATGCATCGCTTCGCGCACCGGCTCTTCGGCGCGGACATGCCGGCGGTCTCCTACACGACCGACGGCGCGGAGCTGGGCAAGATCATGGTGGCCGAGGGTCTGGGTCTCACCGTGCTGCCCGACTTCAGCGTCGTCGGCGACCCGATGGAGCGGGCCGGGCTGATCACGCACCGCCCGATCGCCGGCGACCGGACCGCCGTCACGCTGGTCCTCCGGCAGCGCCGCCAGCAGCACGTGCCGGCCCCGGTCCGCGACCTCCAGACCGCGATCGTCGCGCACGCCCGGGCCCACCAGCAGAGCCAGCGCGCGAGTGCGGGAACCGGAACCGTGGAGGTCGCGTCCCAGATGGCATGAAGCTCACGCCGGCCCGCGCCTTCGCCCCCGCAGTTCTCGCCCTCGCCCTCGCCGCCGGTGCCGGCTGCAGCGCCGGCGACGCCGGCGGCGGCAGCGGAGACTCGAGCTCGGTGGCGGGGTCGGACAGCGGCGGCGATGCGCCGGCCGCCTCGGCACCCGCTCCCGATCTGGACGCGCTGACCGACGACTACAGCGCGGCCGACACGGCCTCGAGCCCGGTCCGGAACAGCGCGCAGTCGGTCGCCGACCAGCCGAACCCTCTCGTCGACGACCGGGCGCTGATCCGGCACGGCAACGTCGCACTGCGGGCCGACGACGTCGGCAAGGCGCAGTTCGAGGTCCAGCAGGTCGTCGACACGTACGCCGGTCAGGTCACCGAGGAGAAGACGACCACCGACGACGACGGGCACCCGGCGTACACGCGGATGGTGCTGCGGATCCCGGCCGACGACTTCCCGAAGGCGATGGAGGACCTCAAGGGGATCGACGTCGCCGAGCTCGAGTCCGCGAACACCACCGAGGACGACGTCACCACCAAGGTCATCGACACCCAGAGCCGGCTGAGGACGCAGCGGCGCAGCATCGACCGGATCACGGTGCTCTTCGACCGCGCCGAGAGCATCCGCGACATCATGGCCATCGAGGCGCAGCTGTCCCGCCGCCAGGCCGAGCTCGACTCGCTCGAGCGCCAGGCGGCCTACCTGGCCGGGCAGACCTCGATGTCCACGATCGTCGTGAGCATCGACGAGGTACCCGAGAAGAAGGCCGCTCCCCCGAAGAAGGAGGAGGACAAGGCCGGCTTCCTCACCGGTCTCTCTGCCGGCTGGCACGGGCTCACCACGTTCGCCGTCGCGATCGCCACCGTCGTCGGTGCGCTGCTGCCGTGGCTGATCGTGGTCGCGATCGTCGGCCCGCCGCTGCTGCTCCTGGTCCGCGCGCTCCGCCGCCGGCGCCCCGCTCCCCCGGCCGCGTCGTAGCTATTCGCGGTCCCGCCGCGTCCCGACCGGCCCCTACCGCTGGAGCGGGTAGCTCTGGACGAACTCGGTCAGCCGCGCGAGCTGGTCGGGGTCGGTCGACGGGATCACGCCGTGGCCGAGGTTGAAGATGTGGCCCCGGGCCGCACGGCCGGCGTCGATCACCTCGGCGGCACGAGCGGTCATCACGTCGGTGGGCGCGAAGACCAGGGTCGGGTCGAGGTTGCCCTGGACGGCGCGGTCGCCGACGAGCGGGATCGCGGTGCCGAGCGGGGTGCGCCAGTCGACGCCGACGACGTCGGCACCGGCCTCGCCCATCAGCCCGAGCAGGTTCGCCGTACCCACGCCGAAGTGGATGCGGGGCACGCCGAGGGCGCCGGCCCGCTCGAGCACGTGGGTGGAGTGCGGCATCACGAAGTCGCGGTAGTCGGCCGGGGTCAGCGCGCCGGCCCACGAGTCGAAGAGCTGGACGGCCGACGCGCCCGCACCGACCTGCACCTCGAGGTAGGCGGCCGAGATGCCGGCGATCTTGCGCATCAGCGCGTCCCAGACGTCGGGGGCGCCGAACATCATCGCCTTGGTCTTCGCGTGCTCCTTGGAGGGACCGCCCTCGACGAGGTACGACGCCACCGTGAACGGCGCGCCGGCGAAGCCGATCAGCGGGGTGCCCCCGAGTTCGCCGACGAGGCCGCGGACGGCCTCGGTGATGAACGGGACGTGCTCGGGCGTCAGGTCGGGGATCGCCTCGACGTCGGCGAGCGTGCGCACCGGCTGCGCGACGACCGGGCCCACGCCGGGCCGGATGTCGAGGTCGACGCCGACGGCCTTGAGGGGCAGCACGATGTCGGAGAAGAAGATGGCCGCGTCGACGCCGTACCGGCGCACCGGCTGGAGGGTGATCTCGACGACGAGCTCGGGATCCATGCACGACTCGAGCATCCCCACGCCCTCGCGGAGCTTGAGGTACTCGGGCAGGGAGCGGCCCGCCTGGCGCATGAACCAGACCGGCGTGTGCGGCACCGGCTCGCCCCGGGCGGCCTTCAGGAAGGCGCTGTCACGGAGGTCGTCCATGAGCGAAGCCTCGCAGGTCACCCGGCGTGTTCGCACATCGGGATCGCAGGGTCCGACTTACTGTGAACACATGGTCGTCGGTCAGGAGACGCACCCCGCAGCGGGTGCGGGCACCACCCCCCCGGAGTTCCGGGACGCGGTGGCGACGATGCACGGCGCCCGCTTGCGCCCGGAGATCTTCTGCGAGGAGATGCCGGCACCGCAGCGGATCGCGCCGTACGCCTCCGCGCTGTCGGCCGACGTGACCGTCGACGACACCGACCTGGGCACCGGCCGGATCATCCTGCTGCACGACCCGGCCGGCAACGATGCCTGGGACGGCACCTTCCGGTGTGTGGCCTACGCCCGCGCCGAGATCGACCTGGAGCTGATCACCGACCCGATGCTGGCCGCGGTCGGCTGGTCGTGGCTGACGGAGGCGCTCGACGCCCACGGAGCGTCGTACGTCGCGTCCTCCGGCACCGTCACCCGGGTCGCGACCGAGAGCTTCGGCGGCATGGCCGACGAGGGCGGTACCGCCCAGATCGAGATCCGGGCCTCCTGGACGCCGGTCGCCCCGGACGACGCGCCCGACCTCGCCCCGCTCGACCTGGCGCCGCACGTCGAGGCCTGGGGTGAGCTGCTGTGCACCGCGGTCGGGCTGCCGCCGGTGCCCGAAGGGGTTGCCGTGATGCCGAGTCGCCGCGGGCAGCGGGGCTCGGGACACTGAACACGATGCCCGCACACGAGACCGAGCCCGAGCAGACCCCCGACGAGACCCAGGAGCCCGCTCCGGAGGCGGTGCCCGAGCCGCCGCTGCTGACGCTGCGCGACGGGCTGCCGCCCATCATCGACACCCCGGCCGGGCTGGCCGAGGTGTGCGCCGGTCTCGCCGCCGGCACGGGCCCCGTCGCGATCGACGCCGAACGCGCCTCCGGCTACCGCTACTCGTCGCGCGCCTACCTCATCCAGCTGCGCCGCGAGGGCTCCACGACCTACCTCGTCGACCCGATCGCCTTCGACTCGCTGGATCCGCTCCAGCAGGTGCTCGACGGCACCGAGTGGATCCTGCACGCCGCCACCCAGGACCTGCCGTGCCTCAACGAGGTCGGGCTCTACCCGTCGGCGCTGTTCGACACCGAGCTTGCCGGCCGCCTGCTGGGCTACCCCCGGGTCGGGCTGGCCACCCTGGTCGAGACGCTCCTCGGCTTCCGGCTCGCCAAGGAGCACTCCGCCGTCGACTGGTCCACGCGCCCGCTGCCCGGGCCGTGGCTGGAGTACGCCGCGCTCGACGTCGAGGTGCTCGTCGAGCTGCGCGAGGTGCTCGGCGCCGAGCTCGAGCAGTCCGGCAAGGCCGAGTGGGCGCGCCAGGAGTTCGACGCGCTGCGCTCCTTCGAGCAGACGGCCCGGGTCGACGCGTGGCGTCGTACGTCGGGGCTGCACCGGGTCCGCGGCCGCCGGGCGCTCGCCGCCGTGCGTGCCCTGTGGGAGACCCGCGACGAGATCGCCGAGCAACGTGACGTGACGCCGGGCCGGATCATCCCGGACGCCGCGATCATTGCCGCCGCCCTGGCGCTGCCCACCGACCGCACCGCACTGCTCGCGACCAAGGGCTTCCACGGGCGGGGTGCCGAGCGCTACTCCAACCGCTGGATCGCCGCACTCACCGAGGCCGCCGAGATGGACGAGGCCGACCTGCCGACCCGCTCCCCGCGCGGTGACGGCCCGCCGCTCCCCCGTGCCTGGGCCGAGAAGGACCCGACCGCCGCCCGCCGGCTGGCGCTCGCCCGGGTGCAGATGACGAAGCTCGCCGAGCGGCACGGTCTGCCGGTCGAGAACGTGCTCACCCCCGACTACCTGCGGCGCACGCTCTGGGCCCCGCCGAAGTCCCGCGACCCGGAGACCCTCGCGCCGGCCGTCGCGGAGCAGCTCGCGGGCTACGGCGCGCGACCCTGGCAGGTCGAGCTGACCACCCCGCTCCTCGTCGACGCGATCCTCGCCGCCGACGAGGTGCCCGTCGAGGTCTCCGTGGACGACCTCCCCGCAGACGAGGTCTCCGAGCCCGACGTCAGCTGACCCCACCACCGGATCT
>JAOPXG010000326.1 GCA_025965275.1 Nocardioides sp.
TGGATCGACCGCGGCATCGTCGGTGCCACCCTGGTCGTCTATGCGTTCCCCACGTTCTTCATCGGGATCTTCCTGCTCAAGTACGTCGCCATCAAGTGGCAGCTGCTGCCGTTCCCGCAGTACGTCACGATCGCCGACGGCGGCGTGGGGGAGTGGTTCATCAACCTGCTCCTCCCCGCGACGACGCTCGCCCTCTTCTACCTGGCCGGCTACGTCCGGATCACGCGAGCCTTCGTGCTCGAGTCACTCTCGGAGGACTACATCCGGACGGCCACGGCCAAGGGCCTGGCGCCGCGCAAGGTGCTCTTCAAGCACGCGCTGCGCGCCGCCCTCACCCCGCTGGTCACGATGATCGGCCTCGACCTCGCGAGCCTGCTCGGTGGTGCGATCATCACCGAGACGGTCTTCAGCTACCACGGCCTGGGAGCGTTGGCGCTGCGCGCTAACGTCTCCTACGACCTGCCCGTGCTGATCGGCCTGCTGCTCCTGGCCGGCGCGTTCGTGATCCTGGCCAACATCGTCGTGGATGTGCTGTACGCCTACATCGACCCACGCGTCCGGCTGGACTGAGCGGACTAGGAAGCCCCTGATGACCACACCGTTCCTCTCTGTCCGGGACCTGAAGGTCCACTTCCCGACACCCGACGGCGTCGTGAAGGCGACCGACGGGCTGTCCTTCACTCTCGAGAAGGGCAAGACGATCGGGATCGTCGGCGAGTCCGGCTCCGGCAAGTCCGTGTCGAGCTCGGCCATCCTCGGCCTGCACCGGCACACCAACGCGATCGTGAGCGGCGAGATCCTGCTCGACGGCGTCGACCTGCTGAAGATCAGCGACGAGGACATGCGCCGCAAGCGCGGCGCCGACGTCGCGATGATCTTCCAGGACCCGCTCTCGGCGATGCACCCCTACTACACCGTCGGCAGCCAGATCTCCGAGGCGTACCGCGTCCACCACGACGTCTCGAGGAAGAAGGCGAAGGCGCGCGCCGTCGAGATGCTCGACCGGGTCGGCATCCCCCAGCCCGACCACCGGGTCGACGACTACCCGCACCAGTTCTCGGGCGGCATGCGGCAGCGCGCCATGATCGCCATGGCGCTGATCAACAACCCGAGCCTGCTGATCGCGGACGAGCCGACCACGGCGCTCGACGTCACCGTCCAGGCACAGATCCTCGACCTGCTCCAGGACCTGCAGCGCGACTTCGACGCCGCCGTCATCATGATCACCCACGACCTCGGCGTCATCGCCGAGATGGCCGACGACGTCCTCGTGATGTACGCCGGCCGCGCCGTCGAGTACGGCGCCGGCAAGGAGATCCTCACGCACCCGGAGATGCCCTACACCTGGGGTCTGCTCTCGAGCGTGCCCGACGTTGCCGGTGACACGAGCGCCAAGCTCATCCCGATCCCGGGCAACCCCCCGAGCCTGCTCACCCCGCCCAGCGGCTGCGCCTTCCACCCGCGCTGCACGCACATGGACAAGGTGCCGGGTGACCTGTGCACGACCGTGCTGCCCGACCTCGTCCCGGGGGTCCACTCGGAGACGCACCTCAAGCGGTGTCACCTGGCCAACCCCGACGCCATCTACGAACAAGAAATCCTGCCGGAGATCCTGCCGGAGCTGGTGGAGGAACGATGAGCAACTTCTGGCCGGGCGACGCCGGCATGCCGAGCGAGGAGCCCGTGGGCGAGGACGCCACGGACGAGGTCACCGAGTTCAGCGAGCCGGAGAGCGCACACCCGGCGTCGGTCGCCAACTGGGGCGCGAAGCCGATCCTCGACGTCCGCGACCTCAAGATGTACTTCCCGGTGAAGTCGTCCGGCGTGATCCGCAGGACCATCGGTCACGTCCAGGCCGTCGACGGGGTGTCGTTCCAGGTCCCTGCCGGCGGCTCCCTCGGCCTGGTCGGCGAGTCGGGCTGCGGCAAGTCCACGACCGGCCGCCTGGTCACCCGGCTCTACGAGCCGACCGGCGGGTCGATCGAGTTCGACGGTCGGGACATCACCACGATCTCGCCGCGGTCGCTCAAGCCGCTGCGCCGCGAGATCCAGATGATCTTCCAGGACCCGTACACGTCGCTGAACCCACGCCACTCCGTCGGCTCGATCATCGGAGCGCCCCTGGCGATCCACCGGGTGGTCCCGAAGGACAAGATCCTGCCCCGGGTCCAGGAGCTGCTGGAGATCGTCGGCCTGAACCCCGAGCACTACAACCGCTACCCGCACGAGTTCTCCGGCGGTCAGCGTCAGCGCATCGGCATCGCCCGCGCACTGACCCTCCAGCCGAAGCTCCTGGTCGCCGACGAGCCGGTCTCGGCGCTCGACGTGTCGATCCAGGCGCAGGTGATCAACCTGCTCCAGGACCTCCAGCGCGAGTTCGGGATCGCGTTCCTCTTCATCGCCCACGACCTCGCGGTCGTGCGGCACTTCTGCCCCGAGGTCGCGGTGATGTACCTCGGCAAGATCGTGGAGATCGCCGACCGCGAGACGCTCTACAACCGGCCTAACCACCCGTACACGCAGGCCCTGCTGTCGGCGGTGCCGAACGTGAAGCAGGCCGCGATCGGTGGCCGTCGGGAGCGGATCCAGCTGGAGGGCGACGTCCCCAGCCCGATCAACCCGCCGTCCGGCTGCCGGTTCCGCACCCGGTGCTCGCTGGCCCAGGAGATCTGCGCCCGCGTGGAGCCGCCGCTGCTGCAGATCGGCAAGCGTCACAAGGTCGCCTGCCACTTCGCGGGCGAGCTCGGCCACCACCCGGACAGGCCGATCACGGCCTCGCTGCTGGGCGTCGACGACACCGGGACGCCGGACCCCGGCGCCACCCCGGCGACCGACCTCGGCAACGAGCCCGGCTACTCCGACACGTGGTTCGACCTCGAGCGCAAGACCATGGCCAGGGCCTGACCACTCACCGCCTAGCCTGTCCGGGTGGATGACGGACTCTTCGAGCAGCCCGGCGCGGCCGCCCGAACCGGTGGTGGGGCGCTGACGGGCAACACGCACGCGTCGGCGCCGCTCGCGGTCCGGATGCGCCCGCGGACGCTCGAGGAGCTGGTCGGTCAGGAGCAGCTGCGCGCGCCCGGCTCGCCGCTGCGCCGGCTGGTCGAGGGCGACCAGCCGATGTCGCTGCTCCTGTGGGGTCCGCCCGGCACCGGGAAGACCACGATCGCCGCGATCGTCAGCCAGCAGACCGATCGCCGCTTCGTCGAGGTGTCGGCCGTGTCCGCCGGCGTCAAGGAGGTGCGGGCGGCGATCGACGCGGCCCGCGCCGAGCTGGTCGGCAGCGGCAAGGAGACCGTCCTCTTCGTCGACGAGGTGCACCGCTTCTCCAAGGCGCAGCAGGACGCGCTGCTGCCCGGGGTCGAGAACCGGTGGGTGACGCTGATCGCGGCGACGACCGAGAACCCGTTCTTCAGCGTGATCTCGCCGCTGCTGTCGCGCAGCCTGCTGCTCCGGCTGCAGTCGCTGACCGACGACGACATCCGCGGCGTGCTGGCGCACGCGCTCGCCGACGAGCGTGGCCTCGGCGGCCGGGTCTCGGTCGACGACGACGCGCTCGACCACCTGGTCCGGCTGGCCGGCGGCGACGCCCGCCGTTCGCTGACCTACCTGGAGGCGGCGGCCGCCGCGGCGACGTCGCAGGGCAGCGACACGGTCGACCTCGCGACCGCCGAGACCGCGGTGGACCAGGCCGCGGTCCGCTACGACCGCCAGGGCGACCAGCACTACGACGTCACCAGTGCCTTCATCAAGTCGATCCGCGGCTCCGACGCCGACGCGGCCATGCACTACCTCGCCCGGATGATCGAGGCGGGGGAGGACCCGCGCTTCATCGCCCGTCGGCTGGTGATCCTCGCCAGCGAGGACATCGGCCTCGCCGACCCCACGGCACTCACGACGGCCGTCGCCGTCGCGCAGGCGGTCCAGCTGATCGGGATGCCCGAGGCCGGCCTCAACCTGGCGCACGCCACGATCGCCCTCGCGGTCGCACCGAAGTCCAACGCGGTCACCACCGCGCTCGGAGCCGCCTCCGCAGACGTGAAGGCGGGCAAGATCGGCCCGGTCCCGCCCCATCTGCGCGACGCCCACTACTCCGGCGCCAAGAAGCTGGGCCACGGGCAGCGCTACAAGTACAGCCACGACGAGCCCTTCGGCATCGCCGAGCAGCAGTACGCCCCCGACGTCGTCGTGGACGCCGCGTACTACAAGCCGACCGCGCTCGGGGCCGAGGCCGCGATCAAGGAGCGGTGGGAGCGGGTACGCCGGCTGATTCGGGGCGGGGGCGCGTGAGCCGTTGGTCGAGCAGGTTGCGCAGCAACCGTGTCGAGACCCCGGAAGTGAAGGCAGGGCGTCGGTCACCGTCGTGGGTAGGTGCGGGGGTCTCGACGACGCTCGCTGGCGCTCGCTGCTCGACCACCGGTCGTCGGGGTCACGTCAGGCTCGGCAGAAACCACCGCGATAGGGTCGGTCACTGTGCAGGACTGGATCGTGCCCGTGGCTGCGGGGGTGCTGGCGCTCGTGGCGCTCATCCTCGGTGTCGTGCTGCTCCGGGCCCGCTCCCGAACCGAGCGCGCGCTGAGTGAGGCCCGGGCCGAGACCGCCGGCCTGCGCGCCCAGCTCGACGCCCTCGAGCAGCGGCTCAGCCGCCCGGCGCCGCGGTCGCCGGTCGAGGCGGAGTTCGTGATCACCCATCTCGGCTCCGACGACCGCGACGAGGCCGACGGGCCGGCGTCGACGCCGGAGGTCAGCAGATCTCTGTTCGCCGACCTGGTGCTCCGCGAGACCGTCGTGAAGGCCGCCTCGCTCGCCCACGGCGTACGCCGCGCCCTCGACCCCGAGACGCGCAACCGGATCCGGTTCGAGATGAAGCGTGAGGTCAAGCGCGCCCGCAAGCAGCGGCGGGCCGAGACCCGCCAGGCGCGGCGCGAGTGGGAGGCCCGCCAGCGCTCCTCCCTCGACCCCACCCTGGGTGAGGAAGGTACCGCCGCATGAGACGCGGCCTCTGGTTCGTGGCCGGGGCCGGGGCCGGGATCTACGTGATGGTCCGCGGCCGCCGCGCCGCCGAGGCGCTCACCGTCGACGGCCTCAAGGACCGCGCCGGTGCGCTCGGCGTCGGGGCGCGGATGTTCCGCGACGAGGTCGCGCAGGGCCGGACCGAGAAGGAATCGGAGTTGCGCGAGAGGCTCGGCCTCGTGCCTCATGGAAGACCAGAGCTGGAGGGCGGACGGCACAAGGCCGTCGCCCCATCCACACCCCAGGAACACGACGAGGAAGGCAGCACCTGATGGACACCGCGGAGATTCGCCGGCGGTTCCTCGCGCACTTCGAGCGCGACGGCCACACCCCGGTGCCCTCGGCATCACTGCTGCTCGACGACCCGAACCTGCTGTTCGTCAACGCCGGCATGGTGCCGTTCAAGCCGTACTTCCTCGGCCAGGAGACCCCGCCGTACACCCGTGCCACCAGCGTGCAGAAGTGCGTGCGCACGGCCGACATCGAGGACGTCGGCAAGACCACGCGGCACAACACGTTCTTCGAGATGTGCGGCAACTTCTCCTTCGGCGACTACTTCAAGGAGCACGCGATCGAGCTCGCCTGGGAGCTCGTCACCAAGCCCCAGGCCGACGGCGGCTGGGGCCTCGAGGAGAGCAGGCTCTACCCGAGCGTGTACGACGAGGACGCCGAGGCGGTCGAGCTCTGGAAGAAGGTCACCGGGCTGCCCGACGAGCGCATCCTGCGGCTGGGCAAGAAGGAGAACTACTGGTCCATGGGAGTGCCCGGCCCGGGTGGTCCGTGCTCGGAGATCCTCTACGACCGGGGCCCGGCGTACGGCCCGGACTTCGACCCGACGAAGCTCGGCCCGGACATGCCGGTCGAGCTCGAGGACCGGCTCCTGGAGATCTGGAACCTCGTCTTCATGCAGGACGAGCTGAGCGCGGTCCGGTCCAAGGCCGACTTCGACATCTCCGGCTCGCTGCCGAAGAAGAACATCGACACCGGCATGGGCCTCGAGCGCGTGGCGTTCCTCCTGCAGGGCAAGGAGAACAACTACGAGATCGACGTCCTCTACCCGGTCATCGCCCGGGCCGAGGAGCTCACCGGCCGCCGCTACGGTGCTGACCACCAGGACGACGTGCGGTTCCGGGTGGTCACCGACCACGTCCGCAGCTCGATGATGCTGATCGCGGACGGCGTGACCCCCGGCAACGAGGCGCGCGGCTATGTGCTGCGACGGCTGCTGCGGCGGGCGGTCCGCTCGATGCGGCTGCTCGGCTACGACGACCCGGCGCTGCCCGAGCTGCTCCCGATCAGCCGCGACAAGATGGGCGAGACCTACACCGACCTGCACACCGACTGGGACCGGATCTCGCGGGTCGCGTACGCCGAGGAGGAGGCGTTCCGCAAGACGCTCCAGGCGGGCACCCAGATCTTCGACCTCGCGGCGCAGGACGTGAAGAAGTCCGGCAGCACGACGCTGTCGGGCGACAAGGCGTTCTCCCTCCACGACACGTACGGCTTCCCGTTCGACCTGACGCTCGAGATGGCGTCCGAGGCGGGACTGGCGGTCGACGAGGCGGGCTTCCGGGCGCTGATGTCCGAGCAGCGCGAGCGGGCCAAGGCGGACGCGCGCAGCAAGCGCGGCCAGCACGCCGACACCGGCGTCTACCGGGCCGTCCTCGACGAGCACGGCCCGACCGACTGGCGCGCCTACGAGACCCTCGAGACCGAGTCGAACGCGCTCGCGCTGCTCGCCGGGGGAGCCCCGGTGGCGTCGCTCGCCGACGGCGAGGTCGGCGAGCTGATCCTCGACCGGACCCCGTTCTACGCCGAGTCCGGCGGCCAGGCGGCCGATGCGGGCACGATCGAGTTCGACGGCGGCCGGCTCGAGGTGCTCGACGTCCAGCGCCCCGTGCGCGGCCTCGTCGTCCACCAGGTCCGCGTCGTCGACGGCGAGTTCACCCCCGGGCGCGTGCTGCACGCGCGGGTCGACCCCGACTGGCGCACCGGCGCCCGCCAGGCCCACTCCGGCACCCACGTCGTGCACGCCGCGCTGCGCGAGGTGCTCGGCCCCTCCGCCCTGCAGTCCGGCTCCTACAACCGCCCGGGCTACCTGCGTCTCGACTTCGGCTGGACCACCGGGCTGTCACCGGAGCAGGTGCGCGACATCGAGCAGGTCTCCAACCAGGCGCTGCGGGCCGACCTGCCCGTCGGCTGGCAGTACATGACGCTCCCCGAGGCGCGGGACTGGGGCGCGATCGCGCTGTTCGGCGAGACGTACGACGACCAGAAGGTGCGCGTCGTCGAGATCGGCGGGCCCTGGTCGCGCGAGCTCTGCGGCGGCACCCACGTCGACCACTCCTCCCAGATCGGCACGATCGTGGTGACCGGCGAGGCGTCGGTCGGCTCCGGCAACCGGCGGATCGAGGCGTTCACGGGCGTCGAGGGCTTCGCCTACCTGGCCCGCGAGCGGGACGTCGTCGCGCAGCTGACCGGCCTCCTGAAGACCCAGCCCGACGACCTCGTCGGCCGGGTCGGTGACCTGGTCGAGCGGCTCCGCGCGGCGGAGAAGGAGATCGAGAAGGCCCGGGTCGGCCAGGTCCTGGCCGCGGCCGGCCAGCTCGCCTCCGGTGCCACGAAGGTCGGCCCGGTCAACGTGGTCGCGCACCGCGCCGACGGCGCGGGCGGCGGTGACGTGCGCACGCTCGCGCTCGACGTCCGGGGCCGGCTGCCGCAGGGCGAGCCCGGCGTGGTCGTGATCATCGGCGCGGCGGACGGCAAGGTCGCCGTCGTCGCGGCGGTCAACGACGAGGCGCGGGCCCGGGGCCTGAGCGCCAACGACCTGGTCCGGGCCGTGGGTCCGCTGGTCGGCGGCAAGGGTGGCGGCAAGGACGACGTCGCCCAGGGTGGCGGCACCGACACCTCGCGGATCGACGAGGCGGTGGCCCTGGTCGTCGCCGAGGTCGGCCGGGTGGCGGGGGCCTGAGGCCCTTGAGGCACGGCGTACGTCTCGGCATCGACCCCGGGGACGCCCGCATCGGCGTCGCGCGCAGCGACCCGTCGGGCTTCCTGGCGACACCCGTCGAGACGGTTCGCCGCGGCAGGGGCGACCTGGCGCGGATCGCCGCGATCCTGGCCGCGGAGGCGGCCGAGTCGACGGTCGTCGAGGTGGTCGTCGGGCTGCCCCGGTCGCTCTCCGGCGGGGAGGGTCCGGCGGCCGTCAAGGTGCGCGACTTCGCCTCCGGCCTGGCCCGTCGGGTGGCCCCGGTGCCGGTGCGGCTGGTCGACGAACGGATGACCACGGTTTCGGCCGAGGCTATGCTTCGCGACCGAGGCCGCAAGGGGGGCAAGCGGCGTGCCGTGGTCGACCAGGCAGCAGCCGTCCTCATCCTGCAGCACGCACTGGACACCGAACGCGCGACGGGGGCCGCGCCGGGTGAGATCGTCGAGGAGACGTAGATGAGCGACGAGTACGACGACGCCGACCACCCCGTGCTGGGCTCCGACGACCCCGCTGTCGTGCCGGACTACGAGCCCGGCGGCCGCCGCCGGGCCCGGCGGCGCAGCAGCGTGCCCGGCTGCCTGGCCGTCCTCGTCGCGCTCGCCGTGGTCGTCGGCGGCCTCTACTTCGGTGTCACGAAGGGCATCGACGCCATCAAGGACCAGTTCGACTCGGCCGAGGACTACCCGGGCCCCGGGTCCGGCAAGGTGACGTTCCAGGTCCACCGCGGCGACACCGCCGCGATCATGGGCCGCAACCTGAAGGCGGCCGGCGTCGTGGCGTCGGTCGACGCGTTCATCTCGGCCGCGAGCGCCAACCCGGACTCGTCGAAGATCCAGGCCGGCTTCTTCGCGCTGAAGAAGGAGATGGCCGCCGCCGACGTCGTCGACATCCTCGTCGACCCCGACAACATCGTGACGGACACCGTCACCATCCCCGAGGGCCTGCGGGTGGTGGACATCGTGGCGATCCTCGCCGCCAAGACGGACTACTCGAAGAAGGACTTCGAGAAGGTCCTGGACGACCCCGACCAGCTCGGGCTGCCCGACTTCGCGGACGGCAACCCCGAGGGCTACCTCTTCCCCGCGACCTACGACTTCCCTCCGGGCTCCACCCCGAAGGACATGCTCACGGCGATGGTCACCCGCTGGCAGCAGGCCGCCGACGACGCGGACCTCGAGAACGCCGCTGCCGACCTCGGCTACACGCCGGCCGAGCTGATGACGGTCGCGAGCCTGGTCCAGTCCGAGGGCCGCGGCGGAGACATGCCCAAGATCGCCCGGGTCATCTACAACCGCCTCGAGAACCCCGACAACGGGGTCACCAACGGGCTGCTGCAGATCGACGCGACGGTCAACTACGCGCTCAACCGGTCGACGATCGCGCGTCTCACGCAGGACGAGATCGATTCGGTCGCGGACTCGCCGTACAACACCTACAAGCAGCCGGGCCTGCCGCCGACGCCGATCGAGGCACCGGGCGACGACGCGATCGCCGCGGCGTCGCACCCGGCCGACGGTGACTGGCTGTTCTACGTGACGGTCAACCTCAAGACCGGCCTCACGAAGTTCACCGCGTCGTACGACGAGTTCCTGGGCTTCAGGCGCGAGCTCGACGAGTACTGCGCGACCCAGTCCGACCGCTGCTGACCGCGATGCGCTGCGCCGTCCTGGGTGACCCGATCGCCCACTCCCTGTCACCGGTCCTGCACCGGGCGGGCTACGCCGCGGCGGGCCTGGACTGGGAGTACGACGCCGTGCGCGTCCCGGAGGCGGAGTTCACCGGGTTCGTCCGCGGTCTCGACGCGGGCTGGCGGGGCCTGTCGCTGACGATGCCGCTGAAGCGGAAGGCCCTGGGGCTGGCCGGGTCCGTGACGGACCGCGCCGCCCTGGCGGGCGCCGCCAACACGCTCGTGCTCGAGGACGGTGTGGTGGTGCTGGCGGACAACACCGACCTGCCGGGTGCCGCGGCGGCGGTCCGGGAGCGGTACGACGGTCCGGTGCGCGCCGCGACGGTGCTGGGCGGGGGAGCGACCGCCGCCTCGACCGGGCTGGCGATGGTGGAGCTGGGCGCGACGTCGGTCCGGCTGCTGGTGCGCACCCCCGACCGGGCAGCGGAGGCGGCGGCCGCGATCGCCGCCCACCCGTCGGGTCCCGCGGTGGAGGTCGGCTCGCTGGCGGACGGCGCAGTGACCGGAGACGTGGTCGTGTCGACCGTGCCCGCCCAGGCCCAGGACGCCGACCTCGTCGCCCGGTGCGCGGAGGTGCCGGTGGTCTTCGAGGTGATCTACGACCCCTGGCCAACGCCGCTGGCGTCGGGGGCCGCCGGACGGGTGCTCGTGAGCGGCCTCGACCTGCTCGTGCACCAGGCGGTGCTCCAGTTCGAGCTCTTCACCGGGCTCGCCGGCCCGCTCGACGCGATGCGCGCGGCGGGCGAGGAGGCCCTGGCCGCACGCCGGGCGACTGGATGATCGGGATCCCGATCTGGCTGATCGTGGGTGCGGTCCTCTGCGGCCTCGCCGGCCGGCAGGTGCCGACCCTGGTCGCCCGGATCCCGCAGCCCGAGCGGGACCCCGACCTGCCGCCGCGGCCGACGTACGCCGAGGTGGCCGCTCGCCCGGGACTCGCCCGGCGCAGCGCGCTCGCCTCCGCGCTGGCGGGCTGCCTGGTCAGCGCGACCGTCGGACTCGACTGGCCGCTGCTCTACCTTCTCCCGCTGGTGCCGATCGGCGTGGCGCTCGCCGTCGTCGACTGGCACACCCACCTGCTGCCGACCGTGGTGGTCTGGCCGACGCTCGCGGGCGTCGTCGGGCTCGCGGCGGTCGCGGCGGTGGCCGACGACGACCCGGAGGCGTTCGTCCGGGCGCTGATCGGGATGGTCGCGGTCTTCGTGTTCTTCTACGCGCTGTGGTGGGTGCACCCGGCCGGGATGGGTTTCGGCGACGTCCGGCTCTCGGCGGTGCTCGGCTTCGCGCTGGGCTACCTCGGCTGGCCCGAGCTCGTGCTCGGGATCTACGGCGGCTTCCTGGTGTTCTCGGTGCCCGGGCTGGCGCTGGCCGTCGTACGCCGCGACCGGCAGCTGCTCCGGGTCGCGTTCCCCTTCGGGCCGTTCCTCCTCGTCGGTGCCCTCGCCGGCATCGTGCTCGGCGGCCCGCTGTGGAGCGATCTCGTCGCAGGGTGACCCCGTCTGACCGCCCCGACCCTCGTGAAAGACTGGACCCATGCTGCGTTGGCTCACTGCGGGCGAGTCCCACGGCCCGTCCCTGGTCGCGATCCTCGAGGGGCTGCCGGCCCATGTCCGGGTGACCTCGACCGACATCGCCGAGGCGCTGGCCCGCCGGCGGCTCGGCTACGGCCGGGGCGCCCGGATGAAGTTCGAGCAGGACGAGGTCACGCTGGTCGGCGGCATCCGTCACGGCGAGACCATGGGCGGTCCGGTCGCGATCCAGATCGGCAACTCGGAGTGGCCGAAGTGGGAGAAGGTCATGTCGGCCGACCCCGTCGACCCGGTCGAGCTCGACGCCCTCGCCCGCAACGCCGCCCTGACCCGTCCGCGCCCCGGACACGCCGACCTCGCGGGCATGCAGAAGTACGACTTCGACGAGGCCCGCCCGATCCTCGAGCGGGCGTCCGCCCGTGAGACCGCGGCCCGGGTCGCGCTGGGCCGGGTCGCCACCAACTTCCTCGAGCAGGCGGTCGGTGCCCGGGTCGTGTCCCACGTGATCGAGCTCGGCGGCGTCCGCGCCCCGGCCGGTCTGTGGCCCGTGCCCGACGACGTCGCCCGGCTCGACGAGAGCCCGGTCCGCTGCCTCGACGCCGACGCCGAGAAGCTGATGGTCGAGGCGATCGACCAGGCCCACAAGGACGGCGACACGCTGGGTGGCGTGGTCGAGGTCGTGGTGCACGGTCTGCCCCCGGGCCTGGGCTCGCACGTCCACTGGGACCGGCGCCTCGACTCGCGGCTCGCCGGTGCGCTGATGGGCATCCAGGCGATCAAGGGTGTCGAGGTCGGCGACGGCTTCGAGCTCGCCGCCACGCCGGGCTCGCTGGCCCACGACGAGATCGTGCCGACGGCCGACGGCATCCGCCGGGTCAGCGGCCGCTCGGGCGGCACCGAGGGCGGCATGACGACCGGCGAGATCCTGCGGGTGCGCGCCGCGATGAAGCCGATCGCCACCGTGCCCCGCGCCCTGCGCACCGTCGACGTGAGCACCGGTGAGGCGACCGTCGCCCACCACCAGCGCTCCGACGTGTGCGCCGTCCCCGCCGCCGGCATCGTGGCGGAGGCGATGGTCGCGCTCGTGCTCGCCGAGGCGGTGCTCGAGAAGTTCGGCGGCGACTCGGTGCAGGAGACGCGGCGCAACGCCGAGAGCTACCTGGACACGCTGAGGTTCAAGTGAGCCCGGTGGTCGTGCTGGTCGGCCCGATGGGCGCCGGCAAGACGACCGTCGCGCGCCTGCTGGCCGACGCCTGGGGCACGACCATGCGCGACACCGACCAGGACGTCGTGGCCGCCGAGGGTCGCGAGATCGCCGACATCTTCGTCGACTCCGGCGAGGAGGCCTTCCGTGCGCTCGAGCGGGCCGCGGTCGCCGAGGCGCTCGCCACCCACGACGGCGTGCTCGCCCTCGGCGGCGGCGCGGTCCTCGACCCGACGACGCGCGAGGAGCTCGCCGGACATGCGGTCGTCTTCCTGCGGGTCGGCCTCTCCGACGCGGTGAAGCGGGTCGGGCTCGGCAGCGGCCGGCCGCTCCTGCTCGGCAACGTGCGGGGCCGGATCAAGACGCTGCTCGACGAGCGCACGCCGGTCTACGAGTCGGTCGCGACCCTCGTCGTGGACACCGACGGCCGCACCCCCGAGGATGTCGCCCAGGAAATCATCGCAAGCCTGGCCAGCCGGGCTCGGTCGTGAGGGGGCGGTCAGCATGCGGGACACCGTGATGCGCGTCGCCGGCGCGTCGCCGTACGACGTCGTGGTCGGCCACGATCTCTCCGAGCGGCTGCCGCAGATGCTGGGCGTCGGCGTCCAGCGGGTCGCGGTCGTCTTCTCCGACGAGCTCGCCGAGCTGGTCCGTCCCGTGCTCGACTCGCTGGCCGCGGCGTACGACGTCATGGTGCTGCCGATCCCGGACGGCGAGCGGGCCAAGAAGGCCGCCGTCGCCGTCTCGTGCTGGGAGGCGCTCGGCGAGGCCGGGTTCACGCGCTCCGACGCCGTGGTCACCTTCGGCGGCGGCGCGACCACCGACGTCGGCGGCTTCGTCGCGGCGACCTGGCTGCGCGGCGTGAAGGTCGTGCACGTGCCGACCACGCTGCTCGGCATGGTCGACGCCGCGATCGGCGGCAAGACGGCCATCGACAGTCCGGAGGGCAAGAACCTGGTCGGGGCGTTCCACGCGCCCGCCGGGGTGCTCGCC
>JAOPXG010000007.1 GCA_025965275.1 Nocardioides sp.
TGGTCTACGACGCCGCCGCCATCGCGGACCCGGAGATCGACTACTCCGACTACGACACCGACAAGGACGGCGTGGTCGACTTCTTCATGGCCGTCTTCGCCGGCTGTGGCGGCAACGGCTCCTCGCAGCTGTCCGTCGCCGGGTGCGACTACACCGACCTGCCGTACGACAACGTCTGGCCGCACTCCTCGTCGCTCGAGTACTACTACTCCGACCCGGTCACCGGGCTGCCCGGATTCACCACCGACGACCAGCTCAAGGACCTCGAGGGCCGGCCGCTCTGGTACACCGACGACAGCTACCGCGACATGACGACCTCCGACAAGGGCGACGCCCTCAAGGTGTTCGTCCGCGTCGGCCCCTACAACGTCAACCCTGAGACCGCGATCGACAAGGCCTCGGTCATCTCCCACGAGTACGGCCACTCGCTGGGCCTGCCCGACTTCTACTCGACCGGCAGCCGTGAGACGTACGGCGACTGGAACCTGATGGCGACCGACAAGTCACAGAACATGGACGCGTTCTCGCGCCAGGAGCTCGGCTGGGTGGTCCCGCAGGTGCTCCAGCCCGGACAGACCACGACGGTCTCCGGGTTCACCGACTCCAAGCAGGACACCGGCACGATCACCTGGCAGCGCCCGGACGGCACCCCGTACACGCTGACCAACGGACCGGACGGGACCGTGCACAACTCGGAGATGTTCGTGGCCAAGCTCCCCGGCCGCCAGCTCCTCGACCCGGCGAAGTTCGACACCGGGGACACGGCCAGCAAGAGCCATGCGTGGTGGTCCGGGTCGGGCAACGACTTCGGCTGCTCGCCGGACGGCGGCCACAACCTCGACCTGTCGATCCCGCAGCTGGCGAGCCTGCCGGCCGGGAGCACGGTCAACCTGTCGTTCAAGTCCAACTGGGACATCGAGTGGGACTACGACTACGGCTACGTGCTGACGACGACCGACGGCGGCAAGACCTACACGTCGCACGCCTCGGAGAACGGCTACACGACGTCGAACACCGACCCGCTCGCCGGCAACCCCAACCAGAACACCTGCCAGGCGACCTACGACAACGGCCTCACCGGCACCAGCGGTTCCTACGACGCCGGCACCGAGGCGACCGACCGCAAGCTGGGCAACACGCCCGACGCGGTCTTCCTCCAGGACAGCTACGACATCAGCGACCTCGCCGGCAAGCCGAACGGCGCGCTGCGGTTCAGCTACGCCACCGACCCGGGCCTGGCCCGGCCGGGCTGGTTCATCGACGACGTCAAGGTCACCGCCACGACGCCGTCCGGTGAGAAGGTCCTGCTGCAGACGGACTTCGAGTCCGACGGAGGTCCCGACGACGCCCGCATCTTCAACGGCGGCTGCCGCGAGGACCTGACGACGGCGCAGCAGTGCACCCAGGGCTGGAAGTACCTCCAGGCCGGGGCCGAGTCCGAGCAGGACCACGCCTACTACCTCGAGATGCGCGACCGCTCCGGCTTCGACCTCGACGGTCACGGCCAGATCGACCGCGACCCGATCGGCTGGGGGGCGGGCCTCTACCTCGCCTACACCGACGAGGCGCATGGCTACGGCAACGCCGGCACGGACGACCCGCCGGCCCAGTCCCCGCTCGACTCCACACCGGAGCCGGGCTCCTCGACGCCGGACCTCAACGACGCCGCCTTCACGGCCGCGTCCGGCAGGTCGTCGTACTCCGACTCGGCGAGCAGCCCGCACGTCGACAACTACGCCGACCCGAGCAGCGCCTCGGGCAACTGGGAGTTCGGCTACGGCTGCCTCGGGTTCAACGTGCTCTCGATGTCCGGTGCCGACGAGGGCCCGGCCACGTCCGACGGCGACCTGACCGGCAGCGTGAAGTTCACGATGGGCACCGGCTGCGGCCAGTTCGACTACGGCTACACGAAGGTGTCCGCCCCGGCGAACACCGCGCCCACCGCCCAGGCGAAGGCCCCGGCCACCGCCACCACCGGCGAGAGCGTGACCTTCAGCGGCACCGGCAGCACCGACGCGGAGACGCCGGACGACCTCGACTACAGCTGGGACTTCGGCAACGGCGGCTCGACCAAGGACGCCGCGGGCCCGACGGCGCACCACGCCTTCAACCAGCCGGGGACGTACGACGTCACGCTGCTCGTCACCGACCCGTCCGGTGCCACGGACACCGACTCCGTCCAGGTGACGGTGGCCGGCAAGCCGACCGACCCGGGTCACCAGGCGAAGACCGTCCCGTGTGGGTCGTCGAAGGTGAAGAAGACCGGCAGCTGGCGCAACGTCAAGTCGAAGAAGGCCCCGGGCGGCAGCTACTGCGACAACCAGGGCAAGGGCTCCGGCAAGGACACGCTGACGTTCACCTTCCGAGGCCCCCAGCTCGACGTGATGTTCGGCAAGGGCCTCAAGGGCGGCACCGCAGCGCTGATCGTCGACGGTCACCAGGTCGGCACGCTGAGGTTCCACGGCAAGGGCAAGAGCCCGTCGATCACCTTCCACCGCAAGCTCTCCGGCCTCGGTGCCGGCAAGCACACGGTGACGGTGGCCGTCACGAAGGGCCGCGCCTACCTGGAGAGCTTCCGCGCCTGACTTGTCGGGGCAAACCCGCACGACACGCCGGTGCCGCTCGGCGTGTCGTGCGGGTTTCCCCGGTCGACCGGGGAAACCCGCACCCGTACTCGACTACCGTCGGCGACACCCTGTACGCCGGGCCGTTCGACCTGTGCTGAGGACCGCCACAGCAGCTGAGCGGACGGCCCGCGACTCCTGGCGCGCGTCCCACCAGGCGAGCAGCGCGGCCTTCGCGGCCTCGGGCTCGAGCGGCCCCCCGTCGAGCCGGAGCTCCAGGAGGAACCGGTAGGCCATCCCGACCTCCCGGCCCGGACCGATCCCGAGGATCTCCATGATCTGGTTGCCGTCGAGGTCGGGCCGGATCGACGCCAGCTCCTCCTCCTCCGACAGGACCGCGATCCGCTCCTCGAGCTCGTCGTAGGTACGGCGGAGCCGGTCGGCCTTGCGCTGGTTGCGGGTCGTGCAGTCGGCGCGGGTCAGCACGTGCAGGCGCTCGATCTGGTCACCGGCGTCGCGCACGTAGCGTCGTACGGCGGAGTCGGTCCACTCCCCCGACCCGTAGCCGTGGAACCGCAGGTGCAGCTCCACCAGGAGGCCGACCGCGTCGATGTCGTCGTTGGAGAAGCGCAGCGCCTTCATCCGCTTGCGGGTCATCTTGGCGCCCACGACGTCGTGGTGGTGGAAGGTCACCGTGCCGTCGTCGACGAAGCGCCGGGTGCGCGGCTTGCCGACGTCGTGCATCAGCGCCGCGAAGCGGGCCACGAAGTCCGGGCCACCGCCCGGCAGCCGCGGCTCGAGGTCGATGGCCTGCTCGAGCACGGTGAGCGTGTGCTCGTAGACGTCCTTGTGCCGGTGGTGCTCGTCGCGCTCCAGCGCCAGCGCCGGCAGCTCGGGCAGCACGAGCGCGGCCAGGCCGGTGTCGACGAGGAGCCGCAGGCCGAGGATCGGGTACGGCGCGCAGACCAGCTTCACCAGCTCGTCGCGGACCCGCTCGGCCGAGATGATCTCGATCCGCCCCGCCATCGCGGTCATCGCGGCGACCACCGACGGGTCGACCGTGAAGCCGAGCTGGGCGGCGAACCGCGCAGCCCGCATCATCCGCAGCGGGTCGTCGGAGAAGGAGTCCTCGGGGCGGCCCGGCGTCCGGAGCACGCGGTGCGCCAGGTCGACGATGCCGCCGTACGGGTCCTCGACCTCGCGGCCGGGCAGCCGCACCGCCATCGCGTTGACGGTGAAGTCGCGGCGACCCAGGTCACCGGCGAGGTTGTCCCCGAAGTCGACGGACGGGTTGCGCGAGGACGGGTCGTACGCCTCGGAGCGGTACGTCGTGATCTCGACCTGCCAGTCGCCCTTGCGGCAGCCGATGGTGCCGAACGCGCGGCCCATGTCCCAGATCGCGTCGGCCCAGCCCTGGAGCAGCTTCTCGGTCTGCTCGGGCCGCGCCGACGTGGTGAAGTCGAGGTCGTTGTGGCGGCGGCCCAGCATCGCGTCCCGGACCGGACCTCCGACCAGGGCGAGCTCGTGGCCGGCGTCGCGGAATCGCTCGCCGAGGTCGTCGATCACCGGTGCGATCCGGTCCAGCTCCTCCGCGACGGCGCGCTGGACCTCGACGATCTGGAGGGGAGGCGGCAGGGCGTCAGGCACGGGAGCCGAGTCTAGGGGAGTCACCGCCTGGGGCGTGCGGGCCGGCTGGTCCGATTCGCACAGGTGACCCCGATACAGTCGGCGAGTGCTTCGCCCGGTGTCGCTGTTGCCTGCCCTCGTGGCGGTCGCGACGCTGGCTGCCGTGTTCGTCGCCCCGGTGGCGCCGTCGACCGCGGCCACACCCGCCAGGCCCAGGGCCGCGGACGCGCCCCTCGCGGTGACCATCGACAGCCTCATGCCGTCCACGATCCCCAAGAAGGGTCCGATCCGGATCAGCGGGTCGGTCACCAACGTCGACGACCAGACCTGGACGACGATCAACCTCTACGCATTCATCTCGTCCACCCCGATGACCACGGCCCCCGAACTCGCGGCGGCCGCGCGGGTACCGGCCGACCAGTTCCTCGGCGAGCGGATCGGGGTCCAGGTCGCCAAGGCCACCAAACGGTTCGACGAGCTCGCGCCCGGCCAGACCGCGCAGTACACGCTCCGGGTCCCGCGCTCCGAGATCGACGTCGACGCACCCGGGGTCTACTGGTTCGGCGTGCACGCGCTCGGCGCCAGCGAGGACGGCAACCGCGACGACGTCGCCGACGGCCGGGCCCGCACGTTCCTCCCGCTCGTGGCGAAGACCCGGAAGTCCGTCGACACCGCGCTGGTCCTCCCCGTCCGCCGCGAGATCTTCCACACCGACGACGGCAGCGTCGCCAAGGTCCCGACCTGGACCCAGACGCTCTCCCCGGGCGGCCGGCTGCGCTCGATGGTCGACTTCGGGGCGTCCGCCGGCTCCCGGCCGATCACCTGGCTGGTCGACCCGGCCGTCCCCGACGCGGTCGCCCGTCTCGTCGCGGGCAACCCGCCCCGGTCGCTGGAGCCGACCGTGTCCGACAACGGCGGCACCGATGGCGACACCGGCGACGCGTCGGAGTCGCCCTCCCCCTCGGTCGAGCCCTCCCCGGACGGCGGCGACGACGAGGCCGACGCTCCGAGTGATCCCGAGGTCGCAGCGGCCGCCGAGGCGGGCACCTCCTGGCTGCAGCGCCTGCACGAGGCCCTCGAGGGCAACCAGATCCTCACCCTGCCGTACGGCGACGTCGACGTCGCCGCCGCTGCAGAGTTCGACCCCGAGGTCTACCAGGAGGCGCGCAAGCGCTCGAACGGCGACCTGGCACCCTGGGGTCTCCCGACCTCCCCCGTCGTGTCGTCGCCGAGCGGCTTCATCGACCAGGCCGGC
The DNA here is from genome assembly GCA_025965275.1 of Nocardioides sp. GTDB lineage: Bacteria > Actinomycetota > Actinomycetes > Propionibacteriales > Nocardioidaceae > Nocardioides. The sequence continues at coordinate 5,446 of JAOPXG010000007.1, forward strand.
ATCGAGGCGACCGAGACCGGCACCCCGGTGCTCGTGACCGACCGGATGTTCGGTCCGCACGCCCCCGCGGTCGCGCGGGCGGACGGGCACACCCTGGCGGTCTCCTCGTCGGGCGCCGCCAGCGGCGGACCGGGCCCGGACAACCCGCTGGCCCCGGTCGCACTGCGCCAGCGCATCATCAGCGAGGCCGCCGTCCGCCTGATGACGCCGGGTCGCAAGCCGCTGATCGTGACGTTCCCGACGACCTGGTCGCCCGACTCGACGAGCGGCTTCTTCGAGGGCCTCGACCTCGACTGGCTCCACCTGACGACCCTCACCGACGCGATGCAGCGCGAGGGCAGTCCGGTGTCCCTGGAGGACCTCGACTACCCCGCCCACCAGGACAAGCTCGAGCTGGACGCTTCGAACTTCGCCGCGGCCGACAACCTGGTCCGTGCCGGTGACACGCTGCAGAACCTGCTGACCCAGAACGACGAGGTCGGCAGCGAGGTGCGCGACGAGGCGTTCTCCGACACGTCGTACTCCAACCGGCTCCGGCCGGAGGCTGCGCGTGCCTCCGCCGACTCCTCGCGCACCTGGATCGACAACAGGCTCCGGTCGGTGCGCATCGACGCCCCGAAGGCCGTCATCCTCTCCGGCGGCAGCGGGCGGTTCGCGGCCACCATCACCAACGGGCTCGACCAGCCCGTCACGGTGAAGATCACCGCGCTGACGGAACCGCCCCTCAAGGTCGCCGTGCCGGCCGAGAGCGTCGACATCGGGGCGGGGAGCCGGACGACCGTGCTCCTCAACGCCTCCTCGTCGGCGCTCGGCATCCGCAACGTGACGCTGGCGCTGACCGACGTCAAGGACGCACCGCTCGGGTCCTCCGACGACCTGCCGATCCGCTCCAACCAGGTCAGCAACGTGATCTGGCTGATCCTCGGCACCGGGGTCGCCCTGCTCTTCGGCGCGATCTTCGTCCGGCTGTTCCGGCGGCTCCGCGCGGCGGCCAGGTCCGCATGACCTCCTTCGACGACGAGCGGCCCGACGACGAGCGCGAGCGCGTCCTCGCCAACAGCGCCGTGATGGCGGCCGGCACGGTCGTGTCGCGGATGAGCGGCTTCGTCCGGGCCGGGCTGCTCGCGGCGGCGCTCGGCGCCTACCTGCATGCCGACATCTTCAACATCGCCAACACGATCCCGAACATGCTCTACATCCTGCTCGCGGGCGGCGTCGTCAACGCCGTGCTGGTGCCGCAGCTGGTGCGGGCGATGCGCCACGACGCGGACGGTGGCGAGGCCTACACCAACCGGATCATCACCCTGGCCGCGCTCTTCCTCGGCGTGGTCACCGCGCTGCTGGTCGTCGCGGCGCCGTGGGTCATGTCGGTCTTCCTGTCGTCCTGCTACCGAGACCCCAGCATGGCGGCCCAGCGCGACTCGGTCATCGCCTTCGCGCGCTTCTGCCTGCCCCAGATCTTCTTCTACGGGATGTTCGTGCTGGTCGGGCAGATCCTGAACTCCCGCGGCCGGTTCGGGCCGATGATGTGGGCCCCGATCGCCAACAACGTCATCTCGATCGCGGTGCTGGTCGTCTACCTGTTCGTCTTCGGCCCCGCCCGCGGTGCCGAGGTGTTCGGCGCCTTCTCCCCGCACCAGGAGCTCCTGCTGGGTCTCGGGTCGACCCTTGGGATCGCGGCGCAGTTCGTGATCCTGGTGCCGTACCTCCGCTCGGCCGGGTTCCGCTACCGGCCGCGTTTCGACTTCCGCGGCACCGGCCTCGGGCACACCTTCCGGCTCGGGATGTGGACGGTGCTGTTCGTCATCGTCAACCAGATCGCGTACACGGTCGTCGTACGGCTGTCGTCCAGTGGCACCGCATCCTGCTCGGGGGGGAGCACCGACGGCACGGGCTACACCGTCTACTCGCAGACGTTCCTGATCATGATGGTTCCGCACTCGATCATCACGGTCTCCTTGGCGACCGCGATCCTTCCTCGGCTCGCCGCGCGCGCGGCCGACGACGACCTGCGCGGCGTCGCCCGGTCGCTGAGCGAGACGCTGCGCAGCGCACTCGCGGTGGTCATCCCGTTCGCCCTCGTGCTGCCGCTCGTGTCGACCAACGTCTCCCACGTGATCTGGGGCTACGGCGCGGCGGCGGACAACTTCGCGGCGTTCGCGCCGTCCCTGGCCCTGTTCGGGATCGGGCTGGTCTTCTTCACCATCCACTACCTGATGCTGCGCGGCTTCTACGCGCTCGAGCGCAACCGCACCGTCTTCTGGATCCAGTGCGCCGTCTCGGCCACCAACATCGCCGTCGCCGTCGTCCTCGTCGGCGTGACCGACGCACGGCACACCTCGCCGGCCCTGGTGCTCGCCTACAGCGCGTCCTACCTCGTCGGCTCCGTGCTCTCGTACGCCGTCCTGCGGCGGGTGCTGGGCGGGCTTCGCACGCCGGCGCTCGTCCGCTTCCTCGTCCGGGTGCTCATCGCGGCCCTGGGAGCGGCCGCGGTCGCGGCGGGCACGGCGTACCTCGCGAAGCAGATCGACAGCGACCCCGGCCGGCTGGTGGCCGCGGCGACGCTGCTGGTGGTGGGCGCTGTCGACGTGATCGTGTTCGTACTGCTCGCCCGCGTGCTGCGGATATCCGAGGTGAGCGCCGTGGTCGACACGATCACCCGCCGTCTCCCCCTGAGGCGTGCCCGATGACCACGGGTCGTCGGACACGCCTCCCGCCGCTCGACTGAGTCCGCCCTACGATGGCCCTGGGCCACCAGTCCTGCACGGGAAGCGACGAGGGGAGCTGAGTGCCGAGCTCGATCCGGCCCGGCGACGTACTCGCCGACCGCTACCGCCTGGTCGACCTGCTCACCGAGAGCAAGGGCGGCCGGTTCTGGCGAGCCCACGACCGCGTGCTCGAGCGGCACGTCGCCCTCCACGTCATCGCCGAGGACGACGAACGCGCCGACGCGCTCCTCGAGGCGGCGCGCCGGTCGGCGACCGTCCACGACCGCCGGCTGCTGCGGGTCCTCGACGCCGACCGGGCGCGAGGCCTCTGCTACGTCGTCAACGAGTGGGGCACCGGCGACTCGCTCGACATCATGCTCGCCACCGAGGGCCCGCTCAGTCCGCGGCGCGCGGCCTGGCTGGTCTCCGAGGTGGCGGCGTCGATCGCGGTCGGCCACGAGGCCGGCGTCGCGCACGGCCGCCTGGTGCCCGAGAACGTCCTGATCGACCACGGTGGCGCGGTCCGGCTGATCGGCTTCGCCGTCGACGCCGCGATGTACGGCCTCCCGCCCGGCCGGGTCTCCACCGACGTCGCCGACCTCGGCGGCCTGCTCTACAGCGCGCTGACCGGCAAGTGGCCGGGCACCTCGAGCTCCGACGTCCCGCCCGCCCCGGTCGAGCACGGCCAGGTGCTGCGTCCCCGCCAGGTGCGCGCCGGCATCCCGCGGCCGCTCGACGCGCTCTGCGACGAGGTCATCAACCCGTACGCCGGGCAGTGGGGCGCCCGGCTCCGCGAGACCCACGACGTGGCGACCGCCCAGGGCATCGCCGACTACCTGTGCGCCTTCGTCGGCGACCCGACCGGGCTGGCCGAGGCCGAGGCGGCGGCGGGCCACCGCGACACCGAGACGATCTCGCTGCCGGCGCTGCCCGACCCTCCGGCCCGCGACCCGGAGCCCGCCGTACCGGAACCCGAGCCGGAACCGGAGCCCACCCCCGACCCTCCGGCGTCGACCGAGCTGCCCACCCAGGCGGGCCTGCCGATCTTCGACGACGAGAACGACGACGTCTCCTGGCTCGCGGCCCGCAGCGAGCCGGTGCCGCCCCCGCCGCCGTTCGAGGACCCGCCGGAGCGTCCGCTCTTCGCGCCCGAGCCCAGCTCGGGCGGCGCCTCGCGCACCCCGCGTCCCGGCGCCGCGCCCCAGGCCACCGTCGCCCGAGGTGGCGCGGGCTACTGGCCGTGGGACACCGGTCCGGGCACCGGCACCGGCACCGGCATGACGCCGGCGGTCGATGACGAGGCCGCACCCGTCCCGGGGCGCAGCTGGCTCCGGCTGGCCGGGGCCATCGCCGCCTGCCTGCTCCTGCTCGTCGCCATCGTGGTGGCCTACAACCTCGGCCGCGGCCGCACGCCGCTGGGCGCGCTGCCCGGCGACGACGGCCCGACACCCAGCACCACCGCGTCGTCCGCCCCGCCCGCGCAGGTGATCACGGGCGTGACGGCGACCGACTTCGACCCCCAGGGCGACCCGCCGGACGAGAACCCCGACCTCGCGCCGCTGGCCGTCGACGGCGACCCGACCACGGCGTGGCGCACCCTGACCTACACGCAGAACTTCGGTCCGACGGGCCTCAAGACCGGTGTCGGCCTGGTCCTCGACCTCGGCGAGCGCCACGACGTGTCCTCCGTCGACCTCTCGTTCGTCGGCACACCCACGGCGTACTCCCTCTACGTCACCGACCAGGCGCCGACCGGCGTCAAGGGGCTCACGCCGGTGGCGAGCGGCACCGCCGAGCAGCAGCACGCGCGGGTCACCCTCGACACCGCGGCGAGCGGGCGCTACCTCACCGTGTGGCTCACCTCGGTGCCGGCGGTCGACGGCGGTTTCCGCGGCGAGGTCGCCGAGGTGACGGTCCGCGGATGAGCGACCCCGACGACGAGCCCGACGCGCTCGTCAGCGACCACGACCTCCTGCGCGCCCACGTGGCGGGCGACCCGGAGGCGTTCGGGACGCTCTTCCACCGGCACCGCGACCGTCTGTGGGCGGTCGCCGTGCGCACCATGGGCAACCGCGAGGACGCCGCCGACGGGCTCCAGGACGGCATGGTCGCGGCCTACCGCCGCGCCGGCACCTTCCGTGGGGACGCGGCCGTCACCACCTGGCTGCACCGCGTGGTCGTCAACGCCTGCCTCGACCGGCTCCGCGCGGCCAAGGTACGGCGGACCGAGTCGCTGCCCGACGACCTCGAGGAGTACCGCGACCGTGGCTCCGTCGCCACGGCCGCGCCCGGGACGGAGGATCCCGCCGACCGCTCGGTGCGCGAGGAGCGCCGCCGGGCCGTGCTCGACGCGCTGGCCACCCTGCCGCCCGAGCAGCGTGCCGCCCTGGTCCTCGTCGACATGGAGGGCTACCCGGTCGCCGAGGTGGCCGAGATGCTCGACTGCGCCGTCGGCACCGTGAAGTCGCGCTGCTCCCGCGGCCGGGCCCGGCTCGCGGAGCTGCTCGCGCCGCTGGGCGAGGAGCACCACGGTGACCCGGGACACGTCACCTCGGGGAACCCTCCACCGTGCGGATCCGTCGGATCAACGGATGCTCCGCGCGGCCCGCCGGCCGGAGCCTGACGCCCTGACCCCCATCAAACGAGCCCCGCGAGGAGGTGAACCACCCGTGTCCGAGCCCGAGGACCTGACCCCGGAGGAGGAGCAGGTACGCCGCCTGCTCGCCGACGCCCGGCACACCCAGCCGGTGCCTGACGACGTCGCCGCCCGGCTCGACGCGGTGCTCGCCGACCTGCGCGACGAGGACCCCGCCGCGCCGGTCCCGGTCACCGTGGTCCAGCGGCCGGCCGACCTCGCCGCGGCGCGTCGGCGCCGCCACCACGTGCGCTCCTGGTGGGTCGCCGCGGCGGCCGTCGTCGTGATCGGCATCGGCGTCAACCAGGTCGCCCACCCGAACGTCTCCGCAGACAGCGGGGGCAGCGCCGACAC
>JAOPXG010000404.1 GCA_025965275.1 Nocardioides sp.
TCGGTCATGCGTCCTGCCTTCGGCGTCGGGATGTGAGGAACGTAACTCGTCCGCGGAAGGCCCTGCGTTGTGTGAGGCCCCAGATCGGGAGCGAAGCGCTGTGGCTTGCACCAGTCCATGCGGACGGGTTGCCCTCCCCTCCTGTGCCTCTACCCTGTCGGGCCGCGACCGACAGGGCTCAGTCCGCCCGGCTGGGGTTGCCGCAGGCGCAGGACGTCATCGGTCATCAAGGCCGCCTTCACCCGCAGGAGCGACTCCGGCTGTGCCAGGGACAGGTTCAGGAGCGACTCGATTCGCCGCAGGCGGAGCCCGACGGTGTTGGCGTGCACATACAGCACGGCGGCGGTCTCCATCGTGTTGAGGTTGTGCGCGAAGTACGCCCGCAGCGTCGCGACGAGCTCGGTGTGCTTCGCCTCGTCGTACCGGCGCAGAGGCGCCAGCGTCTGCTCGGCGAACTGGCTGAGCACAGAGGGCTCGTCCAGCTGCAGCAGGAGACCGTAGAAACCGAGGTCGGGCAGCGTGACCGTCCGATCGCGGACACCCTGGAGTCGCGCGAGCTCGAGCGCACCGCGCTGCATCCGGAACGCGCCGGCGTAGTCACCGACATCACGACAGGGCTCACCGGCGGACACGCTCACCGTGGCGCCGTGCAGCCGACGGGCACAGTGGACCCGGATCGAGTCTGCGACTTCAGGGATCACGTGGCCGGTCGCCTCCTCGGCTGGCGACGACAGCAGCAGCACCACGTAGTTGCCCGAGATCGTCACCAGCGACGAGGACTTGAGGTGCCGGGCCGACTCCCTGACGAACTCCAGCAACCGGCGCTGGTCACTGCTCGCCCGGTCCGTCGCTCCGGGCGCGTCGTCGGCGCGCACGACGAGCAGTGAGTGCGGTGCGCGGAGATCTAGGCCGAGGCTGCGCGCCCGCGACACGACAGTGGTGCTGTCCGTGGGCCGGTCCGCGAGCAGCTCGGCCAGCACGTCCCCGCGCAGGGTCCACTCGACGTCAAGGGCGGTCCGTTCGCGCAACAGCTCGAGAGCGCTGACGACCACCGCGTGCTCGATGGCTCGCAGCTCCAGGGCGCTCAGCTCACTGGGACGGCCGGGCAACCAGAATCTCGCCACCATCTCACGGTCGAGGAAGACCGGCACCGAGGTCCGCCACTGGTCGGGCTGGGCTCCGGGCCACGGCGCGAACTCGCGCAGGTCGCCCTTGGCGTCCTGGTCCGGCGCGGCCGACTGCCGGCTGCGGACCTCGCTCGGTGGGGCGTCCACCGTCTGGCCCTCGTGTGCCGCGGACGCGATCACCCCGAGGCCCGCGTCCTCCACGAGCACCGGACGAGACAGCAGGCCCGCCAGCACCGTGACGACGGTCTGCAGGCCACCGGACTCCAGGGCCACCGTGGTGAGCCGGCGGTGGATCTGCTCGGCATGCTCGAGGAGCATGGTCTGTTCCCGCAGGGACGCGTTGAGCTGCTGGAGCTGCCCGATGGTCTCCTGCTCGCGCTCGCGCAGCCGTGCCGTCTCGATGGCCGTGCCTGCCAGGTTGGCGAGGGCGGCGAGCAGCAGGATCTCGTCCTGGTCGAACTGGCACGGCTGAGCCCGGTACCCGTTCAGCGTGCCCACGGCGCGCCCGTTCACGAGCAGCGGTACCGATATCAGGGACCGGAACCCGGCCTCCTCGGCAAGGTTCGCCCAGGGCCGGAACGCCGGATCGATCAACACGTCCTCCACCGCCACCGGCTGGTGGTTCACGAAGGCACGGCTCGACGGGGTCTCGCCCGCCGGCTGGGGCCCCAGCCGGAAGGACAGCGAGCTGCGGACCTGGGACTCATAGTCGGCCGTCAGGCCGTGAGAGCCACGGATCTCGAGCATCCCCCGGCCCTCGTCGGCGAGGAGGACTGCGCAGAACTCGTAACCCATGAGCTCGCCCGCGCTGCGGGCGAGCAGGTTCAGCAGGACCGACAGGGGTTCGTGAAGCGTCACGGCTCCTGCGATCTCGGTGATCACCCGCAGCCAGCTGCGCAGTTCGTCGTGCGCGGACGTCTCGTCCGCGATCGCACGCGGAACGCTCGGCTGGCTCACCGACGAGACACTAGCGCCGGTCTCGGGCCGCGGCTAGGAGACAGGAGCGCCTCAGTCTCGCTGGCTGGCCGCGCGAGCGAGGTCGCGCTCGGCCGAGCGCAGATGCGTCAGCGCCGCGTTGCGCGCGCCCTCGACGTCGCGCTGCACGATCGCGTCCAGGATCTGCTGGTGCCCCTCACAGGCTCGCTCCATCCGCCCGGGGATCGAGATCACCTTCGTGGAGTAGATGGCGTGGTGCGGGCCCACCTGCTCGTGCAGGCCGCGCAGAAGGCGGTTCTTGGAGGCCTGCACCACCCGGTTGTGGAACTCGAAGTCCAGGGCGACGAACGTGGCGGCGTCGATGCCCGGCGCCATCGAGCGCTCGAGGATGGCGCGGATTTCGTCCATGTCCGCCTCGGTCCGGCGGGTCGCCGCCAGGGCGGACGCGTCCGGTTCGAGGGCGTACCTGACCTCGAAGAGCTCCAGCGCGGTGACGTCGCCCGCTGTCAGCATGAGCAGGTGGTCGCCGGGACTGGGCGGCGGGTAGACGGCGAACGTCCCGACACCCTGGCTCTTGGTGACGATCCCCAGGGTCTCGAGCTTGCTCACCGCCTCGCGCATGGTGCCGCGACCGACGCCGAACTGGTCGGCGAGCACACGCTCGGCGGGAAGCCGGCCACTGTTCCCGAAGTGCCCCTGGCGGATCAGCTCCTCGAGCTGGGCGGCCACGGCGTCGGCCAGCTTGAGCTGCTTGACGGGCTTGATCCCGGATCGGGGAGGACTAGCCACGCCGGCCCCTGGAGCCAACCCCGGCGACCCGAGACACCGCCGACGAAACTTCCACGAGTACCTCCTGGAGGGTGCGGGACCTCGGCACGGGACCAGCCTGGTCAGTCTATCGATGCGTCAGCGCTGCACACGAGCGGAGGCACCCTTCGCGAGTTTGTCGACCTCGGCCGCCGTGGCCATCGAGGTGTCGCCCGGCGTCGTCATGGCCAGCGCACCATGGGCCGCCCCGAGCTGCACTGCCCGGTCCAGTGGCGCACCCTCGAGGAGACCGTGGATCAGCCCGGAGGCAAAGCTGTCCCCGCCCCCCACCCGGTCGAAGACCTCCATCCCCTCCCAACGTCGCGAGCTCACCAACCCGGTCTCCTTCGACCACGCGATGGCCGACCAGTCGTTGCGGCTCGCCGACACGACACCCCGCAGTGTCGTGGCGATGACCTGCAGGTCCGGGAACGCCGCCACGACGTCCTCGATCATGCCGAGGAAGGCGCCGTGGTCGAGGTTCGTGAAGTCCGCGTCGAGCCCACTGACCTCGAAGCCGAGCGACTCCACGAAGTCCTCCTCGTTCCCGATCATCACGTCGACGAGGGGTGCCAGCCTGCGGTTCACCTGCTGGGCGGCGGCCCTGCCGCCGATCCCCTGCCACAGGCTCGGGCGGAAGTTCAGGTCGTAGGAGACGAGGGTCCCGTGTCGTCGCGCCGCGCTCATGGCCGCTTCGGCGACGTCGGGCGTGCTCGCGGAGAGCGCCGCGAAGATCCCGCCCGTGTGCAGCCATCGGGCCCCCAGCTCTCCGAAGACATGGTCCCAGTCGACGTCACCCCGGGTGAGCTGACCGACGGCCGTGTGGCCGCGGTCGGAGACCCCCAACGCACCCCGGACGCCGAAGCCGCGCTCGGTGAAGTTGAGTCCGTTGCGGGCCCGACGCCCGACCCCGTCGTACTCCACCCAGCGCAGCAGGCTGGTGTCCACCCCGCCCTGGCTGATCAGGTCCGCGACGAGACGGCCCACCTCGTTGTCCGCCAAGGCCGTGACGATGCCCGACCGGTGCCCGAAGACCTTGTGCAGGCCGCGGACGACGTTGTACTCGCCACCGCCCTCCCACACGTCGAAGTGCCTGGCCGTCCTGATCCGCCGGTCCCCCGGGTCCAGCCGGAGCATCACCTCACCGAGTGCCAGTGCGTCGAAACGGCAGGCCGCCGCTGGCCGGAGCTCCAGCCCGGTCACCGACGACCCGCGTTCCCGGCGTCGCCGAGCTGGCTCGCGTGTACGGCGCGCGTGGCCCGACGGGTGATCTCCTCGAAGTCGCGCTGCCCCACCAAGGCGGAGGTGGCGATCCAGCTGCCACCGACGGCCGGCACGGCCGGCAACGCGAGGTACTCGAGGAAGTTGGCCTCGGTCAGCCCACCGGTCGGCAGGAACCGGACGTCGCCGAAAGGGCCACCCAGGGCCGTCAGGGCGCGGACCCCACCCAGGGTCTCGGCCGGGAAGAACTTCAGCTCGGTGAACCCCTCGGCGAGCGCGGCGGTGATGTCCGTGGGGGTCGCCACGCCCGGCACGTAGGCGAGCCCTCGGTCCGCGCACTCCGCCGCCACGGCCGCGCTGAACCCGGGGCTGACCACGAAACGGGCACCGGCCTCGTCCGCCGCGCGCACCTGGCCCGGCGTGAGCACGGTCCCAGCCCCCACCAGGAAGTCCGGGTCCTCCGCCATCCGTGCCATCACCGTCGCGGCGGCCGGGGTGCGCAGGGTGACCTCGGCGCAGGAAAGTCCCCCGGCCGTCAGTGCCTCCCGCACGGGTGCGGCGAGGGAGGCGTCGTCAAGGACGAGGACGGGCAGGACTCGCTGCGGGGCGATGTCGGCCAGGCACAGCCTGTGTACGGCCACAGGCGTCACACCTGTCCGTCGACGGCGATCGCGAACCGCTCGGCAGCCCGGTCGGCGATGGTGACCCCGATCCCCACCGCGTCGGTGGCCCAGAGCCAGCCGTTCTCCACGACCGGAGGGTTCTCCAGGAAGCCCTCCCAGCCGAGGCCACCGTAGGCGTCGACCTCGATGAGGGGCGCGTTCTCGCAGCTGAGGATGACCTGCAGACCGGCCGCCAGACCGATGCCGGTCCCCGACGAGCAGCCGATGTGCGGCACGCACTGGAGGTTCCACGCGCTCGCCATGTCGGCGACCCGCTTGAGCTCGGAGATCCCGCCCACGCTGGCGGCATCGGGCTGGATGACGTCGAACGGCAGCTCGCCCATCAGGTCGACGTACTCGTAGCGGGTCAGCAGCGACTCGCCGCCCGCCAGGGGGACGTCCACCCGGTCCGCCAGCCAGGCGTGCCCCGCGACGTACTGGGACAGCGACCGGGACATGATCGGCTCCTCGAGCCAGGACACCTGGAGCGGCTGCAGTTCCTTCGCGAGGGCGAGTGCGCCACGCCGGTCGTAGGCCATGTTGGCGTCGACCATCAGGTCGACGCCGGCGCCCACGGCGTCGCGTACCGAGCCGACCACGTGGACCGCCGCGTCGAGATCCCCGTCGACTCGCAGCTTGATGGCGGTGTAGCCGTCGCGCGCCGCGGCAATGGCCTCGGCGACCGTCTTGTCGGGGGCCTTCAGGGAGGGCGCGAAGTAAGCGCGCACGGAGGGCTTGTAGGTACCGAGCAGCCGGTGCACGGGCTGAGCGGTGATCTTGCCGAGCAGGTCCCACAACGCCATGTCGATGCCGCTGAGAGCGTAGGTCTCGATCCCACGCCGCCCCCACATGTGGGTGGCCCGCATCATGTCGTGCCACAGGGAGGACACGTCCCGCGGGTCGCGACCGACGATCATCGGCCCCAGCTGCTGGTTGACGATCGGACCGACGGTGGAGAAGTACTCGGCCGAGAACCCGGCCTCGCCGATGCCGACGAGCCCGTCGCTGGTGGCGACCTCGACGACGATGCCCCCCTTGGTGCTGACCGACATGGCGCCCCACCTGAGGTCCTCGGCCAAGGGCAGCCCCACCGGGTAGGCCTTCACAGTTTCGATCTTCATCTGGTCCACCGTTCGAGGTGCTGGGTCTGGTGCGGATGGGGGGCGCGTGGTGACGATCGTGGTCCAGCCGCCCCGGCAACCGGACCTTCGATCAGGTGGGCAGGGCCCATGTCGTCTGCGCCTTGAGCTGCGGGATCAGGTCGGCCCAGGAGTAGTCCTGGACGAAGAGCGAGTCGGTCGAGTACGTCCCGTCCATCGTGTCCTTGAGCTTCTCGGGGCCCTCGAAACCGATCACCCTCCAGCCGAGGCGTCCCTTGTTGCCGCCGTAGACCGGGTCGGCGTAGAAGCCCTGCTTCACGTGCAGGCACAGGGCGTCGAAGAACCCGAGCCCGTCGTCGGTCAGGAACTGGGTGAACGTGCTGGCCGGCTCGGTGGTGCCCAGCGTGACGGGACCCGGCTTGGGTGCCCCCGACAGCAGCTCCAGCGCCCGGTCCTGTCGGTCCTCGTCGAGGCTCACGAACGGTTCGCCCCACTCGGAGCGGCACCTCGCGTCGAGCTGGGCGAGTCCGTCGCGGTAGGTGCGCTGCATGTCGGCGATCCGCGAGCGCCAAGCGGTGGCGTAGTGCCCGTCGATGCGCAGGAACCCGCTTCCGTCGGCGGCCGCGAAGATGTAGTTGATCCCCGACAGGTAGCGGTCGATGAACACCACGACCCGCGCCTCCCGGGCACCGGGGTCGTGGTCCGTGGGGATGATGCGCGCCGAGAGGGCCTCGACGGTGTCCCACTCGTGGGGGCTGAAGAACAACCGGTCCGAGGAGTCCGGGTCGACCGGCTCCAGGAACGTCGTCCAGTCTGCCTTGGAGCTCATGGGCTTCTCCGTTCCCCGCCGTCAGGCTCGGGCGGCAGCGAGCCGCTCGACCCGGCCGGGCAGGTAGTTGTCGACGATGTACTCACAGCTGCGCCAGGCGTTCGCCATCATGGCCAGCGTCGGATTGACGCCCAAGGACGTCGGGAAGGCCGACCCGTCGACGACGAAGACGTTGTCGATGTCGTGGGTCTGGCACCACTCGTTGAGGACCGACGTCTCCGGGTCGAAGCCCATCCGCGCCGTGCCGTGCTGGTGGCAGGTGTTGCCGGTGACCTGGTCCAGGTACACGGGGATCGTCTTGCGGGCGCCCGCGACCTCGAGGATCTCGATGTTCTTGTCGACCTGCCACCTGCCCATGGCCCGGTCGTTCTCGTGGGCGCGGTGAGTGATCCGGGCGACGGGCAGCCCCATGAAGTCCTTGTGGGTGGGGTCGAGGTCGACCCGGTTCCGCTCCTGGGGCATGTCGTGGAGGATCAACCCGATCTTCATCGCGTAGTTGAAGAACGTGCGGTCGGCGTCCTTGAAAGCCTGGCCCCACGCCGGTCGTCCCGGGAAGACCATGTTGATCGGGTGGCAGGTCTGGGACGACGACACGATGCAGCCGCCCATGTGCCCGCGGCTCTCGTCGGTCTCGTAGAAGTCCATCGTGCCGCCGCTGATGTAGTTGCCGGTCCAGCCGTACAGCGGGTCGTCGATCTCGTTGTCGAAGAAGCCGATCGCGAAGAGATACTCGTGGAAGGTGGCGTTCTTCCCCACGAGGCCGGAGGAGTTGGCGAGGCCGTCGGGGAACAGCGCGGACTGCGACAGCAGCATCAGGCGCGCCGTCTCGATGGCGCCCATCGACAAGACCACGACCCTGGCGTCCTGCTCGACCTCCGCCCCCGTCTGGTCGACGTACACCACCCCGGTGGCCCTGCCGTCCTTGCCGACCTTGACCTCGCGGACGAAGCAGTCCGACCTGAGTTCGAAGTTGCCGGTTGCCAGGGCCTCTGGGATGAACGTGGTCGCCGTGTTCGACCGCGCCCCGCTCGGGTCGCCGTACTGGTTCCAGAAGCTGGTCCGGTTGAACGGCCGGCGACCCTTGTGCTCGTTCGTCACCATCGCGTGCGGGATGGGGAAGGCGTTGATGCCCATCTCGTTGGCGGCCGAGTAGAACTTCCGGCCCCACCGCGTCGGCGGCAGCGGCTGGCTGGGGAACGGCCGGCTGCGGAAGCCCTCACCGCGGTCCGCGCCGGCGATCCCCGAGACCCCGAACTCCCACTCGATCTTCGTCAGGTAGGGCTCGAGGTGCTCGTACTGGAACGGCCAGTCCGCCAGGCTCATCCCGTCGACGTCGCCATGCAGACTGCGCTGAAGGAAGTCCGAAGGCCTCGGGCGTGGGACCCAGCCCGCCCAGTGGTTGGTGCCCCCGCCGACCAGTTGCGGGGTCATCGAGAACGGGTACGGCTGGGCGACCTCGTCGTCGTCGACGCGTCGAGTACGCGGCGTGAGCTTGGCGTCCGGCCACATGTAGCTGCGGTTCACGAACTTCAGCTCGTCACCCGAGAAGTGCTCGTCGTGGCGCAGGTAGGGCCCGCGCTCGAGCCCGACGACGTGGAGGCCCGCTTCGCTCAGCACCTTGGCGGCGGTGCCACCGCTGGCACCCAGGCCGACGATGACCACATCCACGGCGTCCGGCTTCTTCTGTACGGCCATGATCTTCACCCCTGCCGGGTCATCGTTCGAAGTAGGCGACGATCGCCTTGAGGAAGTCGGGCAGGTCGGGAGGCGTCCGGGCCGTGATGACGTGCCCGTCGACCACGGCCGGCTCGTCGGAGACCCAGGTCGCACCCGCGTTGACCAGGTCGTCCTCGATGGGGGCGTACCCGGTCACCCGACGGCCCGCGACCGCGTTGGCCGAGGCCAGGATCCAGCCGCCGTGACAGATGGCGGCCGTCATCTTGCCCTGGGCCGAGATGTCGCGCACCAGGTCGATCATCGGGCGGTGCAGCCGCATGTTGTCCGGCGCGAAGCCTCCCGGGACGACCACCCCGTCGAAGTCGTCGGCGGACACCTCTCCCGGGGAGGCGTCGGCCTCCATCGGGTAGTGCTCCTTGCTCTCGAAAGTCTTCTTCTCACCGTTGCCGACCACGGTCACCACCGCCCCGGCCTCGGTCAGCCGCAGGTAGGGATACCAGCCCTCGAGGATCTGGTAGTCGTCCTCGATCATGAGGGCGATGCGCTTGCCTTGAATGCTCACGTCGAACTCCAACTTGTCGTGTAGTGGGGTGCCTACGGCCCGGATGGGATGTCGTCCGGCTACTTGAGCTTCTCGAGGAGCTCGGTGCTCAGGAGCACGTCGCCGTAGTTCATCTGGATGTTGCGCAGCGCCTCCCAGTGCTGGCCGTAACCAAGCGGCTGCTCCTCGTTGGGCGCGGGTACGGCGGTCGTGGTGTCGGCGACGCACACGATCTTGTAGTTCTTGTTCCAGCCGTCGAGGGCCGTGGCGTGCATGCAGTTGGCCGAGGTGACGCCGATGATGATCAGCGTGTCGCGGTCGTCCTCGCGCAGGTACTCCTCCAGGGGCGTGTTGTAGAAACTGCTGAACCGGTGCTTGTACATCACCGGCTCACCGTCGAGCGGCTTCATGTCCGGGTGCAGCTGGTCGTCAGCGGTCGGGTTCCCCCAGCTGGCCGGCGACCCGGGCGCACCGCAGTCGAGCCCCGGCCACTTGTCCTTGGCCAGGCCCGCGTCGCGCCCGTCGGGGCGCAGGCCCCACAGGGACCACACGACCGGGATCTCCTTGTCGCGGCAGGCCTCGAGGACGCGCTTGATCGGCTCGAGCGTGTCCTTGCCCTCGGGCGCGCCGCCCACCGACTTGACGTACGCGGCGCCGGTCTCGTTGACGATGAGGTTCTGGACGTCCAGCACCAGGAGCATCGTGCGCGCGGGATCGATCTCCGGCGCGACCCAGGCGCCTCGCGGCAGTACGTCGTCGATGTGGTCGTAGGTGAAGTCGAGCGATGACATGGCGGTTCCTATCGGTTGTGGTGTGAATCGGTGGGATGTGAATCTGACACTTCGACGGCGCTCACCAGGTCCTCCTCCGCAGTGAGGAGGTGTTCGAGCGCCTGCCTACGCGCCTCGGCGGCGTTTCCGTGGGTGACGGCCGCCAGGATGCGGAGGTGTCCCTCGTGGGCTCGGGATCGCCGATCGGGGAGGGAGATGACCTTGGCGGAGTAGATGGCGTGGTGCGGGGCGAGCTGCTGGTACATCTGGGCGACGAGGCTGTTCTTGGCGGACTGGGCCACGAGACGGTGGAACTCGAAGTCGAGCCGCACGAACTCCGCGTTGTCCACGTCCGGGCTCATCGAGTGGTCCAGGAGGGCCTTGAGCCCCTTGAGGTCGCCCACGGTCCTGCGCTGGGCGCTGAGACCCGCCGCCAAGGTGTCGATGGTGTAGCGCACCTCGAACAGCTCGAGGGCGGACACCTCGCCGGCGCTCAGCAGCCCCATCCGCGGAATGGCGCCACTGACGGCGAAGGTGCCGACGCCATGGGTCTTGGTGATGATGCCCAGGGCCTCGAGCTTGCGGATGGCTTCGCGCATGCTGCCGCGTCCGACCGCGAACCGCTCGGCCAGCTCCCGCTCCGAGGGCAGCCGCCCCTCCTCGCCGAAGTGGTCGGAGTTGATGAGCGCCTCGAGCTGAGCGGCGACGGCGTCGGACAGACGCAGCTGCCGTACGGGGACGATGCCCACCGGTTCTTGGGCCGTCACGGGTGCTCACCTCCTCGGCGTGGCTGACGGTTCGTGCTGGCGGTTCGTGCTGAGCGCCGGCCGGGTAGCGCCCGCGGAGTCGCGGACGCCCACCTCCGCGGACGCTCAGGCGCCGTACTTCTTGGGCACGGCGAGCGCCCACTTGGTGTACTCGCGGTGCCAGTCGACGTTGGACTTGTCGACGACCTGGGTCGGGTTGTTGATCAGCTGGGTGACGGTCTCGCCGAGCACCGCGGTCGCGAAGATGGCCTCGATGAGGTTCTGGCCCTGGTCGACACCTCCGATGTCGACGGTGGCGCTCAGCTTCCCCGCGCTGATCTGGTCGTAGCCGGACACCAGGCCGTCCGCACCGATGGTGAGGATGCCCTCCGAGCCGTCCCAGTGCTTCAGACCGGCCTCGTCGATGGCCTGGGAGGCTCCCAGCGCCATCTCCTCGTTCTCGCCGTAGATGGCGTTCACGTCGCTGTTCTTGGTCAGCAGGTCCTGCGCCGCCGCGAAGCCCTTGTCCCGGACGTAGCCACCGTCCGCCTCGCCCACCACCTTGATGCCGGGGTTCTCGGAGAGCGCCTTGTCGAAGCCGATCTTGCGGCCGCGGGTCCAGTCCGAGCCGGACGGACCCCAGATCTGCAGGATGTTGCCGCTGCCGCCGAGCTTCTCGGCGATGTAGGTCCCGGCGAGGTATCCCGACTGCCACCTGTTGTCGTAGCCGACGTTGGTGACCGTCCGCAGCTCGTCCTCCGGGTAGAGCTCGGCCGGCTGGTTGAACTGGTAGATCTTCACGCCCTTGGCGGAGGCGTCCTGGTAGAGACTCTGGACCGTCGCGAAGTTCGCGCCCGTGCAGACCGCGATCGCGTCGAACTTCCGCGACACCCAGGACTGGACGATGCCGAGGGTGCCCTGGACCGCGTTGAAGTCGCCGACCGGCGCCTGGCGCTCCCACACCCACGTGCACCCGAAGCGCTGCTCGTACTCGTACATCTTCTGCCACGCCGCGTGCTCGATCTGGGTGAAGTTCTCCGACAGCACGGGGGGCGTGAACCCGACCTTGATCTCGCGTCCGGCCACCAGCTTCTTGACCGCGTCGTCGTAGCCCTTGGTGGCAGCGTTGTCGAAGCCCCCGCCAGCGCTGCTGCCTGTGTCGGCCGTGCAGCCGGCCAAGGCAACCGCCCCGATGCCGGCACTCACCAGGGTGCCGGTTCGCAGCACCATGCGCCGAGAGATTCCGTCGGTCTTGGTCATGTCGGACTCCTTCTTGTCTTCACGGGGTTGTTTCGGGGTGCCGTTGGGTGGCGGGTGCTTCGCTTGCCATGCCCTCACGACGCGTCGATGGCGCGTGAGCCCGGGAGACGGAGATCGTTCGGGTGAGCGCTCTGGCTCGGGAGCGCGCCGAGAGCACGCTCCACGTCTGGTTGGCGGTGATGGCCACGATCAGGACCAGGCCGGTGACGACGGCCTGCCAGCTGGACTCGACCCCGGTCAGGTTGATGATGTTGCGGGTCAGCGTGAGCGTGAGCGCGCCCACCAACGCGCCGAAGACGCGACCTTTGCCGCCCGCGAGCGACGCGCCACCGATCACCGCAGCCGCGATCGCGGTGATCTCATAGCCGTTGCCGATCAGCGGCGGGACGGTCGTGGTGCGCCCGGCGATGTGGATGCCGGCGACGGCGGCCATCAGCCCGCTGATGACGTACGCCGCGGTCTTGACCCGCGCGACGCGCACGCCGGCGTGCAGGGCGCCCGTCGGGGAGCTGCCCACGGCGTAGAACATGACGCCGAAGCGGGTGTGTCGCAGCAGGACCGAGACACCCACGGCGATGACCGCGACCAGGATCATGGGGACCGTGATGGGCCCGATCAGCCGAGTCAGCCCGCCGATGTAGTAGTAGGTGGGGGTCATGTAGCCGAGGATCGGGACGCCGGTCGTCCAATAGAGCAGGACGCCGCCGGCGATTCCGAGCATCGCCAGGGTGGCGATGAAGTCCGGGATTCCGAGCCTCGTGATGAGCAGCCCGTTCAGGAGACCGATGCCGGCTCCCGCCGCCAGCGCTCCGAGGAATGCCACCGGCATCGGCAGGCCGTAGGTCAGCAGCTTCGCGGCAACTCCCGCGCACAGCCCCATGGTGGAGCCGACCGAGAGATCCAGGCCGCCGGCGATCAGGACCACGGTCATCCCGATGCTCAGGAAGCTGACCGTCACCATCGCGTTGACGATGTTGGTGACGTTTCCGGTGGTGGCGAAGGTGGGCTCGTAGGCCGACATGACGACGGCGGCGACCACCAGCAGGCTGAGGATGCCGACGGCGGGATCGCCCAGGAACCGCGTGCGCAGGCTCTCGCCCAGCGCACGAGACGTGATGGCGCTCATCGTCCGGGACCTCCACTCGCGCGAGCCGGCTCCGGACGAGGCGACACGGAAGCAGGTGACCCGAGCGTCAGTGCGAGCCGGTAGACGCTCCGGTCGACGATGACGCCGACGAGGATGCAGACGCCGATGATGATGGAGAAGACCAGCGGGTCCACACCGGTAAGCCGGAAGCCCTGCTTGAGGGTGGCGAGCAGCAGGCCGCCGACGGCCGCCTGCCAGATGGCCCCGCGTCCGCCGGCGAGGCTCACCCCGCCCAGGACGGCGGCCGCGATGGCGGACAGCTCGTAGCCACCGGCCATCCCCGGCTGGACCGAGTTGAGACGGGAGGCAAGCAGCACACCACCGAATCCCGCCAGGCTGCCGGAGACGACGTACGCGTAGAGCTTGGTCCGCCCCGCGTCCACGCCGGCGACCAGTGCCGGGGACGCGCCCGCGCCGCTCGCCCGGACCCTGCGCCCGAAGGCGCTCTTCACGAGCACGGCCTGGAGGACCGCGACGACGAGGACCGCCAGCACCAGCGCACTGCTGACCGAGAGGACGGAGTGGTTCGCGATGGCGAGGTAGCGCGCGTCGTCGGTCCCGGTGATCTGCACGTGGTCGGTCAGCACGACGAGAAGGCCGGCGGCGATGTTGAGAGTGCCCAGGGTGACGATGAAGTCGTTGAGCCTCAGCTTCACGATGACCAGCCCGTTGAGGAGGCCGAAGGCGGCACCGGTGCCGACGCCGACGAGCACCGCGAGGATCACGGGGGCACCGTGCATTGATGCGAGCAGCGAGGTGCCGGCGCTCAGGCCGAGGACCGCGCCGATCGAGAGGTCGATCCCCCCGGCGATGATCACCAGGGCCAGGCCCGCGGTGATGATGAAGATCGGCACCTCCTCGTTGAGGTAGTAGCGCAGACCTTCGCCGTCCAGGAAGGCGGGAACGGTCGCCGAGAAGTACACCGTGACGATGACCAGCGCGGTGACGATCGGGACGCCGTCGATTCCCAGGACCCGGGCAGCTGTCTTGCGTGTGGTGCTCATTGCTCCGCCCTCGAGGCACGGTCGATGATCAGGTGCTTGACCGCGTCGATGCCCTGGTCGGCGACACGTCGGTGGATGTCGGGGATCTCACCGACGAGGGAGCCCCGGTTCATGACGATGACGCGGTCGCTCAGGCTGATCAGCTCGGAGAACTCCGAGGCGACGAGGAGCACCGACGTACCCCCGTCGACGAGCTCACGGATCAACCGGTGGACCTCGGCCTTGGCATGTACGTCGATGCCCTGGGTCGGTTCGTCGAAGATCAAGATGGCGGGTCTCGTGTTGAGGCAGCGGGCGATGACAGCCTTCTGCTGGTTGCCACCACTGAGGTTGCGGATCTTCTCGCGCGGGCTAGGCGTCTTGATGCCGAGCGTCGAGATGTAGGAGTCCGCGAGGAGCCGCTCCTTGCGGCCGCTGAGGAGCCCGGCGACCGAGACCGAGCCGAGCCGCGAAATCGAGATGCTCTCCGCCACGGAGAACTCCGGCAGGATGCCCATCTGCTTGCGGTCCTCCGGGACCATCGCAAGGCCGGCCCGGTAGGCCCGGCGCGGGTGAGACAGTCGCCGTACCCGACCGTCGACCTCGATCCGCCCGGAGCTGATCTTGTCCAGCCCCATGAGGGCCCGGACCAGCTCCGTACGCCCGGCCCCGGCCAGCCCGGCGATGCCGAGCACCTCACCGGGGTAGAGGTCGAAGGAGATGTCGCGAAGAATGCCCGGGCGCGACACGTTGGTCACCCGCAGCCGGGGACGGCCGCGGACCGGGTCGTCCGCCGGCCGCTCCGCCGCCCCGGGTATGGAGAGCAGCTCGGCCGCCTCGCCGCCGAACATGTGGCTGACGAGCCGCCCCTGGTCCAGGGTCGCGATCGCCGCGGTCGTGACGGTCCTGCCGTCGCGCATCACCGTGGCCACGTCGGCGAGCCCGAACAGCTCGTCGAGGTGGTGCGTGACCCAGATCAGGGCGACGCCACGTCTCTGGAGGCCGCGCATGTGCTCGAACAGCAGCGACTTCTCGTGGTCCTCCAGCCCCGAGGTGGGCTCATCGAGGATGAGGATCTTCGGCTCGGCGGCCAGGGCCTTGACGATCTCGATGGCGCGCCTCTTGAGGGCCCCGAACTCGGCGACGGGCCGCCACAGCTCGGCGGCGGTGATCCCGAACTCCGCGGCCAGTGGCTGCACCCGCCGGGCCATCTGCCGACGGTGGAGGAAGAGGGCGCCCTGGGCGGTCAGGGCCGTCTCGTTGCCGAGAAGGATGTTCTCGAGCACCGTCAGGTCCGGAACCGTCGAGAGCTCCTGGTGGATCGTCACGATCCCGAGCTTCTGCGCCTCGCGGGGGTGATCGATGCTGACGGGTTCGCCGCTGAGCGTGATGGAGCCGGCGTCGGGCCTGACGAGGCCGGCGAGCACGTTGAGCAGCGTGGACTTCCCGGCTCCGTTCCCGCCGAGCAGGGCGTGGATCTCGCCTTGGCGGACGACCAGGTCGACGTGGTCCAGGGCCTGGACGCCGAGGTACCGCTTGGAGATGTCGGTCATCTCGAGGAGCGGGGCCGGGCCCGCGATGGTCCCGACCGACAGCGGCGCGGATGTGGTCTCCATGCGTCCCCCTCCCACTCGCGATTCCTGTCCGAGACCGATACCCCCCGAACTCCTCGTGTCATCTTGTGATCGGGTGGTCGGACCAATATCATCGGGCCGTGCCGCCCTTGTCAAGAGAAAGTTTCAGACGCGTTTCGTGACGGTGTCGGGGCCGGCACCGCGAGAGAGGGAACGACCCATGCAGAAGTTCATCAACGCGCCCGACACAGCGGTGCCCGAGTACCTCGCGGGTCTGGCGGCCGCGTATCCCGATGTCGTCTGCTTCCTGCCGGACGAACGGATCGTGACGCGAGCGGCTCCCAAGGGACGCGGCAAGGTGGGCCTGATCTCCGGGGGCGGCTCCGGGTGCGAGCCCCTCCACGCCGGGTACGTCGGTCTGGGCATGCTCGACGCCGCGTGTCCGGGCGAGATCTTCACGTCGCCCGTGCCGGCCCAGGTGATGGCCGCCGCCGCAGCCGCCGACCACGGCTCGGGCGTCGTCTTCATCATCAAGAACTTCGGCGGCGAGGTGATGAACTTCGGCCTGGCGGCGGAGATCCTGACCCGGCGGGGGATGCGCATCGAAAAGGTTCTCGTCGACGACGACGCCTCGTTCCCGCCCGGCCTCGAGTCGCGGCGCCGCGGCCTCGGCGCGACGGTGCTGGTAGAGAAGATCGCCGGCGCCGCGGCCGAGCGCGGCCAGACACTCGACCAGGTGGTCGCCGTGGCCCGGCGGGTCGTCGCGCACTCCCGGACCTTCGGCGTCGCCCTCAGCTCCTGCACTCCCCCGCGGCTCGGTCGGCCCACCTTCGAGCTGCCCGGCGGCAGCTATGAGATCGGCGTGGGGCTGGGCGGAGACCGCGGACAGCACCGCGGCGAGCTGCCGCCGGCCGCCGTCGTCGCCGACGTACTGCTCGAAAGGCTCGTGGGCGAACTCCAGGTCACCGAGGGGACCCGGGTCATCGCCATGATCAGCGGCCTGGGCTCGACACCGCAGCTCGAGCTGTTCGGGCTCTACGGGCTCGTGGACGAACGGCTGCGCGCCCGCGGGGCGCTCGTGGAGCGCTCGCTCGTGGGGAACTTCCTGACCTCCTTGGACTCCCTCGGAGCCCTGCTGACAATCTCGGTGGTCGATGACGAGCTGCTGGACCTCTGGGACGATCCCGTCCACACCGCCAGCCTGCGATGGGGGGCCTGAGATGGTCGCCGCGCTCTCCCTCAACGAGCTGCGCGCCTGGCTCGATCACTTCGGCACCGCGGTCGTCTCCCACCAGGAGCGCCTCGACGAGCTGGACTCCGCGACCGGCGACGGCGAGCACGGTTCGAACCTGGTCCGCGGGATGATCGCGGTGCGCGAGGTCCTCGAGGGGGACTTCCCGGACGCGCGGGCGTTCCTCGACGCGGTCGGCATGGCCGTCGTGAACTCCGTCGGCGGGGCGAGTGGCGCCCTCTACGGCACCCTGTTCCTGCGCGTCAGCGACGAGGGCGACGGCACGGCGTTCCTGGACCTGGCCCAGCTCACGCGAGGGTTCGCGTCGGCCGCGGCCGGCATCGGGGAGCTGGGGCGGTCCGGGCCGGGCGACAAGACGTTGCTGGACGCCATCTCACCCGCGGTCGCCGCACTGCATGCGGCGACCGCGGCGGGGCTGGACCTGGTCGAGGCCACCAGGGTGGCCGCGCTCGCCGCCGAGGAGGGCCGCGACGCCACCGCCGGCATGCAGGCGCGGGTCGGGCGCGGCAGCTATCTCGGCGACCGCAGCATCGGTCACGTCGACGCCGGGGCGACCTCGATGGCGCAGCTGTTCCGGTCCCTGCACGCCGTAGCCTCCGCGAGCTGACGGTCCGAAGATGCGCAGGCCAGGAGCATGAAGACGTCCGTGACATCGGTGCACCTGCTCGACGGCGGGACGCTGGACGTCGAGTCCAGCGTCGTGATCCCGGGCCGCCGTTACGGGCGCCGGCTCAGGGTCCCGGTCCAGATGTTCCTCGTGGGCACGAGCAGCGGCTACGTCCTGGTGGACACCGGCAACGACCCCGCGGTCATCGACGACCCCGTGGCCGCGTGGGGACCGCGCCTGGCTGGGGCCGCGCGCCCCCGGATGGAGCCTCGTCACCACCCGGTGGAACAGCTCGGGCTGCTCGGCCTCGCCCCGGCTGACGTCACGATGGTGGTCTACACCCACTTGCACCACGATCACGCCGGCGGCGGCCGCCTGTTCACCGATGCGGTGCACGTAGCCCAGCGCACCGAGCACCGGTGGGCGCTCGACCCGGACCCGCCGGCCGCCGGCGCCTACCTGCCGGGGGACCTGTCCACGCCCCGCTCGTGGCGGCTCGCCGACGGCGACTGGCACGTCCTGCCCGGGATCTCGCTCGTCCGCACGCCCGGACACACCCCGGGACACCAGTCAGTCATGCTCTGGGACGTTCCGGACCTGGGCAACGTCATCCTGGCGGGTGACGCGATCAACACCCACCAGAACATCGCGTCCGACGCTCCACCTGGGATCACGACGGACGCTGTGGCGGCGTCGTTCTCGATGCGGAGGCTCACTGCCTTGGCGGATGCGACCGACGCGATCGTGGTTGCGGGCCACGACCTGCAGCAGTTCCAGGCGATGCCGAAGGCACCAGACCGGCTCGTGCGGACGGCCCGGTGGCCCGCGAGAGATCTCGAATGATCCCGGGCGCGTTCTGTGACGAGGCGAACGGTTCACGGTGCAAGGATCGCCGAGCGGGTCCAGGAAGAGGCTCACCTGATTGCCGACATACGTGTAGGTCGACCGGTGCACCGTGCCGGGCCACCGTCACCACGTCCGCTCTGGCGCGGCCGCGATCAGCTCTCGCTGCCGCAGTCCGTCAGTCCCAGGTCGTCGGCGGCCGCGTTCGCGTCGTCGAACGGCGTGGCGCCGCCGGTGACGAAGGCGTCCGGGTCGGCCTTGATCGCGTCGATGCCGTCCTGGAGGGCGTCGAGCAGGGTCTGCACGTCGTCCTCCTCGCCGTCGGGGGCTCCGAGCGCCTCGATGTCGTCGTGCTGCGCCTGGAAGTTCGGGACGGCGGTGTCCGTGACGAACGCGACGACCTCCTCCTGGGTGGACTGGTCGGTGAGCTCGGCACCAGCGGTCTGGAGCTCGTCGCTCGCGTCGGAGCAGATGGTGTTCGCCTGCTCGGTGAAGTCGGCCTTGCTGATCGAGGCGGGCGCGTCGCCGCCGTCGCTGGAGTCGCTGTCGGAACCGCCGCACCCGGCCGCGGTCAGGCTGAGAGCCAGGGCCACGGCGGGCAGGAGCAGAGCAGAGCGCTTCATCGGAGTGCCTCTCGTTGGCGCGGGGTACTCCTCCCCCGGAGGAGGCGAGCCGCTCCGCGGTCGGCCGCAACGTACCGCGATGCCCGGGCGGACGTCGGCAGACCCGCGGACCGTTAGCGGGCCGAGACCAGGCGGTCTGGTCCGGTCTCTCAGAAGAGGGCCTCCTGGACCGACCCGACGGGCTGCGGCGCCGTCGGCACGAGTGCCGGGTGCCGGCGCTGGGTCGGCGGCGCGACCCACACCTGCTCGGGTATCTCCACCCGAGGACCGGGCTCACGCAGGGCGAGCGCGCGGACCGCGGGCCCCGGGTAGAGACCGAAGCGCGCGTAGGTCTCCTGGATCGCCGACTCCTCCAGCGGCAGGCAGCCGGCTCCCCCGGCCAGGTCGAGCCCGAGGTCGATGGTGTCGACCATGGTCATCGCGGCGCAGTTGCGCTCCCAGACCTCGCGCGCGGCCGGCGTACCGAGCACCGTCGCGAGCGCGGGCCCGACCGCGTCGCGACAGGCAGCCCCGTCAGCCGCGGCGTCGTCGAAGGCGGCCCGCGCCGAGCCGAGCGCGGCGAGCAGGCGGGCGGTCGTCTTGGGGCCGAAGCCGGGGACACCCGGGAGGTTGTCGGAGGAGTCACCGCGCAGGGCGGCGTAGTCGAGGTACTGGTCGGGCCGGACGCCCGTCAGGGTCACCAGCCGCTGCGGGTCGAGCAGGGGCGAGGCGTCCACGCCGCCGTTGAGGATCCGGAGCATCCGCGTGTGCTCGCCGATCAGCGCGAAGGAGTCGCGGTCGGAGGTGACCACGACCGTCCGGGCGCCGACCGTGGGCGCGTACGCGGCCGCGCTGGCCAGCACGTCGTCGGCCTCGAGACCCGGCGGCACCACGACCTGGACCCCGAGCCCGCGCAGCGCGTCGACGGCCGCTTCCAGCTGGACCTCGAGCGCGGGCGGCTTGGGCGTGCGGTGGGCCTTGTACGACGGCCAGCGCTCGCGCCGCGAGCTCGACGTCGGGTCGTCGAACCCGACGACGACCGCGTCGGCGCACACCCGGTCGGCGGCCGCGACGAGCTGGGAGAGCACTCCCCGCACCGCCCAGCCCGGCAGACCGTCAGGAGTGCGGAAGCCGCTCGCCGCCGACGCGTGGAACGCGCGGTGCAGCAGCGAGTTGCCGTCGAGGGCCAGGAGGGTGCGCGGGGACATCGGGACGAGCCTCCCACGCCGCACCCCCGGTGGTTGAGGAGGTTGCGCAGCAACCGTCTCGAAACCCCTGCAGCGTCCGAGCGGCCCCGTCACCGCTGCCTGTCGTCTCACCGGGTCTCGACACGCCGGTCGCGTCCTCGTTCCTCGGTCGCGCGGCTCGCTCGACCACCATCAGCTGATCCGCTGTCGCGTCTCAGCTACCCCACACCGCCCGCGCACCGGCGTCACCGGTGAGGACGGTCAGGATCAAGG
>JAOPXG010000411.1 GCA_025965275.1 Nocardioides sp.
GGCGACGATGTGGACGTCGTACGGCGCCACCTCACGCGGCCAGGCCAGGCCGATCTCGTCGAGGGTGCCCTCGGCGATCGCGGCGACCGCCCGCGACGGACCGATCCCGTAGGAGCCCATCGTGACGGTGACCAGCTTGCCGTTCTCGTCGCGCACGGGGAGGTCGAGCGCGTCGGCGTACTTGCGACCGAGCTGGAAGATGTGGCCCATCTCGATGCCGCGGGCCGCCTCGAGCGTGCCGCCGTCGCAGTTGGGGCAGGGGTCGCCGTCGCGCACCTCGGCGGCCTCGATGGTGCCGTCGGGCGTGAAGTCGCGGCCGACGACCAGGTCGATGACGTGGCTGCCGTCGACGTTCGCGCCGGTGACCCAGCGGGTGCCCTCGACGATCCGGGGGTCGACGAGGAACCGGATGCCGGACTCGTTCTTCTCCCCCAGCACGCCGGGTCCGATGTAGCCCTTGACGAGGCTCGGGTGGTTCTTGAACTCGGCCTCGTCGAAGGGCTCGACCTCGGTCGGCTCCATCTGGCCCTCGAGGCGCTTCTGGTCGACCTCGCGGTCACCGGGCACGCCGATCGCGACCGGCTCGCGGGTGCCGTCGGGGTGTTTGAACATCACCAGGACGTTCTTCAGCGTGTCTCCGGCCGTCCAGGGCCGGTCGTCGCGGGGGAACTTGTCGTTGAGGTGGTCGACCAGGCTCTGGATGGTCGGGGTGTCGGGGGTCTGCTCCGCGTGCGCCGCGGGAGCGTCGTCGTACGGCACGGGAGTGGGGGGCCGGACCTGCACGGCCTCGACGTTCGCCGCGTAGTCACAGAGCGTGCAGCGGACGTAGGTGTCCTCGCCGACGGCGGCCTTCGCGAGGAACTCCTCGGACTTCGAGCCGCCCATCGCGCCGGACGTCGCCTTGACGATGACGTACTCGAACCCGAGCCGGTCGAAGATCCGGATGTAGGCGTCGCGGTGGCGCTCGTAGCTCGCCTCCAGGCCGGCGTCGTCGACGTCGAAGGAGTACGAGTCCTTCATGACGAACTCACGCCCGCGCAGGAGGCCGGCGCGGGGGCGCGCCTCGTCGCGGTACTTGGTCTGGATCTGGTAGATCGCGAGCGGCAGGTCCTTGTACGACGAGTAGAGGTCCTTCACCACGAGGGTGAACATCTCCTCGTGCGTGGGGCCGAGCAGGTAGTCGGCGCCCTTGCGGTCCTTGAGCCGGAAGATGCCGTCGCCGTACTCGGTCCAGCGACCGGTGGCCTCGTAGGGCTCGCGGGGCAGCAGCGCGGGGAACGACAGCTCCTGGGCGCCGATGCCGTCCATCTCCTCGCGGATGATGTTCTCGATCCTGCGGAGCACGCGCAGGCCGAGCGGCAGCCAGGTGTAGATGCCGGGGGCGGCGCGGCGGATGTAGCCGGCGCGGAGGAGCAGGCGGTGACTCGGCACCTCGGCGTCCGCGGGGTCCTCTCGCAGGGTCCGCACGAACAGTGTCGACATCCGGGAAATCATGGGGTCAGGCTACTGGGAGCCGGGTGCAACCTTCCTCCGGGTTATGGCGTCTCTGGTGCATGAATCTCCCGCTCGCCCCCGCAACCGCCCTGCTCACCCTCGCTGTCGTCTGCGCCTCCCCCGCCGTCGCTGCCGCGCCCGACGCCCCGACCGTCGAGCTGAAGCCGGGATCGATCGAGCGTGGTGACGACATCGCGGGGCCGCACGTCGAGGGCCGCACCGTCGTCGACGGCTCGCTGCGGATCACGCTCGGCTGGCCGGACGTCTCCCTGCTCGGGACCTCCGGCAAGGCGTACGTCGTCCTCGTCTCCGAGGAGGACGGCTCCGGACCGAAGGTGCTGCGGGTGCGCCCCGACGACAGCTACCGGGTGCTCGCCAGGGGCCGGTCCACGTGGGACATGGTCGTCAGCGACGACGGCGACCACCTGCTCAGCGTCCCGTCCGTCAGCGCGGACCGCACCGTCGTCCGCGTGTTCGACGCGCGGACCGGGGACCTGGTCCGCGAGCGGACCTTCCCCGGGTCGGTATCGGTCCTCGATGCCCACGACGGCCGCGCCGTCCTCGGCAGCTGGGGCCCGGACCGCACCTTCTGGTGGGACTTCGTCGCCGACTCGACCCGGCGCATCAGCAACCGGCCGGGGTACGCCGCCGACATCGCCGCCGACCGGGTCGCGTCCTACACCGGTGACCCGTACCTGGACGGCTGCTCGGTCCTCACCCGCCTGAACCGCCCGGCCGGCGTCCTGTGGCGCTCGTGCGGCGAGCGCGTCCACGCCTTCACCGAGGACGGCCGCCGGATCGCGACCGTGCACATCCTGTCCGACGGCCTCGGCCCCGACGTCGTGAACGTGCGCCGCGCTCACCACGGCGCGCTGCTCGTCCGCTACACCGCCGAGTGGTTCGGCGACGTGCGCTGGGAGAGCGACACCGCGCTCCTCCTCGACACCAACGGTCGCACCAAGGCCGCCACCGTCCGGTGTGACGTCGCCTCCTGCGAGCGGGCCTCGGACCTGAAGCCTGTCCCCCAGTACTGATCGCTCCGGTGGTTGAGGAAGGCGCGCAGCGCCTGTCTCGAAACCACCCAGGCCTACCTGACCTCGGCCGGCGGACCGCTCGGAGCAGGAACTTAGAGAATGACGTGGTCGCCGTCCGCGGGGGTCGCGGCGGCGATTCCAGCCCCCGTCCGGCCTACGGGTCCGTTCGGGTCGACCGTCGTGGTCACCGCCCCGAGATTTTACTTTCCGATTGCTCAGAACCCTGTGTAAAACAGGGTTTTCGGGGTCTGACTGTCGGTGCCCAGTGCTTGGCTATTCATATGGCTGCCACCACCGATCTCGACACCGCGTCCGCGGTGCTGGCTGCC
>JAOPXG010000027.1 GCA_025965275.1 Nocardioides sp.
GATGACCGTGGCTTTCTGCTCGTTGATCAGGCGTGCGCCTTCGGTGATGAATTGCTCCGGGTTGAGACGAAACTTGGCGAAAGTGTTCGGGTTGATTCGGCCAAGGATCGCAGCGGCAGTGCGCCGAGTGAGCGGGGTCTTCTCGGTGACCTCACCCAGTAGATCGTATTTGACCTGGGACCCAGCCGACACAGTCTCAGTCTCGGTGGAGGTCGTTGAAACGTCGAAGCCCGTGCCTGTCGTCAAGTCGTCGGCGTCGAGTGAGTCCCGCTGTTTGCCGGCCTGGATGACGTACTGCATGGCAGCAACGTTGAGGTGGGTATCGAGCGAAGCCACACACTTGCTGATCAGCTCGGCCGAGTCGAACTCAACCTGGTACACGGCCTTGTGGTTGATCCCGACTCCAGAGGTCCTGGAACTCCTTCTTCCTGAAGTTCGCCTCGTTGAGCGGGATCTTCTTCGGCTTGCGGTCGTTCGTCGGTGCCGGGATGTCAATGTACAGCGCGTCGACCAGAGGCCAGGCGTAGTCGATTACCGGGCTTGAGGACCTCAGAGGTCGGCTCCGTGAGCGTCCTAGCTTCCTTGTCCTCCTTGTACTTCTCCGTCATGAGTCCGTCGTCGTCGACGTAGTCGTTTCGTAGGAGGTAGTTGTATAGAGCGGTCGCGACTTTCTCTTCGACTACGCTCTCGCCGGACTCCGTGTGGATCGTCTTGCCGGTGAAAAACTTGACGCTGGCCTTCCGCGGGCGCGCCGCCAGAGACTCGGCAATCTCCTTCTGCAACCCAGCCACGAAATCGGTGTACGACTCGTCAGTCACGACGGTGAGCTCGTTTGATGTCGTGGACGGTGACGGGGTTGTCCATGCGCTCGCCGTGCTGGTCCACCGCCAGCCGCAGGCCGCGCCCGATCTCCTGACGGCGCGAGATGGTGTTGTCGCTCTTCTTGAGCATGCCCATAACGAGGACGTTGGGGTTGTCCCATCCCTCGCGAAGGGCCGAGTGCGAGAACAAGAACCGCACCGGCTCCTCGAAGGACAGCAGG
The DNA here is from genome assembly GCA_025965275.1 of Nocardioides sp. Classification (GTDB taxonomy): domain Bacteria; phylum Actinomycetota; class Actinomycetes; order Propionibacteriales; family Nocardioidaceae; genus Nocardioides. The sequence goes on from JAOPXG010000027.1 coordinate 1,043, forward strand.
CGTTCCTTGTCCTTCAGGATCAAGTCGTACGCGCCAACGTCCTTGGATTGGCCCTTCTCGTCGCCAGACTTGTGCATGTCACCATCGACCAGGCGCTTGCTCTTCTTGTCGATCGAGAAGTAGCCCTGGTGTACTGGCCGAACGTTGTCTCGGCCTAGGTACGCCTGATAGGCAGCAGTTGCGCCGTCGAGCTCGAGTTCGCCGAGAACCTCCTCGACGAGCGCTTCGTACTCCTCCTCGAACAGCCGGGCGTATCACCGAGGGTGTCCTCCCGATCGTAGTCGCGATACTTGGCGACCTCGTCAATGAAGAAGAGCGAAAGGACCTTGATGTCCTGGCTAAAGAGTTCGCGCTCCTTGTCGATGTGCGCGCGGATGACCTCGCGGATCTGGATGCGACGCTTCTGCTTCTCGGTCACATCGCTCGTAGCCTGACCCACCTCGACGATATCGCCGGTGCTCAATTCGATGATGTCGCGGACTGCGTCAACATTCCTGACGAATAGGTCCCTATATGCCTCGATTTCGTTCGAGAGGTCGTGCAGTCGAGAGCCCATGGTGACCCGCTTGAGTTGCTGTTTGATCGGGCCGCCCTTGGTCTGTACCTCCAGTTCAACTCGCGCCATCGGCGGCTGGCCCTTCTTGACCTCGATCGCGTCGAGGTAGAGGTACGCCGTGGACCCGGCGAGCCCCCTGACGGTGATCCCTCGCACCGCGATCTTCTTGACGAGCTTCTGGTTGTAGGCGTCGTCCTTCGGGATCACGACTGGCCCGGAGCCCACCGGCGCGCTCCGCGCCCGCCTACGGGCGATTCTGCGCACACCCACGCCCTCGCTACGCCTGACGCGCGCGGGTTCCCCAACGCAGAATCGGGCGCTCTGTCCGCAAAGCGAGCCCAAAGCGAGCCATAAGAGGCCGCCAGTCGGATTGGCGGAGGCCAACCGCGCTATCGCGAGTCGCGTCACCGCAGGTCAGAGACGGGTTTTCTCCAGTAGCGCGACGCACTCCACGTGGTGCGTCATCGGGAACATGTCGAGCGCGCGCAGCGTGCGTACCCGGTAGCCGAACTTCGCGAACGTCGCGACGTCGCGACCCAGCGCCGCCGGGTCGCAGGCGACGTACGCGACCGCCCGCGGGCTGCGGGCGACGACCTGCTCGACGACCAGCGCCCGCGCACCCTCGCGCGGCGGGTCGAGCACGACGACGTCGACGGATCCGAACGCCGTCGGCAGCGGCCCGGCCAGCACCTTGTCGACGCTGCCGCACTCGATGTGGACCCCCTCGCAGCCGGCCAGGTTGGTCTGGGCGTGCTTGCAGGCGGTCCGGTCGCCCTCGATCGCGAGCACCCGTCCCTGCGGTCCCACGGCGTCGGCGATGAAGCGCGCGAACAGGCCGACCCCGGCGTACAGGTCCAGCGCCGTCTCGCCCCTCTTCGGCTCCAGGAGGTCGAGCACGGTCTCGACCAGCACCCGCGGAGCTCCCGGGTGCACCTGCCAGAAGCCGTCGGCCTCGACGACGAACCGGTGCTGGCCGAAGCGCGGGACGTCGACGGTCTCGGAGACGGTCGACGACAGCGCGGTGGCGTGCCGATCGAGAGTGGTGCCCGCCCGGCTGATCGCGCGGGCGTCCGGGCGGGTGATGGGGCAGTCGTCGACGGGGATCACGTCGCGAGAGCGGTAGCGGCGCAGCCCGCGGCGACCGCGTGGCCCGGTGGCCCACTGGATCCGGGTGCGCCAGCGCAGCCCGTCCTGGTCGCCCGGCACCGGCTCGACCTCGGCGTGCACGTCGGTGTCGCCCAGCCGGGTGAGCTGTTCGCGGACCACCGCGGCCTTGAGCTCGCGCTGTCGCGGCAGCGCCACGTGCTGGAAGTCGCAGCCACCGCACCGGCCGGGGCCGGAGTAGGGGCAGGGCGGCTCGACCCGGTCGCGGGAGGCCTCGAGGACCTCGACGGCGTCGCCGCGCCAGAACCGGTCGCCGTCGGTGCCCTCGGTGATCTCGACGACCACCCGCTCCCCCGGGATCGCGTGGCGGACGAACACCACGCGCGGGGTGTCGGACGGCCCGTCGACGGTGCCCTCGAGCCGGACGATGCAGTGCCCGCCGTGGGCGATCGGACCGACCACGGCCTCGAACCGCTCGCCGACCCGCGAGCCGCCCCGTGCCTTGCGCTCCCGCGGCCGCCTCGTCACGGCCGGGTCACCGGGGTCATCGAGGGACCTGGCGATCGGTTTCCCGGTCGGGGACGTTGCCGAGGCGCAGCTCGCTCGGCCGCACCCAGGCGCCCTCGCGCTCCTCACGCTCGCGGACCAGCTGCGAGGACCGCAGCTGGTAGGGCACGGACGTCACCATCACGCCGGGCGCGAAGAGCAGCCGCCCCTTGAGCCGCAGCGCGGTCTGGTTGTGCAGGAGCTGCTCCCACCAGCGACCGACGACGTACTCCGGGATGTAGACCGCCACGACGCCGCGCGGGTTGGCCTTCTTGATCTCCATCGCGTAGTCGACGATCGGGCGGACCAGCTCGCGGTAGGGCGAGTGCAGCACCTTGAGCGGGACGTCGAGATTGCGCTCGTCCCACTCCTCGAGGAGCTGGTTCGTCGCCTCCGGGTCGACCGAGACGTAGACCCCCTCCAGGACGTTGGGCCGGGTCGCCTTGGCGAACGCCAGGGCGCGCAGGGTCGGCTTGTGCAGCTTGGAGACCAGCACGATCGCGTGCACCCGCGTCGGGAGGAGCTTGTCCTCCTCGTCGGCGGCGAGCTCCTCGTTGACCTTCTCGTAGTGGCCGTGGATCTTCCGCATGATGACGTAGAAGACGATCATCGCCAGGATGGTGATCCAGGCGCCGGCCAGGAACTTGGTGATCAGCACGATGATCAGCACCACGGCCGTGAACGTCAGGCCGACCGTGTTGATCAGCCGGGAGCGGAACATCCGGCGCCGTTCGGCGGCGTCCGTCTCCGTCTTCAGGTGGCGCGTCCAGTGCCGGATCATGCCGAGCTGGCTGAGGTTGAACGACACGAAGACGCCGACGATGTAGAGCTGGATCAGCCGGGTCGTCTCGGCGTCGAAGACCTGGATCAGGATGATCGCCATCACCGCGAGGAAGACGATGCCGTTGCTGTAGGCCAGCCGATCGCCGCGCGAGCCGAGGGCCCGCGGGGCGTAGCCGTCCTTCGCCAGGATCGAGCCGAGCACCGGGAAGCCGTTGAAGGCGGTGTTGGCGGCGAGCACCAGGATCACGCCGGTGACCGTGACGACCAGGTAGAAGCCCGGCGAGAAGTCGTGGAAGACCGCCCGGGCGATCTGGGCGATCACCGTGTGCTGGTCGTAGTCGGCCGGCAACGGCTTGCCGTCGAGCGTGAGGCGGTCCATGTCGCTGGGGTCGACGAGCTGGAGCCCCATCTGCTTCGCGAGCACGATGATGCTGATCATCATCGAGATCGCGATGGCACCCAGCAGCAGCAGCGTCGTCGCGGCGTTCTTGCTCTTCGGCTTCCGGAACGCCGGCACGCCGTTCGAGATCGCCTCGACGCCGGTCAGCGCCGCACAGCCGGACGAGAAGGCGCGCGCCAGCAGGAACAGGAGCGCGAACGTCGTCATCGAGTCGCCGTACCCGGGCGCGGGGGCCAGCTCGAGCCGCGCGCTGGCGACGTCGGGCAGGTCGCCGAACGCGAGCTCGGCCATGCCGTAGGCGCACATGCCGAGGATCGCGACCATGAAGAGGTACGTCGGCACGGCGAAGTAGGACCCGGACTCGCGGATGCCGCGCAGGTTCAGGGCGGCCAGGACGATCACCATCAGCGTCGCGAACGTCGCCTCGTGGCCGATCAGCGGATGGATCGCGGAGGCGGCGTACTGCGCCCCCGACGAGATCGAGACCGCGACCGTGAGGACGTAGTCGACCAGCAGTGCGCTCGCCACGGTGGTGCCGGCCCGGGAGCCCAGGTTGACGGTCGCGACCTCGTAGTCGCCGCCGCCGCTGGGGTAGGCGTGGACCGTCTGGCGGTACGACGCGACCACGGCCGCCATCACCAGCGCGACCGCGATGCCGATCTTCCAGGACCACACGTAGGCCGACGCTCCGGCCAGCGACAGCATGATGAAAATCTCGTCCGGGGCGTACGCGACGGAGGAGAGCGCGTCGCTCGCGAAGACCGGCAGGGCGATCCGCTTGGGGAGCAGCGTCTCCCCCAGCTGGGAGCTGCGCAGCTTGCGCCCCAGCAGGATTCGCTTCGATACGTCGCCGACTCCCACGTGCGGAAGGCTAGGCCATCCGTCCCGCTGTTGTACCGTCTGCGTCGTGCACGTCGTGATCATGGGCTGTGGGCGGGTCGGCTCGACGCTGGCCCGCAGTCTCGAGGACCGCAATCACACCGTGTCGGTCATCGACAGCGAGCCCGACGCCTTCCGGCGTCTCGGGCCCGGTTTCAACGGCGACAAGATCACCGGCTACGGCTTCGACCAGGCGGTCCTGGAGAAGGCCGGGATCCGCCGCGCCGACGCGTTCGCCGCGGTCTCCAGCGGTGACAACTCCAACATCATCGCCGCGCGCGTGGCCCGCGAGACCTTCGGGATCCAGCAGGTCGTGGCCCGGATCTACGACCCCGGCCGCGCCGAGGTCTACCAGCGACTCGGCATCACCACGGTCGCGACCGTCAAGTGGACCGCCGACCAGGTGCTCCGCCGGCTGCTCCCCGCCGGCGCCGAGCCCGACTTCCGCGACCCGTCCGGCACCATCCGGCTCGACCAGGTGCCGGTCACCGAGGCGTGGATCGGGCACCGCACCGTCGACTTCCAGATGCAGTCGCGCAGCCGGATCGCTTGGATCGACCGGCTTGGCGAGGGCATGTTGCCGACCCGCGAGAGCGTCATCCAGGAGGGCGACCTGCTCCACCTGGTGATGCGCGAGGAGAACGCCGCACACGCCTACCAGGTCTTCGACGCCGGCCCGGACGAGAGCTGAGGGAGCCACCATGCGCGTCGCCATCGCCGGAGCCGGTGCCGTGGGCCGATCCATCGCCCGCGAGCTGATCGGGAACGGCCACCAGGTCCTCCTCATCGACAAG
>JAOPXG010000038.1 GCA_025965275.1 Nocardioides sp.
TCGCCGTACCGCCCGGCATCGAGCCGGGGGAGTACGTCGGTCAGTCGCTCTTCGCCTGATCGGTCCACCGCTCTGCGGTCATGACGAAGCACGCCGACTCGCCCTCGTACCAGGTGTCGACGATGCCACGGTCCTCCATGTCGAGCCCCCGCATCACCGCCTGCGACGGGACGTTGTCGGCGACCCTCTCGATCGCCCAGAAGCCGAGCGGCGGGCTGGTGCTGAGCTCGGCGTACCGGTCGACCTTCCGGTGCGCCTCGTCGAGGTCCTTCATCAGCACCGGCTCGCCGTCGCCCAGCCACTTCACGACCTCGACCCGGCTCTGGATGTCGAGCAGCCGTGCGGCGTCCTCGTGGCGCCAGGGCCGGATCAGCAGGCGGTCGGTCTCGAGGTGCACGACGCTGAGCCTGTCAGTCACCCGGCCGATCGCGCACGGTGATGGTCGTGCCTCCACCGATGTTCGTCCGGACCCGTGCCCACTCACCGTCGGTCCAGGTCGCCCGGCGCGATGGACCGCCCTCGGCCCCGAGCTCCAGGACGCGGGTGACCCCGATGTCCTCGAGGAACCCGGCGTCGTGGCTGGCCACGACGAGAGCCCCGCGGTAGGACTCGAGCGCCGAGACCAGGGCGTCGTACGACGCGAAGTCGAGGTTGTTGGTCGGCTCGTCGTGCCCGGCGGTCGGGGTGAGTACGCCGGCGGCCAGGCGCAGGAGCGTGGACTTCCCGGCGCCGTTGACGCCGACCAGGCCGGAGCGTCCGGGGCCGACGAGCAGGTCGAGGTCGCGGAGGACCGGGGTGCCGTCCGGCCAGGCGAAGGCGAGGCCGGACGCGCTGATGACAGAGATGGGTGCGGGCATGACGAAACTCTCGGCGGGGGTGGGGACGGCACCTCAGAGCTTCAAATCGACCTGCCACGGGGAGGGGATACGACCTGACGAGGGTCGGCACGCCCGACGGTGGACGCCACCGGTTATCCCCCACAGGTCGGGTACAGTTCCGCGCAGCACAGCGCCGTGCCCGGCCGGCCCGACCGGTCGCAACATCTCGCACCACATGCTGAGGAATGAACGCTGTGAGCATGCCTGTCGCCCTGATCGCCGAAGAGCTGAGCCCCGCCACCGTCGAGGCGCTCGGCCCGGACTTCGAGATCCGGCACTGCAACGGCGCCGACCGCGACGAGCTGCTCGCGGCCATCGCCACGGCCGACGCGATCCTGGTCCGCTCGGCCACGAAGGTCGACGCCGAGGCGCTGGCCGCCGCGCCGCGCCTCAAGGTCGTCGCGCGCGCCGGTGTCGGCCTCGACAACGTCGACGTGCGGGCCGCGACCCAGTCGGGCGTGATGGTCGTCAACGCGCCGACCTCCAACATCGTCTCCGCCGCCGAGCTCGCCGTCGCGCTGATGCTCGCCGCGGCCCGCCACGTCTCGCCGGCGCACGCGGCGCTCAAGAACGGCGAGTGGAAGCGGTCGCGCTACACGGGCGTCGAGCTCTACGAGAAGACCGTCGGCATCGTCGGCCTCGGCCGGATCGGCGTGCTCGTCGCCCAACGCCTCTCGGCGTTCGGGATGAAGGTGATCGCCTACGACCCGTACGTCCAGGCCGGCCGCGCCGCCCAGATGGGCGTCCGCCTCGTCGACCTCGACACGCTGCTCGCCGAGTCCGACTTCATGTCGGTCCACCTGCCCAAGACCTCCGAGACCGTCGGCCTGATCGGCGTCGAGCAGCTCCACCGGGTCAAGCCGTCGCTGGTCCTGGTCAACGCCGCCCGCGGCGGCATCGTCGACGAGGAGGCTCTGTACTCCGCCCTCAAGGAGGGCCGGGTCGCCGCGGCCGGCCTCGACGTCTTCGCCCAGGAGCCGTGCACCGACAGCCCGCTCTTCCAGCTCGAGAACGTGGTCGCGACCCCCCACCTCGGCGCCTCCACCGACGAGGCGCAGGAGAAGGCCGGCATCGCCGTGGCCCGCTCGGTCCGGCTCGCGCTCTCCGGCGAGCTGGTGCCCGACGCCGTCAACGTCCAGGGCGGCGTGATCGCCGAGGACGTCCGGCCCGGCATCCCGCTGACCGAGAAGCTCGGCCGGATCTTCACCGGCCTGGCCGGCGAGGTCGCCCAGCAGATCGACGTCGAGGTGCGCGGCGAGATCACCGACTTCGACGTCAAGGTGCTCGAGCTGGCCGCCCTCAAGGGCGTCTTCGCCGACATCGTCGAGGAGCAGGTCTCCTACGTGAACGCGCCGCTGCTCGCGGCCGAGCGCGGGACCGCCGTACGCCTCGTGATCGACCCGGAGAGCCCCGACCACCGCAACCTGATCACCATCCGCGGCACGCTCACCGACGGCTCGCAGGTCTCGGTCAGCGGCACCCTGGTCGGGATCAACCAGAAGGAGCGGATCGTCGAGGTCAACGGCTTCGACGTCGACCTCGAGCCCACCCTGCACCTCGCGTTCCTGACGTACGGCGACCGCCCCGGCATGGTCGGCACCGTCGGCGGCATCCTCGGCGACGCCGGCGTCAACATCGCCGGCATGCAGGTCTCCCGCGACGCCAAGGGCGGCCAGGCCCTCGTCGCGCTGTCCGTCGACTCGGCTATCCCGGCCGACACCCTCGCGGACATCCAGCACGCCATCGACGCCGCCTCGGTGCGCGCCGTCGACCTCGTCTGACCGCGGTCGAGAGGCTCAGGCCCAAGATCTGCCCCATCGCGCTCCGCGCGTTCGGCGAGGTTTACCTGCCGGCATCGCTCAGGCCGGCGACCCTCGCGTCGATATGAGGGGCGAGGCACACGGACGGCCTCGCCACTCACACGACGGGGGAGATCCATGCCTGCTCCAACTCCGGCAGTCGGCCAGGACGGCCAGGAGCCGACGGCGCCGGGAGCGCGTGCCCGCGGGCGCCGCTCCTTCCACGACCTGAGCGTGCGGGTCCGGATCTTCGCGATCGTCGGCGTCCTGGTCCTGGGCACGGTCGTGGTGGGTGCCGCCGCGCTGCGGGGCGGGTCCACGATCGACGACCGGCAGCACGACTGGAGCGAGGCCGTGGCCACCCAGCAGCGGGTCGAGCGGGGCCGCTACCAGCTGCTGTGGCTGGCCAACTGGCAGAACATCACGGCGTGGAAGTCGCGCACCGAGGGTGGCGCGTCGGCGGCGGCGGTCGACGGCGACAACGTCGCGAACTACACCGACGGCGTGAACGGCTTCGCGTCCGAGATCCTCGACCTCGACCCGGCGAGCCTCAACGCCGCAGGGCGCTCGCGCCTGAAGGACATCGAGTCGCAGTGGCAGGACTTCCTCGGCTACAACGACAAGATCTTCGCCCTGTGGCGTGCGGGGGAGCTGGATCGTGGTGACCGGGTCTCCGGTGGCCCGAAGTGGGACATCTTCTTCAGCATCGCCACCGCGCTCGACGAGCTCCGCGCCGCCGTCGAGGACAAGGTGACCGCGAGCAAGGAGGCGATCGACGACACCCGTGCCTCGACCCAGCGCACGACGATCGTCGTCACCCTCCTGACGCTGCTGCTCGGCATGTCGCTCGCTTGGCTCGTCTCCCACCGTGTGATGAGCGGGCTCGACGTCGTACGGCGGGGTCTGCTCGCGGTGGCCCAGGGTGACCTGACGACCCGGGTCCCGGTGCGCTCGCGCGACGAGTCGGGCCAGATGGCCGAGGCGCTCAACGTGGCGGTCGAGAACATGTCCGGCGTGGTCGGCGGCATCTCGACGACCGCGCGGAGCCTGAACGCCGCCGCGGCCGACATGGCCGACTCCTCCACGCAGATGGCGGCCGCGGCGGAGGAGACGAGCGCGCAGGCCCGGGTGGTGACCGCGGCGGCCGAACAGGTCTCGCGCAACATCCAGACGGTGGCCACCGGCTCGGAGCAGATGGGTGCGTCGATCCGCGAGATCGCGCAGAACGCCAACCTGGCGGCCCGGGTCGCCTCCGAGGCGGTCATGGTCACCGAGCGGACCAACGGCACCGTCGCGAAGCTGGGCGAGTCCTCGACCGAGATCGGCAAGGTGATCAAGGTGATCACCTCGATCGCGGAGCAGACGAACCTCCTCGCGCTGAACGCCACGATCGAGGCAGCGCGGGCAGGAGAGGCCGGCAAGGGCTTCGCCGTGGTCGCCAACGAGGTCAAGGAGCTCGCCCAGGAGACCGCCCGGGCCACCGAGGACATCTCGAGCCGGGTCGCCGCGATCCAGGTCGACACCACCGAGGCGGTCGACGCGATCGGGCAGATCTCGGAGGTGATCGGTCAGATCAACGACTTCCAGGCCACGATCGCCTCCGCGGTCGAGGAGCAGACGGCGACGACCAACGAGATGAACCGCAACGTCGCCGACGCCGCCACCGGCTCGGGTGAGATCGCCGCGAACATCTCCGGCGTGGCCGTGGCTGCCGGCTCCACCTCGGAGGGCGTGACCCACACCCAGCGCGCCGCCGCCGAGCTGGCCCGCCTCTCCGACGACCTCGGGGAGCTGGTCGGTCGCTTCAGCGTCTGAGCGACGCCGCCTCGGTGTGCGCCGTCGACCTCGTCTGACGCCCCGGCTACGCGGTCCCGCGGGGAACGGCGCGGTACTCGGTGGCCGGACCGCCCGTGACCGGGTTCGTCCACTTCTCGCTGTCGCGGGTCTCGTACAGCCCGAGCTCGAGGCCGTGCAGGAAGGCGAGTCGGATGGTCACCCGGTGGAAGCCGATGCGCTTGCCCATGGCGGCCGGAGTGGTGAAGTCGCCGAAGGCGAGCATGTGCTCGTAGATGACCTCGTCGTTCAGTCTCTTGGTTTCTCTCTGTGGCACACCAGCACCGTAGCCGGAGGCGCCGACCATCGATCCCGTCGCGCAGGTGGGCGGGTGGCGACTCGGGCAGCACGCCCCGGTGAGCCTGTCGTAGTGCGGCTGACCCGTTCGTGGTCCTGGTGAGAGGCTGCCCACCGAGGGCGCCGTACGACCCCAGGAGATGACGCAGATGCCGCACGCCGAGCCGACCGCCCGCCGGATGTTCGACCTCACCGAACCGATCGCGCTGGTCAACTTCACCTCCGACGAGCCCAACGAGTCGATGGCGGCGCTCGGCTTCACCACCTACTGGGACGGCTACTTCGCGGGGCGCTCGGCGCCGCTCGGACGGGTGCCCGCGGAGGTGGTCGACGCAGCGTTCTACAACTTCGCCGAGGGTGAGGTGGCCCGCCACGTCCCGAAGGTCTGGGAGACCACTACGCCCGAGGCCGCGCACGCCGCGCGTCAGCAGGGCTGCGTCGCCGCGCTGCGGCGGATCCTCGGCGACCTCGTCGAGACGCCCGGGCTGGCCCGCGCAGCCGAGCTGCTCGCTCAGGCGTCGGTGGGCGCGCCCGTCGAGGGACGCGTCATGTACGCGGGCCTCCGCTCGCTCCCGATGCCCGAGGAGCCGGTCGCCCGGCTCTGGTACGCCGCCAACATGCTTCGCGAGCAACGCGGCGACGGCCACATCGTCGCCCTGATGTCTGAGCAGATCGGCGGGCTCGAGGCCCACGTCCTCTGCGCCCTCGACGCGGGCATCCACCCGGCGGAGACGTTCGGCCGCATCCACCACCTCCCCAAGGCCACCCTGGCCGCGCTCATGGACGGCCTGCGCATCCGCGGTCTTGTCGACGCCTCCGGTCATTTCACCGACGCCGGGCGCGCGACGAAGGACCGGATCGAGTCGCTGACCGATGCGCTCGCCGGGGCGCCGTACGACGCGCTGTCGCCGGCTGAGCTCGACGAGCTGATCGTCGTACTCGAGCCGATCGCCAGCCGGCTCCAGGAGACTGGATCGCAGTAGGCGGAGGTCGGCCGATAGTTTGAGGCGTGTTCCACGTGATGTTCCTCGAGCCCCGCATCCCACCCAACACGGGCAACGCGATCCGGATGGTGGCCGGGACCGG
>JAOPXG010000286.1 GCA_025965275.1 Nocardioides sp.
GAGACGACGATCTCGCGCTCGCGCTCGGCGTCCGGGTAGTCGAGGTGCAGGTAGAGGCACCGGCGCTTGACGGCCTCCGAGAGCTCGCGGGTCGCGTTGGAGGTCAGCACCACGAAGGGGCGTCGTACGGCGGAGACGGTGCCCATCTCGGGGATCGTGACCTGGAAGTCGGACAGCACCTCGAGCAGCAGGCCCTCGACCTCGACGTCGGTCTTGTCGACCTCGTCGATGAGGAGCACCGTCGGCTCCTCGCGGCGGATCGCGGTCAGCAGCGGGCGGGTCAGCAGGAACTCGTCGGTGAAGATGTCGTCGTGGGTCTCCGACCAGGTCTGGTCGTCACCCTGCGAGGCCTGGATGCGCAGCAGCTGCTTCTTGTAGTTCCACTCGTAGAGCGCACGCGCCTCGTCGAGGCCCTCGTAGCACTGCAGCCGCACGAGGTCGGCGCCCGTCGCGCGTGCCACGGCCTTCGCGAGCTCGGTCTTGCCGACCCCGGCCGGGCCTTCGACGAGCAGCGGCTTCTCGAGCGCACCGGCGAGGTACGCCGTCGTCGCGGTCGTCGGGTCGGCCAGGTAGCCGGCCTCCGCCAGGCGGGCGGCGGCGTCGTCGGGTGAGGAGAACCAGGTGCTCGGCTGCGGCATGCACCCATCCTCGCGCACGACCGTGCGCACGGTCCGGCCCGCCCGTGTGATGCGGCCGACGCGGCGATGGTCCGGACCGGCGTCACCTCCGGGCGCCTTGCGTCGTTGTCGCAGTGGAGAGGGACACGCGCGGCCTGGGGGGACGTGCGTGCGACCACCACAGCAGGAGGACCACCCGTGCAGCAACGACTTCCACGACCCGCTCGCCTGACGCTCCTGAGCGTCAAGCTCGGCGCCGTCGGCGCGATCATCGCCGCCGGGCTGCTGTGCGCTCCCGACACCACGGGCGCGCAGCAGCCGGGAGTCACGGGCTTCTCCGGCCCCGCCGTCGCCGGCGAGCCCAGCCGGGTCGACCGGCTGCTCGAAGCGCACGAGTGCTCGGTGTCCGGGTTCGGCGAGAGCGAGCAGCCGGTGTCGGCCATCGTGCAGTCGGCCCGCGGCCGGCTGCGGTTCGTGGACTTCGAGACCGGCTGGCAGGTCTTCACCCGCCACGGCGACGCGAAGCTCGTCGCGGTCTGCCTGGACGAGCCTCCGACCCGCTGATCCTCTAGAACCGACCGTGCCGACCCTCGCCGGACGCGAACCGCGCGGCCCCGTCCAGCGCGCCGGCCAGTGACGCGAGGCCGTGTCGCAGCTCGCCCGCCATCGCCTCGGCCTCGGTGAGACCCTCCTGCTCGAGGGCCGAGAGCCGGTCGTGGCGCAGGCAGTCCTGGGGGAACTCCGCCAGCGACCGCGCCAGCGCCTCCGCCTCGACCCGGGCCTGACCGACCGGCACGACCCGGTTGACCAGCCCCATCCGCTCGGCCTCCCAGGCGTCGACCGGGCGACCGGTGAGGATCAGGTCCATCGCCCGGCTGGCCCCGATCAGCCGCGGCAGCCGGACCGTGCCGCCGTCGATCAGCGGCACTCCCCAGCGCCGGCAGAAGACGCCGAGCACGGCGTCGCCCGCGGCCACCCGCAGGTCGCACCACAGCGCCAGCTCGAGGCCGCCGGCGACGGCGTACCCCTCGATCGCGGCGATCACCGGCTTCGACAGCCGCATCCGAGTCGGGCCCATCGGGCCGTCGCCGTCCTCGGTCACCTGGTTGCCGCGCTCGGTGCCGATCGCCTTGAGGTCGGCGCCGGCGCAGAACGTCCCGCCCTCGCCGTACAGGACCGCGACGCTCTGGCTCTCGTCGGCGTCGAACGCGCGGAACGCCTCGACCAGCGCGGCCGCGGTGGGCCCGTCGACGGCGTTGCGGGCCTCGGGCCGGTCGAGGACGACCGTCGTGACCGGCCCGTCGGTCTCGACCCGGACGCTCACGACTCGACCGCCGGCGCTCCAACCCGGTGCCGCAGCGCGAGCTCCTGGTAGTACGGCGGGTTCTGGTCGACCCAGAACTCCGAGGAGGTGCCCTCGATCGGCTTGGTCGGCTTCGCCGGGATGCCGGCGACCACCATCCCGCCCGGGAGCTGCGTGCCCGGGGTGACGACCGACCCGGCGGCGACCAGCGTCCGCGGCCCGACGGTCGCGTGGTCGAGGACGGTGGACCCGTTGCCGACCAGCGCCTGCTCGCCGATCTCGGCACAGTGGATGACGCAGCCGTGCCCGACCGTGGAGTTGCGGCCGATGACCAGCGTCTCGCCGGGTGCGGCGTGCAGGACCGAGTTGTCCTGCACGTTGGCGCCCTCGCGGACCACGATCGTGCAGATGTCGGCCCGCAGCACCGCGCCGTACCAGATGCTCGCGCCCTTCTCGACGGTCACGTCGCCGATCAGGGTCGCGGTCGGCGCGACGAAGGCCTCGGGGTGGACGGTCGGGCGCTTGCCCTCGAACTCGAAGCAGAACATGAGGCCATTCCACACCCCCGCTCTGGTCAGCGGATCCGGACCTCCACCGGCGACGCGCCCTCGGCGAGCAGCCTCGCCGGGCCGGGGTGGACCCCGGCCGGCAGCCCGAAGGTCCACGTCACCCTCCCGTCCTCGTCCGCGTCGGTGCTGCCGAGCGTCCAGCTGCGCCCGAGCTGGGTGATCCGGAGCTCGACGTCCGTGCTGGGCGACTCGGCGTCGTCGTCCTGACAGCCACAGCCGGGCTTGCAGGGCTTGCCCTCGTCGTCGCAGCCGTCGTGGAAGTACTGCCCCGTCACCGTCTGCACGCCCTCGTGGGTGAGAACGATCCGGGTGCCGTCGACCTGGGGCCCGACGCACGACGCGCTCGCCGGCGATCCCGGCAGCGGCGCGATCGCCCACGCGAGCAAGGCCGTCAGCAGGACGGCAAGAGACCGGCGCATCCGGCCACGATCCCACCACCGCCCGACCGTCGTCCCCGAAATGAGGAGCGCCCCGGACCCGATGGGTCCGGGGCGCTCACCCGGCGGTGGCGGTGGGATTTGAACCCACGGTGGGTGTGACCCCACACAACATTTCGAGTGTTGCACCTTCGGCCGCTCGGACACGCCACCGCCGGAGAGGGTACCGGAGGGGGTTGGCGGGGACGAAATCCCCCGGTCAGCTGCTCCGGGCGGGGTTGCGACCGGTCGCGCCGGCCAGCCGGTCGAGCGGCGGAGCGTGGTCCGGGACGGCGACGGGCGGTCCGAACGGGCCGCCGTCGGGGACGCCGCATTCATCGGTCGCGCGCACTTGTAACGCGGGGTTATCGGTCCGAGGCACGCGTTCGAACGCGTGCCTGGGTCCCACAACCCCGCGTTACAAGCGGAAGGAGCGGTCAGCCGAGGCCCGGGACAGTGAGCACGGACGGGTACCGCGCGGAGTTGTGGATGGTCAGCACACCGAGGCCGCCGGGGAGGTCCGGCACGGACGGCGCCAGGTGCGGGACGTCGAACGCCTGGATCGCGATCCGCAGCCGGTGGCCGGGCGCGACCAGGGCCGCCGTCGGGAAGACCTCGACGTCCACCGGGGCGATCTCGCCGGAGCCGAGCGGCTGCTTCGAGGCGCGCGTGAAGGGGTGGTAGGGCTGGAGGACCTGGCCGTCGAGGTAGCGGGTGCGGTCCTCGTCGAGGGCGCGCTGCGCGATCGTCTGCCAGCCGCCGGTCAGCCGGGTGACCGTGCCGTCCGGCGCGACGTCGGACACCGACACCGACAGGAGGCCGTCGCCGCTCGTGGTGGAGGTGTAGAGCCGGGCATTGATCGGCCCGCGCAGCCGCAGCGGCTCCGTCAGCGGGTCGGTCTGGAAGACCACGCCGGTCTTGTCGTTGGGCGCGTTGTCGCTCCAGCACGGCAGGTCCGCGAGGGCCGCCTCGGGGATGCCCGCGGTCCACTGGTTGGTGGAGCGGGTGCACAGACCGGAGACCGCGACGGGCGGCACGACGGCTCGGCCGGCGACCACCGGGCCCTGCGTCAGCTGTCCGATCCCGCCACCGACGGCGGCGGAGCCGGTGAGCCGGAACGACTCGGCGTGCTGGTCGCCCATCCACTGCTGGGCGTGCGTCCAGTCGCCGCTGCCCTGCTCGTAGTAGGTGATCGGCGCGATGTCGGAGTCGAGCGTCGGGTCGGCGACACCCCGGACGTAGTGGTCGAACCACCGCAGCTGCAGCTCGCCGAGGCTGCCGTAGCCGGCCTGGTCGATGTCGGCCGCCGACGAGCCCTCGAGGTGGTCCCACGGACCGATGATCATCTTCACCGGGACGCCCCGGCTCTGGAGGTTCTCGAAGAGCAGCGGGGTGCCGCGCTGGAAGATGTCGAACTCCCCGCCGACCAGGAACGTCGGCACGTCGACCTTGTCGATCACCCGCGCGGGCGAGCGGTCGCGGTAGAACGTGCCGTCGTACGCCGAGTCGCCACCGGTGACGGCGTCGAGCAGCAGCGGCACCGTGAACGTGGCCGCCGCGGTCAGGTGGTCGGCCAGCGCGCCCAGGCCGGACTCCGGGTCGGTGGCGGTGACGGCCGGCGGGATCACGCCGGTGCCGGTCACCAGGCCGAGCCAGAGCGGGATGAAGCCCACGTCGACCTGGCCGCCGGAGGCGACCACGTCGCGGTAGACGTCGGCGGCGGGCACCTGCGGGAAGATCGCCTTCAGCCCCTTCGGCTGCGCGCCGGCGGCGAAGATCTGGCCGATCCCCATGTAGGAGGGGCCGTTCATGCCGACGGCGCCGTTGCTCCACGGCCGCTGGCGCGAGTGCGCCCACTCGACGATCTCACCGGCGTCCTTGTCCTCGCGCTTGCCGAAGGCCGACCACTCGCCCTCGGAGCTGCCGGTGCCGCGGGCGTCGACGGTGAGGTGGGCGTAGCCGCGCGTCACGAGGTAGTCGGGGCTGCCACCGGTCAGGCCTCCGCCGATGCTCCCCGACGACTTGTTGTAGGCCGTGATCGTGACGATCACCGGGAACCGCTGGTCGACCGCGTTGCCGTCGGCGCCGGCCGGCAGCACGAGGTCACCGCGCAGGATCGTCCCGTCGGACATCGGGATGGCGAGGTCGGTCTGCGTCACCGTGCCGGGATAGGTCGCGGGCCGTGGCTCCCACCCCGCCTGGGCGGCCGCGTGGGCCTGGGGCGCCAGCGAGGCGATCGCGGGCACGGGTCCGAGGAGGGCTCCGGCCACGAGGGCGGCGGCGACACGACAGGCGATCTGGCGACTCCGGTTCACGCCGGTCCAACGAGTGTGGCCGGCGAATGTAACGCCGTGTTACAGCCGGGGCCGCGGCTCCAGGCGCTGGAGCTGGGTGACGTGACCGGGCTCCAGCTCGTCGAGCGTGGTCACCCCCAGCAGCCGCATGGTCCGCTCGATCTGGCCGGAGAGGATCTCGATCATCCGGTCGACCCCGTCGCGGCCGCCGGCCATCAGGCCGTACAGGTAGGCGCGCCCGACGAGGGTGAAGTGCGCACCGTGCGCGATCGAGGCGACGATGTCCTGCCCGGACATGATCCCGGTGTCGAGGTGCACCTCCACGTCCTTGCCGACCGCCGCGACGACCTGCGGCAGCAGGTGGAAGGGGATCGGCGCCCGGTCGAGCTGGCGACCGCCGTGGTTGGAGAGGAGCACCGCGTCGACCCCGACATCGGCGAGCCGGCGCGCGTCGTCGACGGTCTGCACGCCCTTGACCACGACCTTCCCGGGCCACTGGTCCTTGATCCAGGCGAGGTCGTCGTAGGTCACGGTCGGGTCGAACATCGTGTCGAGCAGGTCGGCGACCGTGCCCGACCACGCGTCCAGCGACGCGAAGGCCAGCGGCTCGGTGGTGAGGAAGTTGATCCACCACGCAGGCCGCGGGATCGCGTTGACGACCGTGCGCGGCGTGAGGGTGGGCGGGATCGTCATGCCGTTGCGCACGTCGCGCAGCCGCGCTCCGGCGACGGGCACGTCGACCGTGACGAGCAGCGTGTCGAAGCCGGCCTTCGCGGCCCGGTCGACCAGCGCCATCGAGCGGTCGCGGTCCTTCCACATGTAGAGCTGGAACCAGTTCCGGCCGTCCGGATTGGCTGCCGCCACGTCCTCGATCGAGGTGGTGCCCATCGTCGACAGCGAGAACGGGATGCCCGCAGCGGCCGCAGCCGTCGCGCCGGCAATCTCGCCCTCGGCCTGCATCATCCGGGTGAAGCCGGTCGGCGCGATGCCGAAGGGCAGCGCCACCCGCTTGCCCAGCACCTCGCGCGAGGTGTCGACGGTCGAGACGTCGCGCAGGATCGCGGGGTTGAACTCCACGTCGCCGAACGCCTCACGCGCCCGGGCCAGCGAGACCTCGCCGTCCGCCGCGCCGTCGGTGTAGTCGAAGGCCGCCTTAGGAGTGCGCCGCTTGGCGATCCGCCGCAGGTCGTCGATCGTCAGCGCCGACGCCAGCCGCCGCTCCTTGGGCGAGAGCGTCGGCTTCTTGAACTTCATCAGGGGCGCCAGGTCTCGGCGCTTCGGCAGCTGACGCTTCATCGTCCGACTCCATCATGTCTGGCGGTCAGGCGCGACTCCGCGCCGTCGAAATCGAGTCCGGGGCGCGGCTCGAAGCGCCGCACCTCGTGGGTACGTCGGATCAGCGCGCGCATCGCGGCCAGGTCGGGCAGGTCCGCTCCGAGGGCCCGCGCCTGCACCAGCCCGTTGCCGAGCGCGGCCGCCTCGGCGGGGCCGGCGAGCACCGGCATCCCGAGGGCGTCGGCGGTGAGCTGGCAGAGCAGCGCGTTCTGCGAGCCGCCGCCGACGAGGTGCACGACGTCGACCTCGCGGCCGGCGAGCCCGGCGGCCAGGCGCACGTTGCGCCGGTAGGCCAGCGCCAGGCTGTCGAGGATGCAGCGGGTGATCGCCACCGGCGTCCGCGGGATCGGTTCACCGGCCTCCTCGGCCAGCTGCTGCACCCGGGCGGGCATGCTGTTGTCGGACGCCGTGCCGGGAGAGAGGAGCCGCGGGTCGTCGATGTCGATGACCGTGCGCAGCGGCGGCGCGTCCTCGGCCGCGGCGAGCAGTGCCGGGAGGCCGGCGTCGCGGATCCGCTGGTCGGCCCAGGTGCGCACCGACTCCGAGAGCACCCAGAGGCCCATCACGTTCTTGAGGAAGCGGATGGTCCCGTCGACGCCGCCCTCGTTGGTGAAGTCGGCGAGCCGGGCCGCCTCGGTCAGCACCGGCGCCTCGAGCTCCAGCCCGACCAGCGACCAGGTGCCGGAGGAGATGTAGGCGAAGCTCTCCTCGTCGGCCGGCACCCCGACCACCGCGGAGGCGGTGTCATGGGAGCCGACGGCGATGACGGGTACGCCGGGGAGGCCGACGTACCCGCCGACCTCGGGGAGGATCGGACCGATGACGGAGCCGGGGTCGCGCAGCGGCGGCAGGATCGCCCACGGCAGCTCGAGCCGCTTGGCCAGGTCGAGCGCCCACTCCTGCGAACGGACGTCGTAGAGCTGCGTCGTCGAGGCGTTG
The DNA here is from genome assembly GCA_025965275.1 of Nocardioides sp. Lineage (GTDB taxonomy): Bacteria > Actinomycetota > Actinomycetes > Propionibacteriales > Nocardioidaceae > Nocardioides. The sequence continues at coordinate 7,474 of JAOPXG010000286.1, forward strand.
GTGCGCTCTGCGCCCACCTCGCCGGTGAACCAGTAGGCGAGCAGGTCGGGCAGGAGCAGCAGCGTCTCGGCCGCCTCCAGGGCCGCGCTGCCGAGCGAGGCGACCAGCTGGTAGACCGTGTTGAACGGCAGCTGCTGGAGACCGGTGACGGCGTACAGCTCGGCGGCGTCGACCTTCTGCAGGA
>JAOPXG010000121.1 GCA_025965275.1 Nocardioides sp.
GATGCCCTGGTCACCTCGATCCGCACCGCGATCGACGCGACCTGGATGGCACTCGCCATGGGGCTGGCCGTCGCCGTCCTCGTGACGCGTCGTTCGCAGACCCGCAGCGAGCGCCGCGCGCGCGGGATCCTCGACGGCTTCTTCATGCTGCCCCTCGGGGTCAGCGCGGTGACGCTCGGCTTCGGCTTCCTGATCACCCTCGACCGGCCGCCGCTCGACCTGCGCGACTCGCCGCTGCTGGTGCCGATCGCCCAGGCGCTGGTGGCCCTCCCGCTCGTCGTCCGCACGCTGGTGCCGGTGCTCGGTGGTGTCGACGACCGCCAGCGCCAGGCCGCCGCATCGCTGGGAGCCGGGCCGGTCCGGGCGTTCGTGACCGTCGACCTGCCGGCGATGTGGAAGCCGCTGCTCGCCGCGGCCGGCTTCGCCTTCGCGGTGTCGCTGGGGGAGTTCGGCGCCACCTCGTTCCTCGCCCGCGACGACCACCCGACGATGCCGATCGTGATCTTCCGGCTGATCGGGCACCCCGGTGCGATGAACTACGGCATGGCCCTCGCCGCCTCCGTCGTCCTCGCCGCCACGACCGCCGTGGTGATGCTGCTCGTGGAGCGGCTGCGCGTCCCGTCGGTGGGGTCCTTCTGATGCTGTCGCTGCACGACGTCTCGGTGGCGTACGACGGGGTGCCCGCCGTCGTCGACGCGACGCTCAGGCTGTCCGACGGTGACGTGCTCGCCGTCCTCGGCCCGTCCGGCAGCGGCAAATCGACGCTGCTGCGCGCGGTCGCCGGGCTCGAGCCGACGACCGCCGGCCGGATCTGCTGGGACGGCGCCGACCTCGCCGGCGTCCCCACCCACAAGCGTGGCTTCGCGCTGATGTTCCAGGACGGCCAGCTCTTCACCCACCTGACGGTGGCCCGCAACGTCGGCTACGCGCTGCGCCTGCGGCGTACCCCCAAGGCGCCCGAGCGGGTGCGCGAGCTGCTCGCGCTGGTCGGGCTGGAGGGGTACGGCGACCGGCTGCCCGGCACCCTCTCCGGCGGCGAGCGGCAACGGGTCGCACTGGCCCGGTCGCTGGCCGTGTCGCCGCGGCTGCTGCTCCTCGACGAGCCGCTGTCGGCGCTCGACGCGGGACTGCGCGAGCGGCTGGCCGCCGATCTGGGCGACATCCTGCGCGCGGCCGGCACCACCGCGCTGATGGTCACCCACGACCACGAGGAGGCGTTCGCGGTGGCCGACCGGCTGGCCGTGATGCGGTCCGGGCGGATCGTCCAGCAGGGCGACATCGCCGAGGTCTGGCGCGCGCCCGTCGACGCCGAGACGGCCCTCTTCCTCGGCTACGCCCGGGTGCTGGACGGCGCGGCCGCCGCCACGCTGCTCGCCGCGGCCGGGCTGCCGGCGGCGCCCGCGGTCGCCGTACGACGCTCCGCCCTGGCCGTGGCCGAGGGTGGACCGCTCGGCGGTGTCGTCGTGTCGGGCCGGGCGACGCCGGAGCAGATCCGGCTGGTCGTCGACGTCGACGGGATCGGCGAGGTCGACGCGGTCGCCCGCCTCGGGACGCACCCCGCTCCTGGCGACCGGGTCGCGCTGGCCGTCGACCCCGGCCGGCTGGCCGCGACACCCGCCGGTCACGGAAGATCCGGTGGTTGAGGGCCGAGGAACGAGGCGTCTCGAAACCTCTCTACACTGGCGGGCGTGTATCGCCGCGCCTACGTCCTTCTGGTGGGCAACGCCGTGCTCATGGGCGGGGCGGCGATCGTGGTCGCGATCCTCTACGACAAGCGGCTGATCGACCCCGAGGGCAGCTTCCTCGGCCCGTCCTGGCTGCGCCTGCCGCTGCTGCTGCTCGGCGCGCTGCTGCTCGACATGCTGCCGCGGACGCTCTGGTACTCGAAGCTCAACCCGCGGCTGATGCCCGAGATCGTGCGCGAGCGCTGGCGCCAGCACTGGAACCGCGAGCGCCTCACCCTGGTCGCGCTCGGCATCATCTGCTTCTACATCGTCTACGTCAGCTACCGGAACCTGAAGTCGTTCCTGCCCTTCGTCCGCGGCGAGACCTACGACCGCGAGCTGCACATGCTCGACCGGCTGCTGCTGTTCGGCCACGACCCGGCGACCGTGCTGCACACCATCTTCGGCGAGCAGATCGCGGCGTACCCGCTCTCCTACGTCTACCTGTGGTTCCTGCCCCTGGTGCCGCTGGCCGTGACGGCCTGGCTGGTGTGGTCGCGCAACCTGTCGTACGGCTACTGGTTCGTGACGTCGCAGTGCGTGGCCTGGACGCTCGGCACGATCTCCTACTACGCGCTCCCCACGCTCGGCCCCGGCCTCGAGTACACCTGGCTGTACGACGCGCTCCCGAACACGCCGACCAGCCAGCTGATGGACTCGCTGGTCAACGGTCGCCACAACGTCCTGTGGGGCGGCATCGGCGACGCCGTGCAGTCGGTGGCCGGCTTCGCGAGCCTGCACTGCGCGATCACGCTGCTGGTCGCGCTGATGATCCAGTACACGGTGAACTCGAAGCCCCTCAGGATCATCTTCTGGGTCAACTTCGGGCTCACCGTGATCGCCACCCTGTACTTCGGCTGGCACTACATCGCCGACGACATCGCCGGCGTCATGATCGCGGTCATCTCCTTCTACGTCGGTGGCGTCGCCAGCGGCCAGAAGTTCGACAAGCACGGGCTCGCCTCACACCCGACGACCACCTCCTCGGCCGTCCCCGTCGACCACTGACCCGTCTGCCTCCTCGTCCGGATAGTCCCTGACGATCGGGGGGTTCTGCGCGCCCGAAAGCCCCTCTTTCGTCAGGGACTACCCGCGCAGCGAATGAATTACAATGTTGTAGTTCGTCAAGTCGACACGCCGGCGATCTCAGAAAAAGTTGAGGAAGATGTTCCTTTTGGGACGAAAGTTGTCTAACGTGCTGCGAGTGCCGCATGGGGCGGACGATCACAGCAGCGACATCTGGGAGACACCACGGTGCGAGCGTTCGGAGTGGCGGCAGCCCTCGCCCTGACCCTCGCGGTCGGCGGAGTCGCCGGCGTCACCACCGGCGTCGCCGTGGCCGACGACGACACCGTCCCCAGCCACCAGGACATCCACGAAGCCCGGGTCGCCGCCCGCGACAAGGCTGACGACGTCGACGCGGTCCGCGCCCGGCTCGTGCTCGCCAACCAGCGGCTGCAGGAGTCGGCCATCGCCGCCGCCCAGGCTGCGGAGGCCTACAACGGGGCCCGCTGGCGCGCCGCCGAGGCCCGCAGGGCCGCCGTCGAGGCACAGCGGCGGTCGGCGGTCGCGGAGACCGACGTCCAGCGCCAGCGGGAGGCGTACGGCGACGCGCTCGTCACGTCGTACGAGATGTCCCCGGGGCTGACCGCGTTCTCCGCGATCGTGCGGTCCGACGGGATCGACACGGTCGTCGATCGCACCACCAGCCTGCAGAACGCCGAGGCGGCGCTCGACGGCAACTACAACGAGTTCCGCGCCGCGGCGACCCTCGCGGACGTCGCGCAGCAGCAGGCCGAGGACGCCGAGGACGACGCCGTCGCCGCCAAGCAGGAGGCCCAGGACGCTCGCGACCAGGCCCGGGCTGCCGCCGACGCGGCCGCCGCCGACGCGGCGTCGATCGCCGACGAGAAGGCCGCGCTGATCGCCCAGCTCGCCGACCTCCAGCACATCAGCGTGAAGCTCGCCCAGCGTCGCCAGTCCGCCCTCGAGCAGCAGGCCGCCGAGGCCGCGGCTGCCGCGGCCCAGCACGAGCAGGAGGTCGAGGAGCAGAGCACGCCGAGCCCCGACCCCGAGCCCAGCGCGCCGACCGCGCCGTCCTCGCCGGCGCCCACCCCGGACCCCGAGCCCACCACCCCGTCGACTCCGAGCACCCCCACGACCACCCCCACGCCCACCCCGCCCGCCCCCGCGTCCGGCGCCCAGGCAGCGATCTCGTTCGCCCGCGCCCAGATCGGTGAGCCCTATCGCTGGGGAGCATCGGGCCCCAGCGCGTGGGACTGCTCCGGTCTGACCATGGGCGCGTGGGGCGCGGGTGGGACCTACCTCCCGCACTACTCGGTGGCGCAGTACGAGCAGTCCACGCCGATCTCGGCCGGCCAGCTCCAGCCCGGCGACCTGGTGTTCTGGGGCTCGTCGTCGGACCCGGGCTCGATCTACCACGTCGCGCTCTACACCGGCGGCGGGATGATCATCCAGGCGCCGCGCACCGGCGTCCCGGTCCAAGAGGTCTCCATGTACGCGTGGACGACCCCGAACTTCTACGCCCGCCCCTGAGGGGCGCACGTCACACCATCCCCGGTCCAGAGCACTGCTTGAAGCCGGAACCGCATGGGTAGCGTCGGGGCATGGCCACCGACACCGTCGCACCCGCCGCGCAGGGATACGTCCAGCCCGAGGTCGACGTACCCGCGCTGACCGCCCTCCTCGACGGCAAGTACGCCGAGGTGCGCAACCTGGTGCGCAGCAACCTCGCCGAGTACGCGTCGATCCTCGACGACGCCGAGCAGCTCTCGACGGACGAGTTCCGTGAGCGGGTCAAGGACGTCGTCGTCGAGATGGCCGCGACCGGCCAGACCGGCATGGGCTTCCCCCAGGAGTACGGCGGCGGTGGCGACATCGGCGCCTCGATCGCGGCCTTCGAGACGCTCGCGTACGGCGACCTCTCGGTGCTGGTGAAGGTCGGTGTCCAGTTCGGCCTCTTCGGCGGCGCGATCCTCCAGCTCGGCACCAAGGAGCACCACGACGCCTACCTGGCCGACCTGGTCACCGGCAAGCTGATGGGCTGCTTCGCGATGACGGAGACCGGCCACGGCTCCAACGTCCAGGCGCTCGGCACCGTGGCCACGTACGACGTCGCGGCGCAGGAGTTCGTGATCACCACGACCACCGAGGACGCCCGTAAGGACTACATCGGCAACGCCGCGAAGCACGCCCAGGTCGCGGCCGTCTTCGCCCAGCTCGAGGTCGGCGGCAAGTCCGAGGGCGTGCACGCCTTCGTCGTCCCGATCCGCGAGAACGGCAAGCCCTGTCCGGGCGTCCGGATCGAGGACGACGGTCTCAAGATGGGCCTCAACGGCGTCGACAACGGCCGGATCTGGTTCGACCAGGTGCGAGTGCCGCGCACGGCGCTGCTCAACCGGTTCGCCGACGTGACGCCGGCGGGCGTCTACGAGAGCGCGATCGAGAACCCCAACCGGCGCTTCTTCACGATGCTCGGCACCCTGGTCCAGGGTCGCGTGTGCGTCGGCGGCGCCGGCATCAACGCGAGCAAGGTGGCGCTGGCGATCGCCACGAAGTACGCCGTACGCCGTCGTCAGTTCGAGGCGACCTCGGACGAGCACGAGGAGCTGCTCCTCGACTACGGCATGCACCAGCGCCGGCTCTTCCCGCTGATCGCGCGGACCTACGCACTGCACTTCGCCCAGGAGGTCGTCGCGTCCCAGCTGCACGACGTCTTCTCGGGCATCACTGACGACGACATCGCCCGTCGCGAGCTCGAGTCGCGCGCGGCCGGCACCAAGGCGCTCGGCACGTGGCACGCGACCCGCACCATCCAGGAGTGCCGCGAGGCCTGTGGGGGCGCGGGCTACCTGGCGGTCAACCGCTTCGCCGCGCTCAAGGCCGACACCGACGTGTTCACGACGTTCGAGGGTGACAACCACGTGCTGCTGCAGCTCGTGGCGAAGGGCCTGCTCACCGATTACGCGAGCGAGTTCGAGGACATGGACCAGCTCGGCATGGTCCGCTTCGTCACCAACCTCGCGGTCGAGACCGTGATCGAGAAGACGTCGGCCCACAAGCTGCTCGAGCGGGTCAAGGACCTGCTGCCCGGCGGCGACCAGTGGGACCAGGACGCCGGACTGCTCGACCCGGACTACCAGCTCGCGATGCTCCGTTTCCGCGAGGAGCACATGCTGGCCGGCGTCGCCCGGCGGCTCAAGCGCGGCATCGACCAGAAGATGAACCCGGGCGAGGTGTTCTCCCGGGTGCAGGACCACGTCATCGGCGCCGCCAACGCGCACGTCGAGCGGCTGGTGCTCGAGGCTTTCGTGAGCAAGACCCGTAGCCTGCCCGCCGGTGACCAGAAGGTCGCCCTCAACCTGCTCTGCGACCTGTTCGCGCTCTCGACCATCGAGGCCGACCGTGCGTGGTTCATGGAGCACGGCCGGCTCACCGTGCAGCGCTCCAAGGCGATCAGCCGCGAGATCGGCAGCCTCTGCCGCAAGGTCCGCCCGATCGCCGTCGACCTCGTCGACGCCTGGGGCGTCCCGGTCGAGATGCTCCGGTCGCCCGATCTGATCTGAGCCGCGGCAGCGGCCTCAGTCACATCATTGGTGGTCGAGCGAGCCGCGCGGCTGAGGGACGTAGCCGCGACCGGCGTGTCGAGACCCGGTGACGTGCCCGCCGACCGGTGGGCGGTCAGTGATTCTCGGGGCGACCCTGGCTCGGAGGGTGAGGCTGGCTCTCGGAGTGGCCCTCGGTCTTGAGACGCTCGAACGACGCGTACACCTCGGCCTCGGCCTCGGTGCGCCCGACCCACTCGGCACCCTCGACGGACTTGCCGGGCTCGAGGTCCTTGTAGACCTCGAAGAAGTGCTGGATCTCGAGCTGGTCGAACTCGCTGATGTCGCCGATGTCGCGCAGGTGGGCGTGCCGCGGGTCGCCGGCGACGACGCAGGCGTGGAGTACCACCTCGAGAGCGGCGTCTCGATGTACTTCCGCGACCCGGACGGCGTCCGCCTCGAGCTGCTGGCAGACCCGCTCGGGGAGATGTACGGCAGCAAGATCCTGTAGCTCCACGCCGGCGACGAGGCTCTAGTGCTCGTGCGGCTTGGGTGGCACGTAGCGCTCGCGTGAGCGCAGGACCTCGGCCTCGGCCTGCACCCGGCCCACCCACGTCGCGCCCTCGACGGACTTGCCGGGCTCGAGGTCCTTGTAGACCTCGAAGAAGTGCTGGATCTCGAGACGGTCGAACTCCGGCACGTGGAAGATGTCCTGCAGGTGCGACAGCCGCG
>JAOPXG010000194.1 GCA_025965275.1 Nocardioides sp.
AGCTGGCCGCCGTCGCGGCGTCCCCCGAGGCCGCGCGGCTCGGGCTGCTGCTCGCGGCGGAGTCGTCGGGCGCGCTGGTCGCGGCCGAGATGACGTACGCCGGGGTCCCGTGGCGGGTCGACGTCCACGAGCGCCTGCTCGCCGACCTGCTCGGGCCTCGACCGCCGCGGGGCGCCCGACCGCAGGCGCTCGAGGCACTGGTCGCCGAGGTGCGCGACGCGTTCGACGCACCCGGCCTCAACCCCGACTCGAGGCCCGAGCTGCTGACGGCGCTGCGCCGGGCCGGGCTGGACGTCACCGACACCCGTGCGTCGTCGCTGCGCGCGCTCGACCACCCGGGCGTCGTCCCACTGCTGCGCTACAAGCAGCTCGCCCACCTGTTCCAGACGAACGGCTGGGCGTGGATCGACCAGTGGGTGAGCGACGGCCGGTTCCGGCCGTCGTACCAGCCGGCCGGTTCCGCCACCGGCCGGTGGTCGTCCAACGGGGGAGGTGCGCTGTCGTTCCCGGTGCAGGTCCGGTCGGCGGCGGTGGCCGATGAGGGCTGGACGTTCGTCGTCGCCGACGTCGCCCAGCTCGAGCCGCGCGTGCTCGCCGGGATGAGCGGCGACCGCGCGCTGGCCAAGGCCGCCCGCGGCGCCGACCTCTACCAGGGGATGGTCGACGACGGCGCGGTCGCCAGCCGCAAGGACGCCAAGCTCGGCCTGCTCGGCGCGATGTACGGCGCCACCACCGGCGAGAGCGGCCGGATGGTCGCCGGGCTCACCCGGCGCTACCCCGACGCCTTCGGCCTCGTCGAGGACGCCGCCCGTGCCGGCGAGCGCGGCCAGGTCGTGCGCACGCTGCTGGGGCGCGGGTCGCCCGGGCTGGGCGAGGCCTGGGACCGCGACCCCGACGACCCGCCGGTCGACCCCGACAGCCAGGCCCGCTACCGGCGCGCCTACGGCCGCTTCACCCGCAACTTCGTCGTGCAGGGCACCGGCGCCGAGTGGGCGCTGTGCTGGATCGCCGACCTGCGCAACCGGCTCTGGCGCCTGGGCGGCACCGGCCCGCTGGACCTCCGCCCGCACCTGGTCTTCTTCCTCCACGACGAGGTCGTCGTGCACACCCCGGTCGCCCTCGCCGACGAGGTCGTCGCGCAGGCGACCGCGGCGGCGACGACCGCCGCGGGCCTGCTGTTCCGCGAGCTCACGATCGACTTCCCGCTCAACACCTCGGTCGTGCGGTCCTACGCCGACGCGGGCAAGCCCGGTGCCGCCGTCGAGCCGTGAGTGCGGTCACGCCGTGGCGGCAAAGGCCTCCGCGACCACGTCGAACGCCTCCTCGAGGAGGGCGTCCCCGATCGACAGCGGCGGCAGGAACCGGAAGACGTTGCCCCAGGTGCCGCAGGTGAGCACGACGACACCCTGCTGGTGGCAGTACGCCGCGACCGCCGCCGTGCGGACCGGGTCCGGCTCCGTCGTCCCCGGCTTGCACAGCTCGATCGCCATCATCGCGCCGCGGCCACGCACGTCGGCGATGACGTCGTGCACCGCGGCCAGCTCGCCGAGGCGCGCGCTCATCCGGACGCCGATCTCGCGGGCGCGGGCGGCCAGCCGGCCGTCCCGCATCTCCTCCATCGCGCCGAGCGCGGCCGCGCAGGCGACCGGGTTGCCGCCGTACGTGCCGCCGAGACCACCGACGTGCACGCTGTCCATCAGCTCCGCGCGGCCGGTGACGCCGGCCAGCGGGAACCCGCCCGCGATGCCCTTCGCGGTCGTGACCAGGTCGGGCACGACCTTCTCGTGCTCGGAGGCGAACCAGTCGCCGGTGCGGCAGAAGCCGCTCTGGATCTCGTCGGCGATGAACACGATGCCGTTGTCCTTCGCCCACGCCGCGAGGGCGGGCAGGAAGCCGGGCGCCGGGACGATGAAGCCGCCCTCGCCCTGGATCGGCTCGATCACCACGCACGCGAGGTTGTCGACACCGACCTGCTTGTCGAGCACGTCGATCGCCCGCGCCGCGGCCTGCTCGCCGGTCAGTCCGTCGCGCAGCGGGTAGGACATCGGGGCCCGGTAGACCTCGCCTGCGAACGGGCCGAACCCGTTCTTGTAGGGCATGTTCTTCGCCGTCATCGCCATCGTGAGGTTGGTGCGGCCGTGGTAGGCGTGGTCGAAGACCGCCACCGCGTCCCGGCCGGTCGCGACGCGGGCGATCTTCACGGCGTTCTCGACCGCCTCGGCGCCCGAGTTGAAGAGCGCGCTCTTCTTCGCGTGGTCGCCGGGGGTGAGCTCCGCGAGCGCCGCGCACACGTCGACGTAGCCGTCGTACGGCGTGACCATGAAGCAGGTGTGCGTGAAGGCCTCGACCTGCGCGTGCACGTTGCGGGCCACCGCGGGGGCCGCGTTGCCGACCGTCACGACCGCGATGCCGGAGCCGAGGTCGATGAGCGAGTTGCCGTCGACGTCGACGATCACGCCCCCGCCCGCCGCGGCTACGAAGACCGGCAGCGTTGTCCCGACGCCGTTCGCGACGTGGGTCTTCTTGGCCTCCAGCCGCTCGAGTGAGCCCGGGCCGGGGATCGCGGTGACGAGGCGGCGCTCCTGCGGAAGGGTGGGGCCACCGACGGCGACAGCAGTTTCGGTCATGACAGGGAGCCTAGTGCGACGGGTTCCGTCACTGGCAGGGGTGTTGGGCAACGATTTCATGACTGTTCGTGGCGATTCAGTGACCGACGGGCGGTGCGGGACACTGGGGCAGTGACTCGCCGCGATATCGCCGTCCTGGGCTCGACCGGGTCGATCGGCACCCAGGCCCTCGACCTGGTCCGTGCCAACCCCGACCGGTTCCGGGTCGTCGCCCTGACCGCGGGCGGGTCGAACCCCGAGCTCTTCGAGCGCCAGGTCGCGGAGTTCGACCCCGCCTTCCACGGTCTCGGTGAGGAGGCGAGCGTCGAGGCGGCCGGCCGGCCCTGCGACGTCGTCCTCAACGGCATCACCGGCGCCGTCGGCCTGCGACCGACCCTCGCCGCGCTCGACGCCGGCACCACGCTCGCGCTGGCCAACAAGGAGTCGCTGATCATGGGCGGCCCGCTGGTTCTCGACCGTGCGAAACCCGGTCAGATCGTCCCGGTCGACTCCGAGCACAGCGCGCTCGCGCAGTGCCTGCGGGGCGGCACGGCTGAGGAGGTACGCCGGCTGGTGCTGACCGCGAGTGGCGGCCCGTTCCGCGGACAGACCCGCGAGCAGCTCGCCGACGTGACGCCGGAGCAGGCGATGGCCCACCCCACCTGGGACATGGGCCCGGTCATCACGATCAACTCCGCCACGCTGGTCAACAAGGGCCTCGAGGTGATCGAGGCGCACCTGCTCTTCGGCATCCCCTTCGACCGGATCGAGGTCGTCGTGCACCCGACGAGCGTCGTGCACTCGATGGTCGAGTTCGTCGACGGCTCGACGCTCGTGCAGGCCAGCCCGCCCACCATGCTGATCCCGATCGCGCTCGGCCTGTCCTGGCCGGACCGGGTGCCCGACGCGGCGCCGCCCGTCGACTGGACCCGGCCGGAGACGTGGGAGTTCTTCCCGCTCGACGACGAGGCGTTCCCGGCGGTCGCGCTGGCGCGCGCCGCGGGGGAGGCCGGTGGCACGGCACCCGCGGTCTACAACGCCGCCAACGAGGTGGCCGTCGACGCCTTCCGCGGCGGCCGGCTCGCGTTCAACGACATCGTGCCGACGGTTCAGGCTGTTCTCAGCAGCCACGACGTACCCTCTGAAGGGCAGTCGATGACCGTCGAGGACGTCCTCGCGGCCGACTCCTGGGCGCGCACCGTCGCCACCGCGAAGATCGAAGGGACCCGATGACCGGCCTGTTCTACCTGCTCGGTGTGGTGATCTTCGTGGTCGCCATCCTGGCCTCGATCGGTCTCCACGAGCTCGGCCACCTGATCCCCGCGAAGGCGTTCGGCGGGAAGGTGACCCAATACTTCATCGGCTTCGGCCCCACGGTGTGGAGCAAGCGGGTCGGCGAGACGGAGTACGGCGTCAAGGCGATCCCGCTCGGCGGCTACGTGAAGATCGTCGGGATGCTGCCGCCCGGCGCGGCCGAGCTCGCCGACGAGGTGACGTACGACGCCCAGGGCAACCAGGTCGTCAAGGTCCGCAAGTCCAACACCGGCATGTTCACCCAGCTCATCTCCGACGCCCGCGCGGCCGAGTGGGAGACCATCAAGCCCGAGGACTCCGACCGCCTCTTCTACAAGATGGCGTGGTGGAAGAAGGTCGTCGTGATGGCCGGCGGGCCGACGGTGAACATCCTCATCGCGTTCTTCATCTTCTGGGGCGTCTTCGGCCTCTACGGCCAGCACACGGTCGAGCCCGACGCCGGCGCTCCCGTGATCGACAACGTGTCGCAGTGCGTGATCCCGTACGCCGAGGAGGGTCGCGACTGCAAGGCCAGCGACCCGGCCAGCCCGGCGGTCGAGGCGGGCCTGCAGCCCGGTGACACCGTCACCACGTTCAACGGCACCGCCGTCACCGGCTGGGAGCAGCTGCGCGACCTGATCCGCGGAAACGAGGACGGCCAGGCGGTCATCGGCTACGAGCGCGACGGCCAGGAGCTGACCGGCACCACGAGCACCACCGTCGAGGCCCGGCCGACGTCCGGCACCGACCTCACGCTCCACCAGGTCGGCTTCCTCGGGGTCACGCCGAGCAGCCACACGGTGGTCACCACCGGCGGGCCGGTCTACACGCTCGACCAGATGGGCGACATGACGGTGCAGACCGTCCAGGCGCTCGGCACCCTGCCGGTCAAGGTCTGGGGCGTCGCGGAGGCCATCGTCGGCGTCAAGGACCGCGCCGCGGACAGCCCGGTCAGCATCGTCGGCGGCGGCCGGCTCGCGGGGGAGACGGTGTCCCACGAGGGCTTCCCGTTCGCCGAGAAGGCCGTCTTCCTGCTGATGCTGATCGCCGGCTTCAACTTCTTCATCGGGATGTTCAACTTCATCCCGCTGCTGCCCCTCGACGGCGGCCACATCGCCGGCGCCCTGTGGGAGGCGATCCGGCGCGGGTTCGCCCGGCTGCGCGGCCGGCCCGACCCGGGCTACGTCGACGTCGCCAAGCTGCTGCCGATCGCGTACGTCGTGGCCTCGGCGCTGCTCGTCATGGGCGTCGTCCTGATCATCGGGGACCTCGTCGTCCCCATCCACCTCGAGTCCTAGGATCAACCAGTGACCGCCATCAGCCTGGGCATGCCCGAAGCACCGCCCCCGGTGCTCGCCCCGCGCCGCAAGACCCGCCAGATCCAGGTGGGCAAGGTCGGCGTCGGCAGTGACTCCCCGGTCTCCGTGCAGTCGATGACGACGACGCTCACCAGCGACGTCAACAGCACGCTCCAGCAGATCGCCGAGCTGACCGCGACCGGCTGCGACATCGTCCGGGTCGCCTGCCCCAGCCAGGACGACGCCGACGCGCTGGCCGAGATCGCCCAGCACTCGCAGATCCCGGTGATCGCCGACATCCACTTCCAGCCGAAGTACGTCTACGCCGCGATCGACGCCGGCTGTGCCGCCGTCCGGGTCAACCCGGGCAACATCCGCAAGTTCGACGACCAGGTCAAGGAGATCGCGCGGGCCGCCAAGGACCGCGGCACCTCGATCCGGATCGGCGTCAACGCGGGCAGCCTCGACAAGCGGATCTTGGACAAGTACGGCAAGGCCACGCCCGAGGCGCTGGTCGAGTCGGCCGTCTGGGAGGCGGGGCTCTTCGAGGAGCACGACTTCCACGACTTCAAGATCTCCGTGAAGCACAACGACCCGGTCGTCATGGTGCGGGCCTACGAGCTGCTCGCCGAGGCCGGCGACTGGCCGCTCCACCTCGGCGTGACCGAGGCCGGCCCGGCGTTCCAGGGCACGATCAAGTCGGCGACGGCGTTCGGCGCGCTGCTGTCCCAGGGCATCGGCGACACGATCCGCGTCTCCCTCTCGGCCCCGCCGGTCGAGGAGGTCAAGGTCGGCATCCAGATCCTGCAGTCGCTCAACCTGCGCCCACGCAAGCTCGAGATCGTCTCCTGCCCGTCGTGCGGCCGCGCCCAGGTCGACGTCTACACGCTCGCCGAGCAGGTGACCGCCGGCCTCGAGGGCATGGAGGTCCCGCTGCGGGTCGCCGTCATGGGCTGCGTCGTCAACGGCCCGGGCGAGGCCCGCGAGGCCGACCTCGGCGTCGCCTCGGGCAACGGCAAGGGCCAGATCTTCGTGAAGGGCGAGGTCATCAAGACCGTCCCCGAGTCGCAGATCGTCGAGACCCTGATCGAGGAAGCCATGCGCATCGCCGAGGGCATGGAGTCCGTCGACGGCGCGGCCGCGTCGGTCACCGTCTCTTAACGTCTGGCAAACACCCGTTCGGATCTGGTGACGCGGAGCCCCACGAAGCGCACACTGCCTGCGTGAGCATCTCTCGCCGCCATCTGCTCGGAGCCGCGTCGGTCTCCGGCGTCGCCGCCGCCACCGGCGCGGCCCGCTGGTTGCCCGCGAGCGCGGCCGCCACCCTCCCCGCCCCCGCGGACTCCGGCATCGAGCACGTCGTGCTCGTGATGATGGAGAACCGCTCCTTCGACCACTACCTCGGCTGGCTGGAAGGGGCGGACGGCAAGCAGGCGGGGCTGAGCTACGTCGACCGCAAGGGGGTCCGGCACAAGACGCACCACCTCGCGTCGCCGGACGGCTGCGGCTTCGAGGACCCCGACCACTCCTACGAGGGCGGCCGGATCCAGCTCAACGGCGGGAAGCTCGACGGCTTCCTCAAGTCCGGCAACAACGACCTGCTCGCGATCGGCTACTACACCGACGAGGACCTGTCGTTCTACTCGCACGCCGCCCGCGACTGGACGGTGTTCGACCGCTACTTCTCCGCGGTGATGGCCGAGACCTACCCCAACCGCTTCTACCAGCACGCGGCGCAGACCGACCGGCTCCACAACAACACCGACCAGTGCAAGCTCACGACGATCTGGGACCGGCTGGCCGCCAAGGGCGTCAGCGGCACCTACTACTTCAGCGACATCCCCTTCACGGCGCTCTGGTACGGCAAGTACGCCAGCATCTCCCAGCCGTTCACCAAGTTCCTCGTCGACGCGGCGGCCGGGACGCTCCCCGCCGTGTCGTTCGTCGACCCCCGCTTCCTCGACGAGGAGTCGGGCAGGTCGAACGACGACCACCCGCTCGCCGACATCCGAGCCGGCCAGGCGTTCCTCAACCAGGTCTACGACGCGGTCCGCAACGGGCCGGGCTGGGAGAAGACCGTGCTGGTCATCAACTACGACGAGTGGGGCGGCTTCTTCGACCACGTCCAGCCGCGCAAGGCGCCCGACGTCTCGAAGAAGACCGCGCTGCGCGGCTTCCGGACGCCGGCGCTGATGATCTCGCCGCTGGCCCGCCGGGGTCACGTCTCGCACCAGGTCTACGACCACACCTCGGTGCTGAAGATGATCGAGTGGCGCTGGGGCCTGAAGGCGCTGACGCCGCGCGATCGGCACGCCCGCAACATGGCGGAGGCGCTCGACTTCTCCGGCGGTCCGGACCTCTCGTCGCCGACGTACGACGTCCCGGACATCACGCCCGCGGGCTGCGCGCCCGACGAGACCAAGTCCGCAGACTGGGCCGCGCTGAAGCGGCTGGCGCTCGACCTCGGGATGAGGTTGCCCGGATGATCGTGCGACCGCTCTGCGTCCTGGCGCTGGTCATCAGCGGGCTGGCGCTCTCGCCGGCGCACGCCGACCGCCCGGCCGAGGGTCCGGCTCGTGCACTGGCCGCGGCGCGGTACGTGCCGCCGGCGCGGCACGTGTTCGTGATCAACATCGAGAACAAGGGCTACGACGAGACCTGGGGCGGCGACTCGGCGGCGCCGTACCTCGCGACCACGCTCCGCAAGAAGGGCGTGCTGCTCAACCACTACTACGGCACCGCCCACAACTCGCAGCCCAACTACGTCGCCCAGATCTCGGGGCAGGGTCCGAACCCCGACATGCAGTCCGACTGCCAGAGCTACTCGACGTTCGCGCGGACCGGCACCGTGGCGCCGGGCCAGGCGCTCGGCACCGGCTGCGTCTTCCCGGCGGACGTCCCGACGCTGGCCGGCCAGCTGAGCCGCCACGGGCTGACGTGGAAGGGCTACATGGACGACATGCAGAAGCCCTGCCAGCACCCGCAGCGCGACACCATGGACCCGACCCAGCACGCGACCGCGGGGCACAACTACGCCGCGCGGCACAACCCGTTCGTCTACTTCCGGTCGATCACCGACCGGGCGACGTACTGCAAGCATCACGTCGTCGGGCTCGGTCGGCTGCGCCACGACCTGCGCCGCGTCAGCACTACCCCCAACCTCGTCTACATCACCCCGGACCTCTGCCACGACGGGCACGACGCGCCGTGCGCTGACGGACGACCGGGCGGGCTGGCGAGCGTGAACAGCTGGATGCGGACGTGGGTGCCGCGGCTGCTGAAGTCGCCGGCGTTCCGCAGGAACGGCGTGCTGGTGATCACCGCGGACGAGTCCGACGGGCCGCAGGAGGACGCCACCGCGTGCTGCGGGCCCGCTACGTCGGCCAACTCACCGATGCCGGGCATCCTCGGTCCCGGCGGCGGGAAGATCGGCGCCCTGGTCATCTCGAAGTTCGTGGAGCCCGACACGTGGAGCACCACGCCGTACAACCACTACTCGCTGCTCGGCTTGATCGAGGAGATCTTCGGGCTCACCAAGCTGGGCTACGCGCGGGACGAGGACGTCGACACGTTCGGGCTCGACGTCTACAACTCCGGCTGGGACGAGTAGCCCGGCGCGGTCACTCCTCGTCGAGCTCGGCGTCGCCGATCACGCGGTAGGGGTGCCGCATCCGCTGGATGTGCTCGCTGTCCCGCTTGACGGACCGCGCGTGGCGGAGGAAGTCCTTGACCGCGGTGTCGTCCTGCGGGTCGACGTCCTCGGCGCCGTCGAGCGCCGGCTCGAGGTCGTGGATCGCGCCCGGCGTCTGGTGGCGGATCACCCGGAACGCGTGCTCGAGCTTCGGCGAGAGCCGGTTCGGCGGCTCGCCGGGGGAGTGCAGGCCCTGGTAGTGGCGCCGGTCGTTCTCGGCGCCGCGCAGGTCGGCCTTCGGGTCGAACGCGTAGAGGTCGTACTGGAAGCTCTCGAGCGCGCCCCACGCATCGGCGAAGTCGTCGATCACCGGGCCGCAGTCGTCGGCGCTCGCCGTCTCGCGGTAGCGGTCCGCGCGCCGGTCCGTCGCCGCCCACCGTCCGGTGAGCGCCGGCACCGGACCGCGCGGGTTGCCGTTCTCACCGTGCAGCTGGCTCAGGTCGGCCCACTGCTGGCGGCACTGCCCGGCCGTCGGTGGCGCGCCGCCCGCGACGGCGGAGCCGGTGGCGAGGCCGACGGGCAGGAGGGACGCGATGACGAGCGTTCCGAGACGCAACACCTGACCAGAGTAGGCGCGGACCGGCGGACTTCGACCTATCGTTCTCGACATGCCTCGGGTACGCCGTGTTCTGCTTGCTCTGGTGGCGGCGCTGACGCTCGCCGTGATCGCCGCTGTGCCCGCCGTGGCTGGCGGCGGCCCGGACGACCCGCCCGACTCGTGCTTCCGGACCAACGCGAACGGCGACCTGCCGACCTGCAGTTGGGACGGCTCGAGCTGGCAGCGGTCGTACGAGACAGCCACCCCGACCGGAG